>CAKTBC010000026.1 GCA_934533005.1 uncultured Oscillospiraceae bacterium | reverse complement strand
CAGATGTCCCCGCAGATCCGCATGATCCAGAACAACGACCTTCTCATGACCGAGAAGATCCAGACCGCCATCGTGAACACCATCCCCCTCTGGAAGAGCCAGATGGTGCTGGGGCTCAGCATGTACCACTCCAAGCAGGCGATGGACGCCTCCCACGCCGTTTCCGACGTGACGAACCGGCTGCTGCTCAGTAACGCCGAGGCGCTGCACACCGGCTCGGTCGAGGTTGCGAAGGAGTCCGAGCGCGGCATCGTCGATATCGAAACGCTCAAGAAAACGAACGAACACCTCATCTCCACGCTCGAAGAAGTCCAGCAGATTCAGAACGACGGCCGCGCCCGCCGCGCCCAGGCCGAGGAAGAGCTCGGCCGCATCGAGGGCGAACTCAAACAGAAGCTCATGGACATGAGGGGCTGACGTTCTCAAGCGAGAACCGTTTATGTATACAAAAGGCGCTCCCCGCCGGGCCGGACCCGGCGGGGAGCGCTTTTCTTATTCTCTATTCCCATTGTCAGCTCATAAGAGCGCCGCCGTTTATAGCAATGCACTCGCCGGTGATCCACGCACTCTCGTCGCTGGCAAGAAACAGGAAGAGATTGGCTATATCCTCTGTTGTCCCCATGCGCTTATAAGGGATGGTGCTCATCAGTTCCTGCATCCGCTCGTTCATAGCGTTTTTTCGAAAGAGGGGCGTGTCCACGGGGCCGGGAGCGATGGCATTGACATTGATGCCGTCCTTCGCCACCTGCAGCGCCAGCGCACGGGTGATGCCAAGGATAGCGCTTTTGGACGCTGCATAATCCACTGAGACTCTTCGTCCGGTCTGGGCACAGATAGAAGAAATGTTTACGATTTTTCCATACTGCCGTTCAATCATGTGCGGGATCACTTCGCGGCAGCAAAGGAAGATGCCCGTCGCGTTCACGTTCATTGTACTCTGCCATTGTTCCAGAGTCAGATCCTGAATATCTCCGCTGCGTCCAAAGCCCGCACAGTTTATCAGAATGTCTATAGCGCCCATTGTCCGCAGCGCCTCAGCGAATGCCGTTTTTACCTCATTTTCGTCCGCAACGTTCATCCCGACGGCATGGGCTGCGCCCCCGAGTGCCTTAATTTCTGCTGCGGTCTGTCCTGCGCCGTCCAGATTTCTGTCGAACACCGTAATCTCCGCTCCCTCGCGGGCAAAGAGGAGAGCCGTTTTCTTTCCGAAACCGCTTGCGCCGCCGGTAATAACCGCCTTTTTTCCTTTCAGTCTCATAAGAATATTTCTCCTTTTTCACATTCGCCGCACAAAGCCCCCGGAGGAGGGGGCTTCGCGCAACAGGCAAGAGTGAGGATTAGAAAAGTGAATCCTAATAACAGGTCATGCCGCCGTCTACGGTCAGAGCACATCCATTGATAAACGTCCCTTCCTCGCTGGCAAGATACAGCACAGCGTTGGCAACATCCTCCACCGTCCCGAGCCGTCCCAAAGGTATCTCGTCGATGCGCTGCTGCTTTTTGACCGGATCATTCATCAGCACAGCGACAAACGGCGTATCGACCGTACACGGATGTATGGAGTTGCACCGGATGTTTTCCCGCCCATAGCGCGACGCGATGGAGCGGGTAAGGAGTGTCACGGCGCCCTTGGACGCCGTATACGCCTCCGTTGTAAATTTATGGCCGACAAGTCCGCAGATGGACGATATGTTGATGATCGAGCCGCCCCCTTGCCGGCGCATGACCGGAATGACATACTTGCAGCTGAGAAACACGCTGCCCGTGTTGACAACCATCATCTGTGTCCATTCCTCGATGGTCATTTCCTCGACGCTCTTGCGGATGTTGATTGCCGCAAGGTTGACCACACAGTCAACTTTCCCGCTGACACGAACCATATCATCAATCGTCCGGCGCCAGTCGTTCTCGTCCGCCACATTAATCTGCGATGCACGAGCACGCCAGCCGTTGGCTCTCATTTTCTCCGCCGTCCGCTCGGCGGCATCCGGGCGAAGATCCAGCACCCAGACCTCTGCTCCGTTTTTACACAGCGTTCTGGTGATTGCTTCGCCGATCCCTCCGGCTCCACCGGTGACGGCGATCACCTTATCCCGTACATTCATATTTATCGCTTCCTTTATTTTGAGAAAATTTCGTCATCCGTCACCGCCTCGCGGCAGCCTCTCCAGAAGGTGGAGCACAACGTTTTTCCAGTCCTCTGTCAATCCGTAATCGGCATAGGAGAAGATGGGCGCATTTTTATCACTGTTAACAGCGATAACTGTCTCTGCTGCCTCCATTCCAACCAAATGCTGCACAGCGCCGGAAATTCCGAACGCCAGGTACACTCTGGGACGTACAATCTGCCCCGTGAGTCCGATCTGACAGCGATAGGGGGCAAACCCCGCATTCACCGCCGCCCGGCTGGCACCAAGGCTCGCCGAGAGCCGTTTTGCCAATATTTCAAGCAGTGCGAACCCTTCGGCTGAGCCAACGCCATACCCTCCGGCGACTATGATCTCCGCCTGAGAGAGCGTCGGCTCCTTTTTTCTCGGTTCACGCCCGATGATCTGCACCGCGAGTTCTGTGGCGTCAAGTTGCGGGAGGAGAGAAACTACCGGCGGCTCCGCCGTCCCCCCCCCGGGAAGTGGCTTGCCTACCGCGCCGCGGCGAACCGTCGCGATTTTCGGCCTGCCAGTGGTCTGAATGGATGCCAGATAGGCGCTCCCCAACGCCGGACGGGTCTGAACGAATACGCCGTTTTCCCACCTTAATCCGGTGCAGTCTGCCACAAGCCCCGTATGCAGCCTCGCCGCCACCAGCGGAGCAACCGTGCGGGAATAAACCGTGGCCGGGAACAGCAGAATTTCCGGATCCTCCTCCCGGCAAAGTTTTGAAAGGCTTTCCGCACAGGCGCTCTCGCTGCATAACGACGGCAGCCGGTATATCTTTGTCACCGGCTCCAGACACAACGACTTGAGCGGCACAGTATCCAGGCTGACCGCAATCAGCGCATATCCTCGCTCACGGGAAAGTGCCGCTCCGCTTCTGAGAAGCGGCAGATCCTCCGCCGCTTCAAGAAACACAATGATTTTCCCGGTCATGACGTTTCCCCCGCCAGCATTTTCAGCTTCTCCGCCAAAACATCTGCACTGTCCAGCCTCCGGCAGCGGCGGCGTCCGTCAGGCTTTTCGTACATTCTCACCACCCGGGTCGGCGAAGCGTTTTTCGCGGAATAGTCCCGTGGAAAGCCAATATCTACGGCATCCATCGTTTGGACACTTTTTTCTCTCGCCCTCCGTATCTGTGCAAGCGTCGGGAGCCGGTTTGGAACAGGGACGCCGCAGATTGCGATCAGTGCCGGAAGTCTAACACGGCAGATTTGCTCCTCCCGCTCTGTCATTTTTCGGCAAAGCAGTTCTCCCGGCTCCGACGGTGCAGCATCCGTTACGTTGGTCAGGCAGGCGTATTGCAGCATTTCCGCCAGCTCTGGGCCGACCTGACCTGTTTCTCCGTCTACCGTTTTCTGCCCGCACAGTATGAGATCAAATTTCCCGATGCTGTCAGCCGCACGGCGGAGAGCCAGCGCCGTCACATAGCTGTCCGCCCCGGCCAGGCGCTTATCGCACAAATGATAGAGCGTATCCGCCCCCTGCATAGCCGCTTCCCTGAGGCAGTCTGCCGCCGAGGGCGGCCCCATTGTGAGGCAGGAAACGCTCCCGCCCTCCGAATCGCAGAGCCGGAGGGCCGTATACAGCGCCGTTTTATCCGCCGGATTGAGCATATTCTCCGCCAGATCCCGTTCGATACAAAACTGCCCGTCCAGTGTTACACGCAGATTTGCCGGAACCTGTTTGAGCAATACCAATATTTCCATACTGTCACCGGAGCTGCCGGTCAGAGGAGTCGTTTTCCCTGACGATACGCTCTGCCGATGGCGTCTGCGCCCAGAATGGCGGCGCGAACCGTATCCTCACTCACAAAAAGCGGTTCGGAATAGATCGTGCCGTTATGATGGACGATCTTATCGACCATGATGCCGATCCGGTCCGCGCGCGTATAGTCCACGCCGACCTGCTCCAGCGTTGTCGGCAGACCGGTGGCCGTCATATAGTTCACCAGATCGTCGATCTCCTGCGCGGAACGGTTTTCAAAAACGAACTGCACCAGCACGCCGAAGCCCACCCGCTCGCCGTGGAGATACGGTGCAGACTCCTCCAGTTCCGTCAGTCCGGCGTTGACCGCATGGGCAACCGAGCAGCCGGTATTCTGATAGCCAAGTCCGCTCATAAGGATGTTGGCTTCAATGACGTTTTCAACCGCTTCCGTAACTGCGCCCGCTTCCAGCGCATGGATTGCCTTGACGCCGTCCTCGCGCAGAATCTTATTGGACAGCCGGGCGATCTCCAGGCCAACCAGCGTCCGGCGGTAGCCGGAACCCACATAGTTCTTATGGTCGGTGCGGTTGTTTGCCTCCGCCTCGTACCATGTGGCGAGCGCGTCGCCGATCCCGGCGCGGAACAGTCGGATGGGCGCTTTGGCAACGACCTCCGTATCCACCAGCACCAATTCTGCACTGCGTTTGAAGAAGAGCGAGCCGTTGTGGACGCCTTCGTCGGTATAGATCACGGCTACGCTCGCCACAGGCGCATCATTGGAAGCCGCCGTGGGGCAAATGATATACGGCATGTCCAGGCCATCCGCCGCACCCTTTGCCGCGTCGAGCGTCTTCCCGCCGCCGACGCCGACAACGCACGCTGCGCCCTTTTCTTTTACAAGCGCCGCCACGCGGCGGATCTCCGTCATGGAGCACTCGCCCGCAAACGGTTCGACATGGCAAGCTGTCTCTGTGCCTGCAAAAACTTCTTCCAGCTTTTTCCCCAGCGTGGGATAAAGAAAACGGTCGACAAGAATAAACGTTGCCGCCCCATACACGCGGGTATAGGTCTCCAGATGGTTGAGCTCACCGTAACCCTGAATGTATTTCATTGGAGCAGTGAACGCTCTGGTATTGGATTCGAGCATAGTTTTTCTCCTTTCCGATTTTGCTTGCAGCGTTTTACATGGCGCCCATGAGCAGATTCGGCACCCACGTGGAAATCCCGGGAATGAACAGCATGGCCAGCATCACAACGAAAATGATGACCAGCACATGGAGACAGTACTTGACCGCCTGACGGAACGACGCGCCCGTGATGGCCATGGAGAGGAAGAGATACGAGCCGACCGGCGGGGTAAGTCCGCCGACCACCGTTGCGATGGTAAACAGCACACAGAACTGGATGGGATCAAATCCCAGCGAGACAACGATAGGCCAAAACACCGGCATCAGCACCACCGTGGCGGAAAGTGTTTCCATAAAGCAGCCGATGATCAGCATGATACCCACAATGATCGCCACGACGACATTGGGATTGCTCGAAATGGAAAGAATGAAGTTCCCCATTGCCTGCGCCACGCCCTCACGGGCGAAAATGTAGCTGTAAATGCTGGCGGTCGCCATGATGAGCAGCAGCATGGCGGAGCTTTCGCTCGCCTTGCGGAAGATCATAAAGAGATCCTTCAGCTTGATCGTCCGGTAAACGAACAGGCCAACGATCAGGCCGTAAACGCATGCCACGATACCCGCTTCCGTCGCAGTGAACACGCCGAAGGCAACGCCGCCGAGAATGATGAGCGGCATGATCAGCGCGGGAAGAGCCTTCCAGAAGACACGGAGCACCTCTTTGAGGATGAACTTCCCGTCACCGCGGTCAACATTGTGGGCTTTCGCGTAGAAATAGCACAGTCCCATAAGACCGACGCCGATCAGAATGCCGGGCAGGATACCGCCCATGAACATGCGCCCCACAGATACACCGGTAATGGAGCCGATGACGATCATGTTCGTGCTTGGCGGAATAATGGGTCCCAGAGAACCGGAGCCGGCAATCAGCGATGCGGTAAACGATTTTTCGTAGCCCTGCTCCTCGAGTTCCGGCGCGGTCAGGCTGCCGACGGCGCTGATGGCCGCGGCGCCGGAGCCGGTGACACCGGCAAAGATCATATTCGCCACAACGCACACCATGCCGAGTCCGCCGCGCATCCAGCTGACAAGGGACCGGGCGAACCGGATCATCATGTTAGACAGCTTCGCGCCGCTCATGATCTCTCCGGCAAGGATGAAGAGAGGCATTGCCATCAGCGGGAAAGAATTGACGCCGCGTACCATCTGCTGCGCGACCATGATCAGGGGGATATCGCTGCCGAGCAGGATGGCGAGCACGCCGGAGAGACCGATGCCGATGCTCACCGGAACACCGATAGCGATAAAGAGCAAAAGAAATCCAACGGCATATCCGATCATTTCCGGTCACCCTCCTCCATAATGGTTTTCCACTGCTTGGGGATCCTCGTGAGATACGCAAGCACGATCAGTACGGCGCCGACCGGGATGGCGGCATAAATGTACTTAAAGGATACGGGAACCGACGCACCGTAGGAATTGACGGATCTGCCTGCCAGTTCCAGCCCGGCGGGGATGCATATAATGAAAAACACAACGCTGAGCAGGCGGGCAAGCGTATATAAAATCGCTCTCGCCTTTGCATTGCGGACATATTCCTGCAAAATGTCGACGGAAACATGTCCGTCATTTCTTGCCGTCATTGCGCTGCCGACAAACGTGAGCCAAATAGCGCAGTAACGGATCATTTCCTCCGTCCAGGTGGGAGAGTTGTTGAGAATGAAGCGTCCGAACACCTGCATCGTACCGAATACCACGATGCACGCAAACAAAATGACGCAGAAAACCGCCTGGATCTTATCCAGGATGCCGTCCAGTTTCAGCAGAATCGAGTAAATTTTTTTCATATCATTTCCTTCCGCCACATACGTTTCTCTTCTTCACGGCAGACGGGCGGGAGAAACGCCCCTGCCATTCCGGGTGCTCCGAGCATATTCTCCCGCCACGCTGTCTTCTTTGGGTTTTATTTGCTTGCGGAGGCAGCTACCGTCTGGATCTCGGTAATGAGGCTGCCAAGACCGTACATTTCGTCGTACTTATCGTACATGGGCTGTACGGCAGCGACCAGAGAGGCGCGGTCTTCCAGCGTGATCTCATTGATTGCAACATTGGCGTCGCGAATCTTCTGCAGAGAAACCTCCACCGCCGCCTTGCGCTCTGCCAGCTGCCAATCAACGATCTCATCCGCGGTTTCCAGGAAGATCGTCTGCAGATCATCGGGAATCTTTTCCCAGTTGGCAGTATTCATGCCCAGAATGTGAACAACACCCATGTGGTTTGTCATGGACATATACTTCACAACTTCCTGCAAATTGGAGTCGGTCAAACCGGCAGGATCGACCTCGAGGCCGTCAACGACGCCCTGTGCCATGGCGGTATATACCTCGCTCCAGGGCGTAGTGGTGGCGTTGGCACCGAGGTTCGTCCACGTATCGACGTAAAGAGATATCTCGGGAACGCGGATCTTCAGTCCCTTGACATCCTCCGCCGTGTTGATCGGTTTGGTCGAAGTATAAGTTTCCCGGATACCGTTGCAGAAGCCGAACAGAGGCGTTACGCCGCTGCCTTCCATCATTTTTGCAGATTCAGGGATCAGGATTTCATGGATCACGGCGCCCATTTCGTCCAGGCCGTTATACAGGAACGGCAGACCCCAAACAGCGAGCTCGGGGATGTTCAGCGTGTTGGCCCACGTCGGCCCGTCGGAAATGCCGATGTCCAGCGTACCGAGCATTACCTGCTCTGCCATTTCGCGCTCACTGCCGAGCTGGCTGCTGGGATAGATTTCCAGCACCAGGCGGCCGTTGGTGCGCTCGGCAAGCAGTTCCTTCATACGGTAGAGAGCGCGGACTTCGTCAAAATTCTCATTGGTGATAGTACCGATGGTGATTGTATAGACGGTGTCATCCGCAGGAGTATCCGCAGCATTGGCTTCCGTGGGGGCGGAAGCAGGGGGCTCAGCCGGGGTCTGGGTAGAGCCGCAGGCGGCAAGAGCAAAAACCATGGTCAGCGCCAGAAGCAGAGCGAGAAGCCTTTTCATAATGTTTCCTCCTTTTTTTCTGTGGAATGGCAGATCAGAAGTCTTTTATCTATCAGCGGTGAATGCATGATATACGGATTTCATTGCCGCCGCCGTTGCTTTGTAGTATCGGAAGCCTTCGTTGTATTTCTCCGCGTTTTCTGGGACAGGTTCCGTGTATCCCTTTACCCGAACGCACTTTTTGACGCTGTCCCCGAAAGAAGCAAACTGCCCGGCAGCTACGCCCGCAAGCATCGCTGCCCCCAGAGACGAATCGCTGTTTTCGTTATAGCTGAGCCGGACGTTCAGCACATCCGCCATGATCTGCCGCCAGAGCGGGCTTTTGGCTCCGCCGCCGATGATCACCGGTGTCTGTACCGTCACACCCAGAGAGCGGATCACGTCAAAGTGCTCCTTCATGCCGTATGCGACGCCCTCCAGCAGTGCCCGGGAGAAATGGCCTTTGCCGTGATAGGAGCATATGCCCGTAAAACTCGCGCACAAACTCGGATCACCATACTCTCCCTGAAGATACGGAAGGAACAGCAGGCCGTCGCTGCCGATGGGCACCGCCGAAGCCGCCTCGTCCAACAGCGCGTAAGCATCCGTCCCGGTGCGCCGTGCCTCTTCTATCTCACCCCGGCTGAGCACATCACGGTACCAGCGGTAGGAGGCCGCGCACGACATCATACCTGTTCCCGGATACCAAAGTCCCGGAACAACATGCTTGTAGTTGACGAGCTTTGGATGCGGGATGCACCGGTCGGTCACCGGACAAATGCGTCCGGCGGTCGCCAGTTTGATTGTCATGTCTCCGACAGAGACCGCTCCGTTTGCGTAGACCTCAAGAACTGTATCGGTAGAACCGACCACGACCTTTGTTTTTGGCGAAAGGCCGGTCAGGCGCGCCATTTCCGGCAGTATCGTGCCAGCGGTATCGGTCGGGTTTCGGATCTCTGGCAGATCCTGTGGCCGTATCCCGGCAAGAGCGCACAGCGTTTCCGACCACTTGTTTCGTGGCACATCCATCAGCAAAGACCCCATCGCGTCCACATAGTCGGTCACATACTCTCCGGTGAGCCGGTAGCGAATGTAGTCTTTGACAAACATCACCTTGCGGATTCGTCGAAAACTCTCCGGCTCATTGTCCCGGATCCACATAAGATGCACCAGTGTGCGGGAAAGTGCCGGCGGGTTATGGCAGGTGTCTGTAATGTACTGTCCATAGTTTTCTCTAAGCCATGCGACCTGCTCCAGAGCGCGCTTGTCCGTCCAGTAGATCGATGCCCGGACAACATTGTCGTGTTCATCAAGATATACGCCGGTCTGGGAGGCTGCTGAAAAAGCTATGGCTTCCACATCCCCTGCATCCACACCGGAGCTGTCCAGAAGGGCGCGGATATTGTCTACAAAAGCATTCCAGCTATCCTCGGGGCACTGCTCTACCCAGCCGTTACGCGGATAGCGCGTTGGATACTCCCGCATGGAAGAGGCAATAAACTCTCCGGAAGCGCTGATGACAGACGCTTTGGTCGAGCTTCCGCCGAAATCCACTCCGATGAGATATTTCATGCTCAAAGTCCTTTCTCAGCAGCAGGCATCAAGCAGGGTGAAAATATCCTCCGCCGGGATGCCGGTTTCGCCCCGGTTCAGCACGTCGCAGCAGCCTGGGCAGGCAGTGATGATTCTCTCCGCGCCGGTGCGTTTGGCATCCTCCGCCCGAAGTTCTGCCGTTTTCTTTGTAATAAAAGAGGAGTGTGCCGAAAGAACTTCGCCGCCGCAGCAGCGGGTATTGGCGCCGTGGAGGAACATTTCCTTCAGCGTCAGTCCCATCGCCGCCAGGATCTCGCGGGCAGGCTGCGTTTCCTCCAGATCTCGGCTCAGCCGGCATGGGTCATGGAATGTGACGCAGCCCTCCTGTCGCCGCTTCACCGTCAGCTTTCCGTCGCGGAGAAGTCCGGCAAAATACGCCGTTGCCGTCACGAGGCCTGGAATTTCGCACCCCCAGCGGGGATAATCCTGCATGATGATCCGCGCATCCGACGGATCCAGTGTCACAACAGTTTTCGCGCCCGTGACACGAACAGCGGCAACCAGACGCTCCGCCGTCTGCTGCACCTCCGCGATTTCTCCTACCAGATCGTACATTGCCGCGCCGGAGCTCGGTTCCTGCTTCAGGATCGTATACTCCACCCCTGCCTTTTTCATAAGGCTTGCCGCAGCAATCGCCATGCTCTCTTCACGGGCGGAGGCCGTATCGCCAACGTATAGCAATACCGCCGCCGTATCGGGCAGCTTTTCCGTAAGTTTTGCAGGTATGATCTTGGTTCCGTACAGCGTGCCGTTTTCTTCCAGCACGTTTTCCACGACCGGACGGACATTGGCCGGAAGCGCATCCGCCTCCACCAGCGCTCTTCTCCCCTCGCGGATATATACTGCCGGCTCATAACCGGTTTCACACCAATCAGCGCAGTGATTGCACAGCGCGCACTCATAGAGATCCCTGCCTGTCTCCTTGAGGAACGACTCGTCGTATGTCACATAGTTGAGCAGAACCGCCTTGGCCCGCGGCGTGTTGTCCTCGTTGCCCGTTACCAGTCCGACCGGGCAAAGATGCCGACACATCCAGCACATTTTGCACGCGTCGATATTTCTTTTCGCATCCTGTGAAAACATCGTTCCGCCCTCCTTACACACCCATCTTAAACGGGTTCATGATCCCGTTGGGGTCCAGTTCCTTCTTCAGCGCATGGAACACTGCCATACTCGGTCCATACTGCTCCTTCATCAGGCGGCCCAGCTTGATGCCGACGCCGTGATGGTCGTTGACTACGCCGCCATTCTCCAACGCTGCGCGTACGCCGACATTCCATATCTCGTTATGAAGCCGCAGTGCCTCTTCCGGATCCTCCGGAGCCCGTTCTACAATGAATCGGTCATACATCATGCAGCCCCACTCATACCAGTGAGAGAAGTGGGCTATAAACTGCACGCCCGGAAAGCGGCTCTCCACTGCGTTTTTCATTGCCCAGTAGATCGTCTCGATCTGAGAGAATGTCGCTACAGTATCCATGGTACCGTACATTTTCGGATAACAGAACATATGTCCCGGATAGAAGAACGTGACCTTCGTCTCCCACCACTTTTCGCCGTATTCGCTGCCCATATCCTCGCCGCCGCATTCCTGACTAATCGCGCAGGCTCGTTCCAACTCAATATCGGCAACCGCTTTCATACCCTCTACAGCGATATTCATGAAGCAGCCGGGCTGCTCCACACCGACAATCTTACGAATGATAGATTTCGTCTCTGCCTCATCGTACATGCGAAGGATCGACGGCTTGAACTCCTCGAGCATTTTCCGCCCCGCCTCGATGGCAGAGTGCAGATTCGGGAACAGGAAACCACGGAAATAACGAACCTCCGGCTGCTTGAAGAGCTGAAACGTCGCTTTTGTAAAAACGCCGTAAGTACCTTCGGAACCTATACACATTCCCTTAATGTCCGGGCCGGAGGAGTGCTTGGGCACCGGCGCGGTTCTGATGATCCCGGCGCCGGGCGTCGCCATTTCCAACGCAAGGCACTGATCCTGGATGCGGCCATATTTTGTAGACAGCACGCCAATGCCGTTATGTGCAAGGAAGCCCCCGACCGTACCGCAGGTCAGCGCGCTCGGATAGTGCATCAGTGAATAACCACGTTCATTGGCCAGCCATTCAAGCTGCTGAAAATTTATGCCTGCCTCAACTGTGACCGTGTGAGAAAACTCATCAAATTCCAGAACACGGTTCATGCGCTTCATATCCAGAGAGATGCCGCCGGCGACCGGGAGACACCCGCCCTGTGAGCCCGATGCGCCGCCGAACGGTGTAACAGGAATGCGGTAGTAATCCGCTATTTTCAACACTTTCATCACTTCGGCATCGCTGCCGGGGCGGACGACAATTTCCGGCATGGGAGGCTTTTTCCGCGTTGCAACGTTCATCAGTGACAGCCAGAAACAGTCCACGCCATGAATCAGCTTCCCAGCCAGTGAGCAATCGACATTCTCTCTCCCAACGGCGTCCTCCAGCTCGCTGCGAATCATCTCCCACAAAAAGTCTGTCTGATCCATATTTCCTTCGACTCCTTTCGCGTTTTTTCTACAATTTCAAGATAACAGTTATGAAAGATAATTTCAATAAAATTCGTACTTTTATGTTGTAAAATTTCATTTCAGTTTTTTGTGTATTCTACTGAAATTTTATTCTTGAAATATTGGCGAAAGTAGATATAATATAAAATGTGAATTTTTTCTCAAGCGTCGATTAAGAACGGAGGAACTTTCCATGAATGATTCCATTCCTGTTGTTCTTCAAATCAAAGCGAACTTTTCCCGGCTGACCCCCTCCGAGCTTCAGGTTGCTACCTATATCACAGAAAATCCTGATCAGGTCATTCACTGCTCGGTCGCGGAGCTGGCGGAGCTGAGCCGGGTGAGCGAAGCAACCGTTGTCCGCTTTTGCAAAAAAATCGGATTCAAAAGCTATCAGGAATTTAAAGTTCTGCTTGCACAGTCCATCGTCAGCCCAATCCGAACCATTAACGGCAGTATCGACGACTGCAGCTCTATCGACCAGGTCATTGACTGCGTTTTTGAAAGCTCACAGCAGGCGTTGCAGCTGACACGGAAGCTCCAGCAGGCATCGCAGCTGGAAACGGCCGCCGACAGGATCTTCCGGGCAAAGCGAGTCTTTATCATTGCCATGGGGAACTCTGCCGCTATCGGTATTGATTTTCAGCACAAGCTGCTGCGTCTCGGCATTACCGCCATTTTCCAATCCGACAGTCACATGCAACGGATCATGGTTTCCAGCCTGTGCGGACCGGAGGATGTGGTTTTTGCCATAAGTCACTCCGGCGCCTCAAGAGACGTTGTAGACTCGGTGCAGGTTGCCAGCGACAATCACGCCTACATCATTTCCCTTACCAACATGGGGCAATCCCCGCTCGCGGAGATCTCTCAGATCTCTCTGCACACGCTCTCCGCGGAAACGAAACACAATCTATCTGCCATTTCTTCACGTCTGGCACAGATCGCGGTTTTGGACTGTTTGCACACCATCATCGCGTATAAGAACGAAGAAACTGCGGTTACACACATCCATAATGTGAACAAAAATATGGTGTCCCTCAAATGCTAAAGAGAAATCCCACCAGCAAACAAATAAAAAGTGTCTAAAAAAACAAGTAACCGGCAAAACCTCTTGATGCAGGAAAAGGTGCTGCATTAATGGGCTTTGCCGGTTTTATGAATCCCGCCCGGAGCTCGCTCCGGGCGGGATCGTTTTTCATAGCTTTATTCGAGATTGAGGCGCTTGTCGAGGATGGCGCGGGTGGCGAAGAAGAAGGCCGTGCCCTTGAGCAGCTCCAGACCGATGCCGATGCCGAGCGTTGAGGCCGTCATGCCGACGCCCTGCGTGCGCCAGCCAGCGCTGTCCACCGTGACCTGCCAGCCGAGGAGCATCTCGGAGAAGGAGCCGGACTGGAAGAAGACCGACATGCACACTCTCGTGAGAATGCTGACCGCGATGCTGATGCCGACATAGGCGAGCAGCGCGAACCATCCGCGGTTCTTTTTGGCAAGGTGGCCGACCGAAATGGCAGTATAGATCTGCAAAATGGCAGTGGCCATGCCGATGAGCGAGTACACCACAAACTCTGCGATCACCCAGCCTGTTCCAGCGGGCAGCGGATTGACGCGCAGATAGCGTCCCATCTCCTGGAATGCCTGCGCAATGTCGCCAAAGCTGGGCGGCGCGAGCACCGCCAGCAAAAGGCCGCCGCTCAGCAACGCCACAATGGCGCTTGCCAACGTGAAGATCATGCTCGTGAGCGTCTTGGAGGCGATGTGCGCCGCGCTCGTCACAGGCAGCGTGAACATGAGATAGCCCTCGTTTCCGAGAAGGCCCTTATAAAAGCGGTCGATGATAAAAACGAGGACAAAAATGCCCATCGCCACATAGAGCGCTACGAGCAGGATCATAGGCAGGACGCCGAAAATGAAGCTCACAAGCTCGCTTTGTACGTTGCCATCGAGCACGAAGCGAATCGTAAGGCCGTTGATCGCACCGAGCAGCGCCAGGCCGATCCAGATCAGCGAAAACGTGCGGATGCCGGAGCGCAGATCGTATTTCATCAGTTTACCGAGCATTGTATTCCCCTCCATTCCCCAGGACCGGCGCGCGGAACATGTTGCGGAACAGCTCATCCACGCTGCCGCCGGTGCGTTCGCGGATGCTGTCGGTGCTCTCGTGCAGAACGACCTGTCCCTGCTGGAGGAACACCGCCTCGTCGAGCACCTGCTCCACATCGAGGATCAGATGCGTCGAGATGAGCACCGTACCGTTTTCGTTATAATTCGTCAAAATCGTGCGCAGAATAAACTCGCGCGCCGCCGGGTCGACGCCCGCGATGGGTTCATCGAGCAGATAGAGCCGCGCGCGGCGCGACATGACGAGCATGAGCTGCATCTTCTCGCGCGTACCTTTCGAAAGCGTTTTGATCTTGCTGCCCGTTTCCAGCCCGAGCACGCGGCACATTTCCTCCGCCTTCACGCGGTCAAAGTCGGCATAAAAGTCCGAGAACATATCGATCATGTCGCCGACGCGCATCCAATCGGGGAAATACCCCCGGTCGGGCAGGAAGCTTGTGATCGCTTTCGTCTCCACGCCGGGCAGGAGGCCCGCGATGCGTGCCTCGCCCGCCGTCGGCCGGAGAAGGCCGTTGAGGATCTTGATGAGTGTCGTCTTGCCCGAACCGTTCGGGCCGAGCAGGCCGACGATCTTGCCGGATGTGAGACTCAGATCCACGCCGCGCAGCGCCTGCACCGATTCAAAATTCCGGCACAGCCCTGTGCATTTTACCAGTTCTTCATTCATCGTTTCTTTCCCTTTCCGCCTGCGCCATGTCCGCGGCCTCGCCGCGGGAATAGCCCAGAGCCCCCATTTCCTTGAAAAAGTTTTCCGTACACTCCACGGCCAGCCGCCGCCGCATTTCCTCGAGCGCCTCGGCATTTTCCGTCACGGTGCGGCCGAGCGTCCGGTTCGTTGTGACGAGACCGAGCGTCTCAAGCTGCGTGATCGCCCGCTGCATCGTGTTCGGGTTGACGCCCGCTTCCGCCGCCAGCTCCCGCACCGCGGGAAACCGCGACCCCAGCGGATACGCGCCCGTGATGATCCGCCGCGCCAGCTGTTCCGTGAGCTGCTGCCAGATCGGCCGCGAGCCCTGAATCGCAAAGTTCATGACAGCCCTCCTTGTTGTGTTGTTGTATTAAGCGATTAGTACACTACTACACTCGTACAGTTTTGTCAAGCCCCTTTTCAAATTTTTCTGGTGGATTCCGCGCGGAAAATGTGGTACATTAAAAAAGTTCAAAAAATATTAAAAAATTTTTGCTTTTACTGAACCGTGTGTTGGGAAATTCCGTCTTTCTTTACAGAAAGGCGTAAAGCCTCTCAGAGAGAGTTTGCGTATGACAGCCGAAGAGTTTACCGTCCAGATCATGGACATGAAAAAAACGCTCTACCACGTTTCCTGCGGCATTCTCCGCAGCGAGGCCGACCGGGAGGACGCGGTGCAGGAGTGCATATGCAAGGCGTGGGAGAAGCGCAATTCGCTCAAGAGCGAGGGCGCGTTCCGCGCATGGGTGACGCGCATTCTCATCAACGAATGCTACGACATCTGCCGCCGGGGCAGCAAAATCGTTCTGCTCGACGAGATGCCGGAGGCGGTCGCCCCCGAGAGCGGCGACCGCGAGCTGCGCGACGCCGTAATGGGCTTGGAAGAGATCTACCGCATGCCGATCCTCTTATTTTATGTGGAGGGTTTCAGCATACGGGAGATATCACGCATTTTGCAGATCCCCGAAGGTACGGTCAAATCCCGGCTGTTTGCCGGGCGCGGAAAGCTCCGCGAAGTTTTGGGTGAGGAGGTGCCGGTATGAGGGATTCCTGGGACAACATGTTTGAAGAGGTTCCCGCATCGTTTGAGGCACGGATGAAGGAAACACTTTCCGCGCTGGAGGAAAAGCCGAAGATACGGCATTTCCGCTTCGGAACGGGCGCGCTTGTCGCGGCGGCGCTGCTCGTTGCGGTGCTCGGCGGCACAGCGCTGGCTACGGACTTCTTCGGTTTGAAGAGCCTCACCGTCACCGATCCGAACGCCTCCCCCGCGGCGGTCTCCGCCACGGCGGAACCGGCGAGCGACAGCACGGTCATTGCGCTGCAGGGCGTGCCGGAGAGCCCGGAGTTCAAGGCGAACGCCGAGTGGATGGACTTTCTCGCCTCGTACGACACCGCCGCCATGGCGAAGGAGACCGCCGCCTGCCTGCCGGAGAAGTATGACCTCTATTCCGTCTCCACGCAGGACATGGCCAACGAGCTCGACCAGATCACCCGCAAATACCATCTGCGGCTGCACACGTCCGTGACGGACTTTGACAGCGAAGATACGCTCTATGCCCTTCTGGAGGCAGAGCCCTTCCTCACCGACTGCGCCGCCGTGAGCGGCTACCTCTACGAAGACGGCTCGTTCCAGGCCTACGGCACGAACGTTTCCGGCAAGAGCTACGAATACCAGCTTGGCCGGTACGTCAAGGGCGCGTTCTCCGAGGTCACGCTGAACATCGGCAACGCCGAGGACTACGAGGAGTGGATCTACACGACCTCCCGCGGCGATGAAGTCCAGCTCTCCCTCGGCCCGAACCGCTGCGTCGTGATGTCCGACCAGCCGAAGGCGTTCGTGGCCATCAACCTGCTCGGCGGCACGGAGGGCAACAGCCTCTTCATGCCGGAGCCGGTAACGAAGGAAGATCTCGAGGCGTTCGCGGAGCTCTTCGATTTCGCGAAGCTTGGATAAACAGAGTTATAACAGAGGATCCCGGAAGCTTGAGCTTCCGGGATCCTTTTCTCTTATTCGTACAGCAGCTTTTGTCTCTGGTAGGGCTGCGGCTCGTAGCGAATGGAGCCGATTTTCGGCTTCGGCACGCCGTATTTGGGGTTGTAGCCGAAAAGGTTTATGTACCGCTCAATATCGCCGCGCTCCCGCTCCATGGCGAGCAGCACCTCGAGCGCAGCATTGGCGTCATCCACAGCGCGGTGGGTGTTCTCGCCCTCGACGCCATAGGCCTCCACGGCGTTGCAGAGCTTGTGCGGATAGTCCCGCCGGTCCTTGTAGATCGCCATGATATCGAGGAACTGCGCCTTTTGGAGCACCTCGGCGCAGCCGAGCCGGTGGAGGAAATAGAAGAGGAAGCACAGATCGAACTGTGCGTTATACGCGCACACGAGCGGCTTTTCCCCGGCAAGCGAGCGGACGAACGCCTCCGCGGCCACATTCTTTTCCACGCCGTTTAGAAAAAGCTCGTCCTCACGGATGCCGGTGAGCTGCGTGATAACCGGCGGCAGGCGCCGCCCCGGCGAGAGGCGGATGAGATAGTCCTCCCCCGTGCGCTCTCCGCTGCGGTCAAGCCGCAGGAAGCCGAGCTCGATGATCTCGTCCGACTTACAGTTTACACCGGTCGTCTCCGTATCAAGCACGATGACAGAGTCGTAGATTTGAAAAAGGGTTTCAAGCATCGCTCATTCCCCCTTCATCAGCAGCGCACCGGCCAGGACAAAATACTCCGGCGGGGCGTCCTTCGTCCCCCATTGGAGCGGCGCCCCCAGCTTATCTGCGGCGAGTGCGCCGACGTTCGCGCCGAGCGATTCGAGCGAATACCGGAGCTTTTCCGGAAACCGGCAGAGCTCCTCGTCCCGGCGTGCACACCGCGCGCACACGAGGCAGCGCCCCGCGTTCAGCCGGAGTGAACCGGGCGTTTCGCGTTCTTTTTCCTCGAGCAGCGCGTCAAACGCCGTCCGGTAGGGGCGGAGGAACGCCTCCGCGTCGGCAAGCGCCGCGGCCTTTACCGCGCCGCTCTCCGGGAACACCTGCACGGCGTACAGCTTGACCGCAGCATACTGCGGCCAGACCGCCGCGGGGTCAAAATCATAGGGCGGGCATGACCATGTCTGCCCGCAGCGCGGACACGCGGCACAGTAGCCGAGGAACTTTTCCACGTCCACATACTTTTCCAGCATCTCGCTCATCGGCAGCGTGCCGGTGAGATGCGCGATGCGCACACCGTTTTCTCTCTCTTCCATGGGTTCCTCCCCTATTTCAGCGATTCCTGATGGTTCACCACGCCCTTGAACGGCGTCATGAGCAGGATCTTGATGTCAAAGAGCATCGACCAGTTTTCAATATAATAGAGATCGTAGTCTACACGGGTGCGGATGGAGGTATCGCCGCGCAGGCCGTTGACCTGCGCCCAGCCGGTAATGCCGGGGCGTACCTGATGGCGCACCATGTAGAGCGGAATGCTGTATTTGAAGTGGTCGACGTACCGCGGGATCTCCGGCCGCGGGCCGACGAGCGACATATCGCCCGCAAGGACATTGAAGAGCTGCGGCAGCTCGTCGATGGAATAGCGCCGCATGAACGCTCCCCACGCCGTGCGGCGCGGGTCATGGTCGCGCGTCCATGCCGTGTCCGACTGCGCGTTCACGCGCATGGAGCGGAACTTGAGCATATAAAACGGCTTCTTATCCTTGCCGATTCGCTCCTGCCGGAACAAGATCGGCCCCGGCGAGGAAAGGCGCGTGCCGATGGCGGCAACAAGCATGATAGGCGATGTGAGCACGATAAGCGCGAGAGAGCCGAGAATATCAAAAAGCCGTTTCACGATATCTGCGCCGGCATTGTCAAGCGGCACGCGCCGGACGTTCACCAGCGGCAGGCCGCACAGCTCCTCCACGTACGGGTGGCGCGACATATATTCATACCCGATCGGCAGCAGCGCGAGCTTCACGCCGGTGTCCTCGCACTCACGCAGTATCCCGCCGAGCTGCTCCGCCTGGTTTTCTTCCATGGCGATCACCGCCTCATCCGGCGCTTTTGCTTCCAGCACCGAGCGCAGAGAATCGTAGTCCCCCAGATACGGTATGCCGCTGAGCGCCGACGCGCCGACGCTGCCGATGACCGTCCATCCGGCGTCGCGCCCCTTCTTCACGCGGCGCAGGCAGTCGCGCGCCGCGGCGCTCTCGCCGATGATGACGAGGCGGCGCAGCCCCTTTCCGGCGCGGTACTGCCGCCGGAGCAGCCGATGCGCGATGAAGCCGCGCGTACCAGTGAACACGATGAGCAGCAGATAGCAAAGGAGGATCATCCAGCGCGAAAAGTCCACCACGCGGAACACGAAGATGAGATCGATGTACAGCATCACGCCGAACGTGCAGCCGAGGACGATATTGCCGAAGGCATGGATGAAGCCGCGCTGCGGCTGCGGCTCGTAAACGCCGAGCAGTCCGAAGAGCACAGCGTACACCGGCGAGAACAGCCCCGCCCACAGCATGTGATATCCGAAGCCGCCGACCGGGTTTTCGCCCCGGAACAGCACGAACCGGATATAAAATGCCGCCGCCATCGCCGTTACGGACAGCGCCATATCCATCACCGCCCAGAGGACGGTCTTTTTTGTTTCTCTTTTATCCATTGCTTTTTCCGCCGTATAGGAAAGATTTGTCATTTTTTAGACGGTCTGCCGTACGGCGCGGTTCGCCGCGACACACACCGGCCGTTATATTTTACCACAAATGGTTTGTTTCTTCCACGGTTTCTGTTATAATCCGGAAAGAAAGGTTTGTTTCGGAGGACGCCATGAGCAACCGCACACCGAAAATTCTGTATACCGCCTCCAGCAGCGCGCATCTGGAGAGCTTCCATCTGCCGTACCTTGCCGCACTGCGCTCACTCGGCTGGGATGTGACTGCCGCAGCGAACGGCAGCGGTGAGCGGCTCGGCGAGGGCGTGGGCTTTCTCGCCGTGCCGTTTACGAAGAGCTTCGTATCGCCGAAGAATTTCCGCGCCGCTGTGCTGCTGGCGCGGGATATCCGTGAAAACCGATACGACGTGATCGTAACGCATACCTCGCTCGCCGCGTTTTTCACGCGTCTCGGCGTAATACTCGCGGGAAAAAAACGTACCCGCGTTGTCAACACGGTGCACGGCTATCTTTTTGACGGCGATTCCGGCGCGCTGCGGCGCACGGTGATGCTCACGGCGGAAAAGCTGACGGCAGGTATTACGGACGACATTCTCGTCATGAACCGCTGCGACGAGATCATCGCGAAAAAACACCGGCTCTGCCGCGGAAACGTATATTTCATTCCCGGCATGGGCGTGGACTTCTCCCGCTTCCCCCCCGCTGCGCCGGAGGAGCGCGCCGCGGCAAGAACGGCGTACTCGCTGCCGGAGGGCGCCGCTGCGCTTGTTTGTGCTGCCGAGTTTTCAAAGCGGAAAAACCAGATGCTGCTTCTGCAAACGCTCGCCCGGCTGCCGGAAAATTATTATCTGCTGCTCCCCGGCGACGGGGCGCTGCTGGAAGAGTGCAAAGAGACC
>CAKTBC010000025.1 GCA_934533005.1 uncultured Oscillospiraceae bacterium | reverse complement strand
ATAATTTCCCCACCATACCGGTCATACTAAGCACCGCCCGAATCAAATTATGGGTGGTGCTTATTTATGAAAAAAACATTGGCGCTTGCGCTGGCCGCGGTGTTCCTTCTATCCGTCTCCGCTTCGGCGGCCCCGGCGTCGCCGGACACCTCGGCAGAGGCGATGATCGTCCTCCACGCGGAGTCCGGCGCGGTTCTTGCGGAGAAAAATGCCGAGACGCCGATGCTCATCGCGAGCACGACGAAGCTCATGACGGCGCTCACCGCGCTCGATCTCGCTTCACCAGAACGCACCGTTACGGTAGAGCGCGAGTGGACGGCCGTGGAGGGCTCCTCCATGTATCTCCGAGCCGGGGAGAGCTATACGCTTCGCGAGCTTCTGGAAGGATTGCTTCTCGCCTCCGGGAACGATGCCGCGCTCGCTATCGCCGGCTCGCTCGGCGGGAGCGAGTTTATTGAGCGTATGAATCGGAAAGCGGAAGAACTCGGCCTTACAGCGTCGCACTTTGAAAATCCGCACGGCCTGGATGCTGACGGACACCGCGCCTCCGCGCATGATCTTGCCCTCATCATGGCCGCGGCGCTCCAAAACGACGTGCTTGCGGAGATACTCTCCATGCGCAGCAGCTGTATCCACGGCGCAACGTATGTGAACCACAATAAGCTGCTCTGGAACTGCCCGGGCGTGAACGGCGGAAAGACCGGTTATACCAAGGCCGCGGGACGCTGCCTCGTCACGAGCTGCGAGCGCGGCGGGGTACAGCTCATCTGCGTAACGCTCTCCGATCCGAACGACTGGAAGGATCATGCCGCGCTTTACGACTGGGCGTTTGAGACTTACGCGGAATTTTTCCTTCCGGAAGGAAAGAGCGTGCAGGCGGTTCCGGTCATCGGCGGCACGGAGGCGAAAAGCCCCGCTGTACTGGACAACGATGTATGCCTCTGTCTGCCAAAAAGCGCACAGGTCGAACTCTGCGTCTGCCTGCCGCGGTTCGTATTTGCACCCGTTTCGGCGGGAGCAGCCGCAGGGCAACTGGTCATTTTGGCGGACGGCTCGCCGGTCTGTACGGCAGCGCTCCGCTGGGGCGGCGATAATCCGTGCGCGCAACGGCTGTTTCCCAGCATTTATCCGGCATAGGCCATGATCTGCAAAAGGAAAAGAGAGAATATGAGACTTCAAAAATATATTGCCGCGGCGGGCGTCTGCTCCCGCCGCGAGGCGGAAGAGTATATCCGTCAGGGAAAGGTCACACTCAACGGCGTGACCGCCTCCATCGGTGCGGGCGCGGAAGAGGGGGATGTTGTCTGCCTGAACGGCAAGCGTCTTTCGCTGCCGGAGGAGCATACATACGTTCTTCTCCACAAGCCCCGCGGGTACGTAACAACGCTGCGCGATACGCACGGCCGCCCGACGGTCGCCGAGCTTGTGCAGGACGCCGGTGTGCGGCTTTTCCCGGTCGGACGGCTGGACTGTATGTCGGAGGGGCTGCTGCTCTTTACGGATGACGGGGAGATCGCAAACCGGCTTGCCCACCCATCGCACGGCGTGAGCAAAACGTATCGTGTCTGGGTGAGCGGCACGGATGCTGCGGAAGCGGCCGGGACACTGCGGCGGCCGATCGTGTACGAAGGTGTGCGATACCGTGCAGCGGAAGTACGTATTCTCCGCTCCACGGAGGATAGAGCGCTCATCGACGTCACCATCCGTGAAGGGAAAAACCGCGAGGTGCGCAATATGTGCGCCGCCGCCGGGCTGAAGGTACAGCGTCTGCTCCGTATCCGACAGGGGGAGATCGCGCTGGGCGACCTTCCCGCCGGTCAATGGCGGTACTTGACAGCAAAAGAGCTGGAATACTTGCAAAGCCTGGAATGAAATCCCTGTTTTGCAGGATTAAACGGCCAAAATTGCAAATTAAGCTTGCATTTGCAGGAAAAAGGGTCTAAAATGAATCTTCCGGATATCATCCGGGAGATTTTTTGTAATGCATCAACGAGGTATCTGCCATGGAACGCGATATTCTGGCGCTTATCAATAAAGAGGATCATAAATTTTCCAAGGGTCAGCGTATGATCTGCAGGTACATTTCGGAAAACTACGACAAAGCCGCCTTTATGACGGCGGGAAAGCTGGGGCAGACGGTCGGCGTTTCCGAATCCACGGTCGTCCGCTTTGCTACGGAGCTCGGGTACGACGGATACCCCGGCATGCGCCGCGCCATGCAGGAGATGATCCGCAACCGGCTTACGGCGGTGCAGCGCATCGAGGTCGCCAAGGAGCAGATCGACCGCGGCAACATTCTCGACGCCGTGCTCTCCGCCGATATGGATAAGCTGCGCAGCACGATCGACGAGGTGAGCAAGGAAGATTTCAACCGCGCCGTAGACGAGATTTTGAAAGCCAAGACGATCTATATCGTCGGCATGCGCTCATCCACGTCGCTCGCGAGCTTTCTCGGTTTTTATCTCAACCTGCTGCTCGATAACGTCCGATTGATCCACGATACGTCGGTGAGCGAGGTTTATGAGCAGGTGTTCCGCATCCACGAGGGCGATGTATTCATCGGCATCAGCTACCCGCGTTACTCTTCGCGCACGATCAAGGCAATGCAGTTTGCAAAATCCACCGGCGCGACGGCGATCGGCATCACGGACGGACAGTCCTCACCGTTTGTCGGCGTGGCGGATATCAATCTCTTTGCCAAGAGCGATATGGTCTCGTTTCTTGACTCTCTTGTTGCACCGATGAGCCTTATTAACGCGCTCATCGTTGCCA
This sequence comes from uncultured Oscillospiraceae bacterium, assembly GCA_934533005.1. Classification (GTDB taxonomy): domain Bacteria; phylum Bacillota; class Clostridia; order Oscillospirales; family Oscillospiraceae; genus Apopatocola. The sequence continues at coordinate 17,805 of CAKTBC010000025.1, read as the reverse complement.
TCGGCTACCAGCGCCCGGAAAACCTTTCCGACACGTTCCGGCGGCTGGAAGGCATCTGGAGCGAATATGAGGTGTACGAAAATCTCAATGACTGATGTGATGATTGCCGGCGGCGGAGCCGCCGGATTGATGACGGCGATCACAGCGGCGCGGCGCGGCCTTTCGGTAACGGTTCTCGAGCCGAACGGGAAAACGGGAAAAAAGCTCCGCATCACCGGGAAGGGGCGATGCAACGTTACGAACGACAGCGCACCGCAGGAATTTCTGCAAAAAGTATGTACCAACGCGCGCTTTCTCAAAAGCTCGCTCTATGCATTCCCGCCGGAAGCGGTGAAGAGTTTCTTTGAGGATGCGGGCGTACCGCTCAAAACCGAGCGAGGCGAGCGCGTGTTTCCTGTTTCCGATAACGCCAATGACATTGCCGACACGCTGGAACGCCTGGCGAAAAACGCAGGAGTGCGGTTCGTTCGGGAACGGCTTGTTGATATCCGGACAACAGACGGGCACGTTGCCGCGGCGGCAACGGACAAAAATGAATATCCCTGCCGCGCAGTCGTTTTGTGTACCGGCGGCTTATCGTACCCGGCGACCGGCTCCACCGGCGACGGATACCGCATGGCTGCGAAGCTTGGGCACACGGTCGCTCCGACACGCGCGTCGCTCGTGCCGCTCGAAGCGGAGGCGGACTGCGCACGGATGCAGGGCCTTTCGCTGCGCAATGTCGGCCTGACGCTTTATTGCGGCGATAAGGTATTATACCGGGAGCAGGGCGAGATGCTCTTCACGCATTTCGGCGTGTCGGGGCCGCTGGTCCTTTCGGCAAGCGCCCATCTGCCAAAGGACGTTTCCGCCTGCCGGCTGGAGATTGATCTCAAGCCGGGGCTCACGCCGGAGAAGCTCGACGAGCGGCTGCTGCGGGACTTTTCCGAGAACATCAACCGCGATTTCACCAACGCGCTTGACGCCCTGCTGCCGCAGAAGCTCATCCCGGTCGTGATCGAGCGTTCCGGCATCCCGGCGCGGCTCAAGGTGAACAGCATCCGCCGCGAGCAGCGCCTCGCGCTGCGCGATACGATCAAACGCTTTTCGATCCGGCTGACTGCCCGCCGCCCGGTGGACGAGGCCATTGTGACCGCCGGAGGCGTGGATGTGCGGGAGGTAAATCCGCGCACCATGGAATCGAAGATCGTTCCCGGACTGTATTTTGCCGGGGAGATCCTTGATCTGGACGCCTGCACCGGAGGGTATAATCTGCAGATTGCCTGGAGCACCGCCTATGCGGCGGGGCGGGCGATCCCGGAAAAGGAGATTACGGAATGAAACCCATATCCATTGCTATCGACGGACCCTCCGGCGCGGGGAAAAGCACGATTGCTCGAAAAACGGCGGAGAAGTTCGGCTTTATCTATGTAGACACCGGCGCCATCTACCGCACGGTCGGGCTCGCGGCATACCGGCGGGGCATCGCCTCCAGGGACAGTGCCGCTGTCATTGCCATGCTGCCGGAGCTGCATATCGAGCTGCGCCACGGCGATGACGGCGCGCAGCGCATGTTCCTTGACGGGGAGGATGTTTCCGACGCGATCCGCCTGCCGGAGATATCGATCTATGCCTCAGACGTGTCCGCCATCCCGGAGGTGCGCGCCTATCTAATGGAAATGCAGCGCTCGTTTGCCCGCACGCAGAACGTTATCATGGACGGGCGCGATATCGGCACCGTTGTTCTGCCGGACGCAGGACTGAAGATTTTCCTTACGGCGTCCGTAGAAGCGCGTGCCAGGCGCCGCCAGCTGGAATTGGAGAAAAAGGGTAAGAGCCTTCCGTTTGAAGAGGTTCTGCGCGATATGGAATACCGTGACAAAAACGATTCCTCCCGCGCGGCGGCACCTCTCCGTCCTGCGGAAGACGCGGTGCATCTGGATACGACGGAGCTGGACTTCGCCGGAAGCTGTGCGGCGGTGGAATCTTTGATTCGGGAGCGTTTTGCACTATGACAAAAGAAAAATGGTATCGTCTTGTATATGATGTCCTCCGTCCCATCGGAGCGCTGCTGTATCCGCAGAAGTTTTCCGGTCTGGAGAACATCCCGGAGGGCCCGGCGATCTTCTGTGCGCCGCATTCCAACATTGCCGACCCGATCCTCATTTCCTTCGCGCTGGGCCGCAAGACCTATGCGCATCATCTTGCCAAGGCTGAATCCAAAACGACGTTCGTCTTTGGCTGGCTCATGAAAAAGGCCGGGTCGATCTTCGTCCGGCGCGGCGAGCGCGACATTGATTCCTTCAAGCAATGCATGCGTGTGCTCAAAGCGGGAGAAAAGCTCATCGTGTTCCCAGAGGGGACGCGCGTGCACGGTGACGCCGTTGTGGAGCCGAAATCCGGCGTGATCCATATGGCGGCACGGCTGCATGTTCCGATCGTGCCGGTATACATCCCGCGCGACAAGAAGCTCTTTCACAAAGTTCCCACGGTCGTCGGCAAGCCGTATTACCCGGAGATGAGCGACCACCGCGACTATGACCGTCTGGCCGGAGAGCTGATGGAGCGCATCTGGGCGCTCCGACCGGAGGGGTGAGCGCGTGGCAGCAAAGTACATTCTTGCCCGCAGCGCCGGGTTCTGTTTCGGTGTGGAGCGGTCGATCCGCATGGCGGAAGAGGCGCTGGAAAACGGCGCGTGCCGCTGTCTCGGTGAGCTGATCCATAACCGCGACGCCGTCGCGGCTCTGAAAGAGAAAGGGCTTTCCGTCATTGATTCTGCCTCGGAGCTGCCGGAGGGGGAACGGGTGATCATCCGCGCCCACGGCGTGTCCCGCGCGGTTTATGCAGAACTCCAAAACCGCCGCGCCGAGGTGATCGACGCGACGTGTCCTCTTGTAGAACGCATTCACAAAATCGTCCGTGAAGAATCTGCCGCCGGGCGGCAGATCGTTGTGATCGGTGACGCTGACCACCCCGAGATCCGGGGGATTTGTGGCTGGTGTACCGGCGCTGTCGTGCTGCCGGACGCCGCTTCGCTGGACGAATGGCTCTCTGCGTCCGTGGAAATGCCTGAAAAACCCCTCTCTGTTGTATTTCAGACTACACAAATTCAAGCAAATCACATTTTGGCAGAAAAAATATTAAAAAAAAGATGTACAAATTTCAAAATATTTGATACTATATGCGGAGCAACGTCCAAGAGGCAGAGAGAAGCAACCTCTCTTGCCGGGATATGCGATGCGATGATCGTCATCGGCGGTGCGCACAGCGCGAACAGCCTGCATCTGGCAGAGCTTTGCCGCGAAAAATGCGCGAACGTATTCTTTATCGCCGGTGCGTCGGAGCTGGACACATCCCGGTTGCCGGGGGAGGGCCGTATCGGAATTACGGCGGGGGCCTCGGTGCCATCATGGATCATTAAGGAGGTAGTAAAAAAAATGAGCGACGAGATCAAGGTAGAACAGACCACGGCAGAGGAAGTCGCTGCGACCGCGGCCGAAGAGACCGCACACGTTGAAGCCGAGCCCGCTGCGGAGAATGCCGCCGGGAAGCCCGACTCCGAAAAGACGTTTGATGAGCTGCTGGAAGATTCCATCAGAACGATATATAACGGAGACACCGTCTCCGGTTATGTTGTCAGCATCACGCCCACGGAAGTCACCGTCGACCTGGGCACCAAGCATTCCGGCTACATCCCCGTGACCGAGTTCACCGAGGATGGCGCCGCCAAGGTGGAAGACGTTATCCACGTTGGTGACAAGATCGAAGCCTGTGTTGTTCGCGTGAACGACGTGGAAGGCACTGTGATGCTCTCCAAGAAGCGCCTGGACACCATCAAGTCCTGGGCGGACATCGAGAACGCTGCTGCCGACGGCACCGTCGTCGAAGGCAAGGTCACCGAAGAGAACAAGGGCGGCGTCGTCGTCTCCGTGCACGGCGTGCGTGTGTTCGTCCCCGCTTCCCAGACCGGTCTGCCGCGCGAAGCCGCTATGTCCGAGCTGGTTGGTCAGACCGTCCGTCTGAAGATCACCGAGGTCAACCGCGGCCGCAAGCGCGTTGTCGGCTCCATCCGCGCCGTGGCCAACCGCGAGCGCAAGGAGCGTGCCGAGAAGATCTGGAACGAGATCGAGGTCGGCAAGCATTACGAGGGCGTGGTCAAGTCCATGACCTCTTACGGCGCTTTCGTTGATATCGGCGGCATCGACGGCATGGTCCACGTGTCTGAGATCAGCTGGAACCGCATCAACAAGCCTTCGGATGTCCTGAACGTCGGCGACAAGATCGACGTTTACGTCATCAACTTCGATAAGGAGAACCGCAAGATCTCCCTCGGCCACCGCGACCCGAACCTGAACCCCTGGAAGGTGTTCACGGAGACCTACTCCGTCGGCGATATCGCGAAGGTCAAGATCGTCAAGCTGATGCCCTTCGGCGCTTTTGCGGAAGTGCTGCCCGGCACCGACGGCCTGATCCACATCTCCCAGATCGCCAACCGCCGCATCGGCCAGCCCTCCGAGGTGCTGAGCGTCGGCGATGTGGTCGAAGCGAAGATTACCAACATCGACAACGAGAAGCAGAAGATCTCCCTGTCGATCCGCGCGCTCTCCGAGCCCGCTCCCGCCTCCTCCCGCGAGGAGACCGAGGACGAGCCCCGCGAGGACGCTCTGGTCTACTCCGTCTCTTCTGACGGCACCGCCTCCGGCGAAGCCCCCGAAGAGGAGTAATTCCGATTATAAAAATCCCTCTGTCTCTGACAGAGGGATTTTTTATACATATATGTCTGCGGAACGCCTTGCAAACGCTGCATTTTTGTGTATAATATGTTTAGGGGATTGTCCACCTTTCGGAAGTGCCGCCTGAAAAGGCAGGAGGATCGCGATGAGTTTCCAGATCGGGGATCGCATTGCCCATCCGCTTCACGGAGCAGGGGTGATCGATCGCATTGAAAGCCGGCGTATCGGCGGAGAATCAAGGGAATACTTTGTTCTCAAGTTGCAGGGGAGCGGCATGGTTGTTATGGTGCCGAAAAATGCCTGCGACGAGGTTGGTGTGCGCCCGATCGTCGATTCGGATACGGCGTATGACCTGTTCCGGCGCATTCCGGATATGGATGTCTCCATGTCAGATAACTGGAACAAGCGTTACCGCGAGAATATGCAGCGCATCAAAAGCGGCGATCTCTGCGAGCTTGCCGCCGTGATCAAGGCTCTGACGCAGCGGGACGAAAAACGCCCGCTATCCACCGGTGAGCGCCGAATGCTCAATCTGGCGCGGCAGATCCTTCTTTCGGAGATATCCCTTTCTGTGGGTTGTCCGTATGATTTTGCGGAAGTCCAGCTGGATCAATGTCTGCGTAAACCGAATAAACGGAGTGTATAAAACCGATGAGTCGCTTTTCTGTTTTTCTTCGCCGAGCCAAAAACACCTCGTGCAGCGTTGTTGTCGTTGCCGCCGGCGCCTCCACGCGGATGGGAGAGGACAAGCTCTTTATGGATCTTGCCGGAATGCCGGTGCTTGCAAGAACTCTTACCGCTCTCAATAACTGCGGTTGCGTGGACGAGATCGTTGTCGTGACGCGGCTGGAGTCGCTGGAAAAAGTCGCCGCGCTCTGCCGTGAGTATCGCATCACCAAGACGGAGAAGGTCGTTGTCGGCGGCGCGTCGCGCACCGAATCTGCGCTCGCGGGTCTCGTTCAGATCCGGCGCAGCGCCAAATACGTCCTCATCCATGATGGTGCCCGTCCGCTTGTGACGGAAGATATCGTGTATGATGCGCTGCACAGCGCTGCGCTCTACAAGTGCGCTGCACCTGCCGTGCCGGTTACCGATACGGTAAAGGAGGCCGATCACGATACCGTTGTGCGTACGCTCGACCGCAGTGCGCTGGCCGCTATCCAGACGCCGCAGGCGTTTGTCCCGGAAATCATTAAGGCCGCTTTGACGCGGGCCATAGCCGAAAAGAAGGAATACACGGACGATTGCGCCGCGGTGGAGGCGATGGGACTGAGAGTCCACCTCTCCAAGGGCTCACCTGAGAACATCAAGATCACCGGGCCGGTCGATATCCCGACGGCGGCGGCGATCCTCAAGACGCGCGGAGAATAAGCGGATGCGTATAGGACAAGGGTACGATGTTCACCGCCTGACCGAGGGGCGACGCCTCATTCTCGGCGGTGTGGATATCCCGTATAAACTTGGGCTGCTCGGCCATTCGGATGCCGATGTGCTCGCCCACGCGATCATGGACGCGCTTCTTGGCGCGGCGGCGCTCGGCGACATCGGCCAGCTCTTCCCGGACACAGATGAGCGGTACACCGGAGCGGACAGCCTGAAGCTTCTTTCCGCTGTGTGTGAGCATCTCCGTTCCCATGGCTGGGAGATCGTCAACACCGATGCCGCGATCGTGGCTCAGCGCCCCAAGCTCATGCCGTATATCCCGGAGATGCGCCGCCGCCTGGCCGGGGCGATGGGTGTTTCGGAATGCTGCGTGAGTGTCAAGGCCACCACGGAGGAGCACCTTGGCTTCACCGGGCGCGGCGAGGGCATTTCTGCCATGGCGGTCGCGCTGATCACGGAGAAATAAACCATAGTTTTTCCCTCTGCATAGAATGGGTTGCCATCTCGTATGCAGGGGGATTTATTATGTATGCGATCATTCTCTTCCGCTCGCTGACGTATGCGCAGCGGGGAAGCCGGGCGTTGAGCCTGGCCGGAATTCCGACGTATGTTATGAAAGCGCCGCAGGGACTCACCGAAAAGGGCTGCGGCTATGGTGTGCGGCTGAACGAGGGAAAGCTCCGCCGGGCGGTGGCGCTGCTCGACGAGCGCGGTATCGACCGCGGCAGAGCGTTTCTGCTCTCCCGCCTTACCGGAGAATACCGGGAGGTGCCGCTGTGATCTATCTGGACAGCGCGGCGACATCGCTCCAAAAGCCGCCTGAGGTATCTCGCGCCGTGGTGCGCGCCATGCAGAGCTGTGCAAGCCCCGGGCGCGGCGATCATGCCGCCGCCATGCGCGCGGCGGAAACGGTGTATTCCTGCCGGGAGGAAGCGGCGGCTCTCTTTCATATGACGCAGCCTGAAAACGTGGTTTTTACCATGAATGCCACACATGCTCTCAACATTGCCGTTCATTCTCTGGTGCGCGAGAGGATGCGCGTGGCCGTGTCCGGCTTTGAGCACAACGCCGTCATGCGACCGCTCTACGCTTCCAGCGCGGAGATTCTCTCGTCCGATACGCCGCTTTTCGATTCCGACGCTTTGATTGGCTGGTTTGAACGGCATCTCCCGATGTGTGATGCCGCGGTCTGCACGTGCGTATCCAACGTGTTTGGGTTTGTTCTGCCGGTTCGGGAAATCGCGGCGCTCTGCCGAAGGTATGGCGTGCCGCTGATCGTGGATGCATCGCAGAGCGCCGGGATCCTTGAACTGGATTTTCCGGCGATGGGGGCTGCGTTTGCCGCTATGCCGGGACACAAGGGGCTTCTCGGCCCGCAGGGGACGGGGATACTGCTCTGCCGCGACATCGGCACGCCGCTCATGTCCGGCGGCACCGGCGGCGACAGCCGCAGCCACTTTATGCCGGAAACGCTGCCCGAGCGTCTCGAAGCCGGAACACACAATGTCTGCGGCATTGCGGGACTGCGCGAGGGAATCCGCTTTGTCCGGCGGCGAACAACGAAGCGCATTTACACGGAAGAGGAACGTCTGATCCGCCGTCTTGCAGCGCGACTGAACAATCTGCCGGGGCTGCGCGTCTTTCTTTCGGAGAGAGATAACCAGTCCGGCGTACTTTCCGTTGTACCGGCGCACATAGACTGCGATGCGCTCTCCGAACGGCTCGGCGCGGCGGGGATCGCCGTCCGCTCCGGCCTGCATTGCGCCCCGCTCGCGCATGAATCGGCCGGTACGATCCAAACCGGAACGGTGCGGCTGAGCGTCTCGCCGTTCAATACGCCGCAGGAGATCGACCGCACGGCAGATGTGATCGAGAAAATTTTAAAAAATAGCTACAAATTGTAACCAATTATTTGCTATAATCCATTAAATCCAGTATAATGTAATTTGCACAGCAAAAACCAAAGAGGGGACAATCCTATGGATAATTTCTGGTCATCGCTGAGACAGGCGTTCGGGCATCTCGGCACGATCCGCGTGATGGATATCATCGATATCCTTATCGTCGCAACGCTCTTTTACTTTTTGATCACGCTGATCCGCCGGACAAAGACGAACAAGCTGTTTCAGGGTATCGTATATATACTCCTTGCACTCTGGCTGTCCGGCGAGCTTCAGCTCTACACCGTGAACTACATTCTCCGCAACGCCGTGCAGATCGGTCTTCTGGCGCTCGTCGTGCTGTTCCAGCCGGAGATCCGCCGGTTTCTGGAAAAGCTCGGTACCGGGTCGCTGTTCTCGCGTCTCTTCGGCGCGCCGCACACCCTGAATGCCGATGCCGCCATTACGCAGACGGTGCTCGCGTGTCTGGATATGTCCGCATCGCGCACCGGCGCGCTGATCATCTTTGAACGCGATAACCGTCTGGATGATCAGATCCGTACCGGCACGATCCTTGATGCGGAAACCACGGCAGAGCTGCTGAAAAATATCTTCTATCCCAAGGCGCCTCTGCACGACGGCGCGGCGATCATCCGCAGCGGCCGGATCCAGGCGGCAGGATGCATGCTCCCGCTTTCCAACAATCCCAACCTGAGCAAGGAACTCGGCATGCGCCACCGTGCCGGTATCGGCATGAGCGAGGCGTCCGACGCCGTTGTCGTGATCGTGTCGGAGGAGACCGGCGCGATCTCGGTGGCGGTCAACGGAATGCTCAAGCGGCATCTCACGAAGGACACCTTTGAAAAGATCCTCCGCAACGAGCTGATCCCCGAAGTGAAAGAGGAACCGACCGGTACGTTCCGGTTCCTGCGCCGGAAAGAAAAGGACAAAGCCGATGAATAATACAAACGAAACAAACGAAAGGAAAAAGCTGGATCTCAAGCGCATTACGGACAGCCGTGTGTTCTGGATGATCCTCTCGCTGCTTGCGGCGTCGCTTCTATGGCTGTATGTCACAACGACCGAGGGCGTCGAGGTGGAAAAAACGCTTACCGGCGTGAAGATCGAGTTCCTCGGCGCGGACGCGATGCGCGCGTCGAGCGATCTTATCGTCACGGAGCAGGACCGCACCACGGTGAACCTGACGCTCTCGGGCACGCGCCGCGTGCTCTCCAAGCTCACAAGCTCCAATGTTACGGCGACGGTGAATCTCAGCAACGTTTCGGCGGACGGGCGGTATTCGGTCTCTTATGATCTTTCCTATCCCTCCGGCGTCAACGCGAACGAGGTAACGCTCGTCCGCGCATCTTCAGACGTTGTGAATTTCTATGTGGACAAGCTGGCCCGCAAGACCATTGAGGTCAAGGGCGCGTTTACCGGCAATACCGCGGACGGATATCTTGCCGATGAGAGCATGGTGTTTGACCCCATGGTCGTTGCCATCAGCGGGCCGAAAACGGTCATTTCTCAGGTCGACCATGCGTTCGTATCCATCACCCGCGAGGACGTAGACCGTACGCTAAGTTATTCCACAACGTATTCTCTCGTCGATGCCGACGATAATCCGATCGAGGACTCCTCCATCCAGCGCGAGACGGAAGAGGTCACCGTGACGCTGAACGTCCTTTCCACGAAGGAAGTCCCGCTCGATGTGACCATCATCGACGGCGGCGGCGCGACGCGCGACGCCAACACACACATTAATATTTCTCCGAAAACCATCATGCTCGCCGGTGATGCTGCCGCGATCGACAGCACGACGAAGCTCATTCTCGGAACGATCAACCTTTCGACCTTTGCTACGGACTTTTCCGCCACTTACACCATCATTCCGCCGAACGGCACCGAGAATATGACCGGCGTCACGGAGGCAACGGTAACGGTCTCCATCACGGGCGTTGCCACAAAGTCCTTTGCTGTGAACCCTGACAATATCGTATGCATCAATGTGCCGGACGGGTACGAGGCGGAAAACATCACGCAGGCGCTCAACGTCACCGTTCGCGCGCCGCAGGAGATCCTCGATCAGATCAGCGAGGTGAATCTCCGGGCCGTGGCGGATCTCTCCAATCTCGGCACGAACGCTTCCGGCGTTTTCACCCCGACGGTGGAGATCAAGATCGACGGCTTCCCCGAGGCGGGGTGTGTCGGCGAATACAAGATCTATATCACACTCAAGGAAAAGCGTTAAAAGATCATGTACGGCTACATTCGCCCGGATATCGGAGAGCTTCGCATAAATGAATACCGCCGGTTCCGTTCCGTTTACTGTGGCCTGTGCGAAGCGCTTCGGCAGCGTTACGGGGTATTGTCCCGATTTCTCGTCAGCTATGACATGACGTTTCTCGCGCTGCTCACGCTTTCGCCGGAGACGAGGATCGACTTTCGCCGCTGCCCGGTGCATCCACTGCGGAAGCAGCCGTGCATATGCGGCGCGACGGGGCTTTTCAGCGCCGCAGATTACACGGTCATTCTCGCCTATCAGAAAATGATGGACGACGCCGCCGATGAAAAGGGCTTTCGGGCGCTGCGCGCCCGGCTTGCAGTCCGGCTTCTCCGCCGGAGCTATTGCAAAGCGGCAGCGCGTCAACCGGAGTTTGACGAAAATGCCAGGCAATGCCTTGCCCGGCTCGCCGCCATCGAGAAGAGCGGCGGCACATCGCTCGACGCGGCGGCGGACTGCTTTGCCCGCCTCATGGCCTTCCCGGCCAGCCGGGCGGCTGAGGAAGCGCTGCGTCGGGAGCAGAGCGAGATACTGTATCATGCCGGACGAGCCGTTTACATTCTGGACGCGGCGGACGATTATGCCGCCGACCGGAAAAACGGCCGGTATAACCCTCTTTGCCTGCGCTTTAGCTCCGACGCCATGACGGCATCAGAAAAAGACGGGATCCGCGCCACACTGAATCTATCGCTTTCGCGCGCCATGAGTGCCGCGGAGCTTCTGCCGGAAAGCGGCTGGAAGCCCATTCTTGAGAATATTCTGTCCTGCGGCGTTCCGCATGTGGCCGATGCGGTGTTTGCCGGGACATGGACAAAAAACAAAAAAAATACGGAGGATCTCTGATCCTTCCTACAGGGAGAAAACGAATGACCGATCCTTACGTTGTTCTGGGAGTTTCCCGAACAGCATCCGATGAGGAGATAAAAAAGAAGTACCGCGAGCTTGCCAGGAAATACCATCCGGACAATTATGCCAACAATCCGCTCGCCGATCTTGCCCAGGAAAAGATGAAGCAGATCAACGAAGCCTACGACGCGATCACAAAGGAGCGCGCGGCCGCCGGGGCGCAGTATAAGACCTATTCGCAGCCCGGGAGCACCTCATCTGCCGGCGCGAGCGGCCCGTATCGTGACGTCCGCTCGGCGATCATGGCGGGCGATTTCGCCCGCGCCGAGATGATCCTCGGCTCGATCGTTGACCGCAATGCCGAGTGGCACTTCCTCATGGGCGCAGTCGCCTATCACCGCGGATGGCTGGACGAGGCTACCAACTATTTCCGCAAGGCCGCATCGATGGATCCCGGCAACACGGAGTACCGCCAGGCGGTCGCACAGATGGAAAATCAGGTCGGCAATCCGTTTTCCGCCGGAGGCGGCGTTTCCGGAATGGATATGATTGGCTGCGGCTCTCTATGTCCGTGCATGGCGCTGATGGCAGCCTCCGGCGGCTGTGTGCCGTGTTTCTTTCGTTGTTGATGGTTCAACTTTACATTTCATAATATTTCGTTATTGGGGAGATGGGAAGAGATGGGAAAACTGCTCAGCATGACCGGCTACGGAAGCGCCAAGGGTTCCGTAGAAGGTCAGCAGATCACCGTTGAGCTGAAAAGCGTCAACAACCGGTACCTGGACTGCTCGGTTCGACTGCCGCGAAACTTCCTTTTTGCCGAGGACGCGGTGAAGCAGGCGGTCTCCGCCGGCGTGTCGCGCGGCAAGGTGGATGTATTTGTATCGGCGCAGGCCTCGCAGGATTCGGGAACGATCGTTTCGGTCAACGAAGAGCTTGCCCGCGGCTACCGTGACGCGGTCACGCAAATTGCCGATGCACTCGGTCTTGAAAGTGGACTCAATGCGTTCAGCATTGCCCGTTTTCCTGACGTGCTGACGGTCGAGCGGCGAGAGCTCGACACGGACAAGGCCGCAGCGGCGCTCTCCGAGATTACGGCAAAGGCTGTGGAGGAGTTTAACGCCATGCGCGAGCGTGAGGGTGACCGTCTGTGCCGTGATATGCTTGGAAAGCTCGAAACCATTGAGGGACTGGTTTCCGTCGTGGAGGAGCGTTCTCCGCAGACGGTGAAGGAATACCGTGAGCGGCTCGAAGCGCGTCTGCGCGATATTCTGGCGGATCGCTCGCTGGATGAACAGCGCGTTATTACCGAGGCGGCCATTTTCGCCGACCGCACCGCCGTAGACGAGGAGACCGTCCGTCTTCGCAGCCACATTGCTCAGTTCCGCGCCATGCTGGAGGAGGGCTCTCCGATTGGACGGAAGATGGACTTTCTTGTGCAGGAATTCAACCGCGAATCAAATACCATCGGTTCCAAGTGCAGCGACGCCTCCCTTGCCAAGGTCGTTGTCGATCTCAAGTCCGAGATCGAAAAGATCCGTGAACAGCTGCAGAACGTGGAATGAGGTGCGGATATGAAGCTCATTAACATTGGATTCGGCAATCTGGTTTCCGCCTCGCGCCTGATCGCCATTGTCAGCCCGGAATCCGCGCCGATCAAGCGCATCATTCAGGACGTGCGCGAGCGCGGCGAGCTGATCGACGCGACCTACGGCCGCAGAACGCGCGCTGTGATTATCATGGACAGCGGCCACGTGATCCTCTCGGCGCTTCAGCCGGAAACGGTCAGCGCCCGCATGACCGGACGCGCGGAGGATGCTTCGGCAGAAGAGAGGGACGAGGAATGAAGCGCGGTAAGCTGATGGTGATCTCCGGGCCCTCCGGCTGCGGAAAGTCCACGGTGATCGGAAAAATGATGGCGGGGCGGAAGAATGTGGAGTTCTCCGTATCCGCTACGACGCGCTCCCCGCGTCCCGGCGAAAGAGAAGGCGTCGATTACTTCTTCGTCTCTCGCGAGCGTTTTGAGGAAATGCTCCGAAACGGCGAGCTTCTGGAGCACGCCGAGTTTGTCGGCAACTGCTACGGCACGCCGAAGTCCCAGGTCTGCCAACGGCTCGAAAGCGGTGTGTCCGTGATCCTTGATATCGAAGTGCAGGGCGCAGCGCAGGTGAAGCAAAAGCTTCCCGAAGCCGTTACCGTATTTCTTGCTCCCCCGGGATTGGACGCGCTCGAACGCCGTCTCCGCGGCCGCGGAACAGAATCGGAGGAGACGATCCGCGCCCGGCTCGAAACGGCGCGGCGTGAAATGGCGCTTGCTCCGACCTATGATTATACTGTGATCAACGATGACCCGGATCGCGCTTCGCGCGAGCTCGGCGCCATCCTCGACGAATAAATCCCGCATTAATGTTTTATACCGGTCAACACCGGATCAGAAAGGAATGAAATCTGTTATGATGCTTTATCCCCCGATGGCGAGTCTGGTCGACAAGGTCGGCAGCCGCTACCTTCTCGTGAATCTTGTTGCGCGCCGCGCCCGTCAGATCGCGAACGACGCCGAGGAAAACGGCGAGATCCTTGATAAGAAGCCGGTCTCAATGGCGATTGACGAAGTGTACTCCGGCAAGCTGACGCTGGAAAAGACGGATGACTGATTCGCCGGCAACGGCAAAAATCGCTGTCGCCGCCGCGACATATTGGGTAGACCGGCCGTTTGACTACCGCATTCCGCCCGCACTCGCGGATAAGGTCGTGCCGGGCGTGCGTGTCGTTGTCCCATTCGGCGGCGGCAACCGCCGCACGGAGGGGATCGTTCTTTCTCTCGGAACGGCGCAGACCGGTGTGCGGCTGAAAAGCATCGCCTCCGTGCTGGACTCTTCGCCCGTGCTCTCCCCGGAAATGATCCGTTTGGCGGTCTGGCTGCGGGAGCGGTATTTCTGCACGGTCTACGACGCCGTGCACGCCATGCTGCCTGCCGGGCTCTGGTATCAGATGGAGTCGGTATATACGCTCTGCGCCGGGCTTGACCGGGAGAGTGCGTATGCCGCGGCAGGAAAGTCCCCGCAGGAACAGCTTGTGCTCGACGCGGTATTTGCCCACGGCGGAAGCTGCCCGCTGGCGGATCTTGAACGTCTTTTTGAGAACGGGAGCCCGGCGCGGGCGCTGCAATCACTCGTGCGCAAGGGTGTGCTGGAAACGGACAGCCGGGAGAAGCGCCGTGTCGGCGATAAGAAGATCCGTATGGTCTCTCTGGCAGTTTCGGCGGAGGATGCGCAGACCGCGGCCGACCGCCGCGAGAAGCGCGCACCGCTGCAAAGCGCGTGTCTGCGCCTGTTGTGCACGCTCGAGCGTGTATCGTTCTCGGAGCTGTGCTACTTTACGGGCGCTTCGTCGTCCTCCGTCAACGCGCTGGTAAAAGCGGGACTGGCGGAGATCACGCAGGACGAGGTGTTCCGCCGCTCCGGTTTCCGCAGCGATGAGCAGTCCCCGCTGCCGGTGCTCAACGATGAGCAGCGCGCGGCATTTGAGGGGATCCTCTCTCTCTATGACGGCAAGCAGGCGTCGGCCTCGCTGCTCTACGGCGTTACCGGAAGCGGCAAGACGTCGGTGTATGTCCATCTGATCGACGCCATGCGCCGAAAGGGGAAGGCGTCCATCCTGCTCGTGCCGGAGATCGCGCTCACACCGCAGATGATCCGCATCTTTTCCTCGTATTTCGGGGATGACGTTGCGGTGCTGCACAGTTCCCTTGCCGTCGGCGAGCGCTACGACGAGTGGAAGCGCATCAAGACCGGCCGGGCCCGTGTCGTGATCGGCACGCGGAGCGCCGTGTTTGCCCCGTGCAGCGATCTTGGTCTCATCATCATCGATGAGGAGCAGGAATACACCTATAAATCTGAAAACTCGCCGCGCTACCATGCGCGCGACGCCGCCAAATACCGCTGCGCTTCGTCCAACGCGCTCCTTGTCCTCGGCAGCGCAACGCCGGATGTGGAGAGCCGTTACCGCGCCGAAACAGGCGTTTATCATCTTTTCACGCTGAAAAACCGCTTCAATGCGCGCCAGCTCCCGTCCGTCCACATCGTGGACATGCGGCAGGAGCTCCGCGGTGGAAACGGCAGCGAAGTAAGCGGTGTACTGCTGCATGAGCTGCGCGAAAACATTTCCCGCGGCGAGCAGAGCATTTTGTTTTTGAACCGCCGCGGCGCGGCGAGCCTTGTCGCGTGCGGCGAGTGCGGCTATACCTACACCTGCCCGCATTGCAGCGTGAATCTTACGTGGCACAGCGTAAACCGGCGGCTTGTTTGCCATCATTGCGGTTATACGCGTCCGATTGACGAGGTGTGCCCGGAATGCGGAGGACTTCTCAACCAGTTCGGCACCGGTACGCAGAAGCTGGAAGAGCATCTGCGCGAGGCGTTGCCGGATGTGGAGATTTTGCGCATGGACGCGGATTCCGTGTCTCCCGCAGGATCACACGAAAAGATCCTCTCCCAGTTTCGGGAGAAAAAGGTACCGATCCTCATCGGCACGCAAATGGTCACCAAAGGTCTGGATTTTGAGAATGTGACACTTGTCGGCGTCATATCTGCCGATCAGCTTTTGTACTGCGGCGATTACCGCGCGGGAGAGCGGTGCTTTTCTCTCATCACGCAGGTCGTCGGGCGTTCGGGGAGAGGTGCGAAACCCGGACGGGCGATCATCCAGACGTTCACACCGCAAAATCCTGTGATCGGCATGGCCTCCCGGCAGGACTACGAAGGCTTCTATGCCGAGGAGATCGAGCTGCGCCGGCTGCAAAACTGCCCGCCGTTTTCCGATATCGTTACTGTTACGGTGTCGGCGGAAGATGAATCTGCGGTGCTTCGGTGCTGCACGTACATCCGTGACCGGATGCGATCCGAACTTCGCACCCGAAAGGATGCCACGGTGCTCGGCCCTGCGCCGCTGCCGGTCGTGCGCGTCAGCAACCGATACCGCTATCGCGTAACGCTGCATTGCCGGTTTGACAAGGAGATCCGGACGCTCGTATCGGGGCTTCTGATCCAATGCAATACCGCAAAAGAATACAAGGGTGTGTCGGTTTTTGCCGACTATAACCCGATGGAGTGAATATTATGGCGCTTAGAAATATTCTTACCGAAGAAAACCCCGCGCTGCGAAAGGTTTGCCGTCCGTATACGGCGTTTGATGCGCGGCTGCATCAGCTTCTGGACGACATGAAGGAGACGCTCGCGCAGGCCAACGGCGTCGGCCTTGCCGCGCCGCAGGTCGGCATTATCCGCCGTGCCTGCATTGTGGTGGAAACGAACGTACCGGAAGGGGAGAGCGAGTATTTTATCGAGCTCGTGAACCCGGAGATCATTGAGCGAGACGGCGAGCAGGAGGGCGGCGAGGGCTGCCTGAGTTTGCCGGAGCAGTACGGCGTTGTCAAGCGCCCGAACCATGTCAAAGTCCGCGCGCAAGATCGAAACGGCAATACGTTTGAGGTCGAAGGCACCGGCCTTACGGCCCGCTGCTTCTGTCATGAGATCGATCATCTCGACGGCATTCTCTTTACCGACCGTGCGACCCATATGTACACGGACGAGGAAATGGAAGAGCTCTACGGCGGAGACGACAAAGAATGAGAATTGTTTTTATGGGAACGCCGGACTTTGCGGAAGAATCGCTGCGTGCGCTTCTCGAAGCCGGTGAAGATGTTGCCGCGGTTTTTACGCAGCCGGACAAGCCGCGGGGACGCGGCATGCAGGAGAGCTTCTCTCCGGTGAAAACCCTGGCCGTGGAGCGCGGCATTCCCGTGTATCAGCCAGTCACCTTCAAAGACGGCGCGGCAACGGAGATTCTTCGCACACTCGCGCCGGAGCTTCTTGTGGTCGTTGCGTATGGCCGCATTTTGCCGCAGGCGTTTCTTGATGTGGCAAAGTACGGCAGCATCAATGTTCACGGCTCGCTCCTGCCGAAATACCGCGGCGCTGCGCCCATCCAGTGGGCAGTGCTCAATGGGGACAAGATGACTGGCGTGTCGGTACAGTATATGGCCGCGGCCATGGATGCCGGCGACGTGATCGCTTCGTGCGAAACGGAGATCGGCGAGTTTGAAACATCCGGCGAGCTTTTCGACCGGCTGAAAACACTCGGCGCGGAGCTTCTGGTGGAGACTGTCCGCAAAATCGAACGGGGAGATATTGTCCGCATGCCGCAGAATGAGGCGGACGCCACCTATACGAAAATGCTCGGTAAGGACATGTGTCCGATCGATTGGAATAAAACGCCGCGAGAGATCGTAAAGCATATCTGCGGTCTGGATCCCTGGCCGGTGGCCACGGCGGAGCTCGGGGGTGTGTCGTTCCGTGTGTTCGGCGCGGAATATACGGATACGAAAACCGCACTTGCACCCGGGAAAATTGTGTCCGCCGGGAAAGCGGGGATCGAAGTTGCCTGCGGCGGCGGACAGACCCTTTGCCTCACCGAGGTGCAGGCGGCGGGGAAGAAGCGCATGAGCGCAGCGGCATTCCTGCTTGGCCACCCGATGAAAGCGGATGGCTAGCGGCACATCGGGCGCCCGCGAGGCGGCGCTGTATGTCCTCGCCCGCTGCCGGAGATTTGACGCCTGGTCACAGCAGACCATTCAGGCGGCGGCAGATAAGTTTTCTCTTGATGAGCGCGATACGGCGCTCTGCACCAAGCTCTGTCTGGA
>CAKTBC010000024.1 GCA_934533005.1 uncultured Oscillospiraceae bacterium | reverse complement strand
GGTCTGGTTGAGGAAAAGGTCCTGCAGATTCTGTGTTTTTTGCATGATAAAAGCTCCCTTTCGCCGGGGTCTCCGGCCTTGTGATAAGTATTCACGCATACGGATGCGTGTTCCCTTATTGTAAAGAGAGCCAAATAAAAAGCCGGTCGAAGCGTGTCGGCACGCTTTTCGGCGCTTGTGCTATTTTCCGAGCACCGCGGCGAGAAGATCTGCCTCCGCCGGATATTCCTCCCGCGGCAGCCAGATAAGGCCCTTGTCGCGCCGCAGCCAGGTGAGCTGGCGCTTGGCATAGCGGCAGGATTCGCGCTTGACGGTCTCAACGGCGTCCTCCGGCGAGCACTCGCCGCGGATCGCCGCGGCGATCTCCTTGTAGCCGATGGCCTGCATCGCGGTGCACTTATCCGAAAGCCCGGCGGAGAGCAGATGCTCCACCTCTTCAAAAAGCCCCGCGGCGACCATCTCGTCCACGCGCTGCCGGATGCGCGCGTAGAGCGTTTCCCGATCGTTCCACGTGAGCGCGAAGCGCCGGGAATCGTACCGGGGCGGGAGCGATTTTGTCCGCGCGTCGTGCGCGGTGATCGTTTCGCCGGTGAGCGTATATACCTCCATCGCCCGCACGAGCCGCTTCTTATCGCCCGGCGCGAGCTTTTCCGCCCGGTCGGGATCGACCAGCCGCAGCTTTTCGCGGAACGCCGCGCCGCCGAGCACATCGTACTCCGCGCCGAGCGCTTCGCGCAAGCCGGAATCGCCGGGCGCGGCGGAAAAGTCCCGCCCGGAGAGGAGCGATTCAATATAAAGTCCCGTCCCGCCGACGATAACGGGCGCTTTGCCCGCGGCGAGCAGCGCATCGCAGCACGCCGCCGCGCTCTCAACCCAGCGGCTGACGCTGTAGTCCTCACCGGGGTCGGCCACGTCGAGCATGTGGTGACGGACGCCGCGCATCTCTTCGCGCGCCGGCTTGGCCGAGCCGATGTCCATGCCGCGGTAGAGCTGCATCGAATCCGCGCTCACAACATCGGTGCCGAGCGCAAGCGCGAGGCTCACGCCGAGCGACGTTTTGCCCGAAGCCGTAGGCCCTGTGATGACAATGACTGTACGATTGTTCATAGACAAAATTTTACACCTCTGCTATAATCCTTAGCATCGTGTTAACTCTATGTGAACTATTTCGGAAAAGGAGCCGTAAATGCCAATGAAGATCCGTATATCCGCCGACAGCACCTGCGATCTTACCAGCGAGCTGATCGAGCAGTACGACGTGAAGATCACGCCGCTGTATATCCTCATGGACGACCGGGCGCTGCGCGACGGGATCGAGTGCACGCGCGAGGACATTTTCGCGTACACGGGCCGCACGGGCAAGCTCTGCGGCACGGCGGCGGTGTCCATTGCCGATTATCTCGATTTCTTCGGCGAAGAGCTGAAAACGCATGACCAGATCGTGCACTTCACGATCTCCTCGGACATGTCTGCGTGCTTCCAGAACGCGTGCGATGCCGCGCAGGAATTCCCGGGGCGCGTGTTTGTGGTCGATTCCTGCAATCTCTCCACCGGCATCGGCCATCTCGTGATCGACGGCGCGCTGCTCACCCGCGAGGGCAAGTCCGGCGAGGAGATCAAGGCCATCCTCGACGAGCGCCGGGAAAAGCTGAACGTCAGCTTCGTGATCGATACGCTTGAATACCTGCGCAAGGGCGGCCGCTGCTCGACCGTTGCGGCGCTCGGCGCGAATCTTTTGAAGCTCAAGCCCTGCATCGAGGTGCACGAGGGCAAGATGAGCGTTGCAAAAAAGTACCGCGGCACGCTTGCCAAGGCGATTGAGAGCTATGTGACCGACCGCATCAAGGATCACGACGACATGGATACGAAGCGCGTTTTCATCACCGACTCCGGCGTGGATATGGAGATCGTGGAGAACGTCGAAAAGCTTCTGCGCGAGTACGGCGGCTTTGAAGAGATCCACCACACGCTTGCCGGCAGCACCATCTCCGGCCACTGCGGCCCCGGGTGCCTCGGTATCCTCTATTATAATAAGTAATACTTTATTGAGCCTCCCTCTTTGAGGGAGGTGGCAAAACCGTAGGTTTTGACGGGGGGAGAGAAAGGCTTCTGCGCGGAAACCGCAGGGCGTCTCTCCCTCAGTCTCACTTCGCTCGGCAGCTCCCTCGTCAGAGGGAGCCTTTTCTATTGTGGTTCTCCCAGCAGCGCCCTCCGCCGCCGGAAGTAATACACCGCGCCGGTGATATCCGCGAGCACCCACCCGATGGGGATCGCCGCCCAGATGCCGGTGACGCCGAGTGTCCCGGACGTGAGATACGCGAGCGCGACGCGCGTCCCGAGCGACACGACCGTCAGCACCACGGACATGGCGGGCTTTTTCACCGCGCGGTAGAGCGCGTAGAAGAGGAACAAAAACCCGATGCCGAAGTAGAACGGCGCAACGCACCGGAGATAGTAAACGCCCTCAGCTATGACCTCCGTGTCCGTCGCGGGGATGAATAGGCGCATGAGCGGCGAAGTAAAGAGCAGCACCACGGCGGAGATGACCGCACAGAAGCCGAGCACAAGCGCGAACGAGCGCCGGATTCCGGTGCGAATACGATCCTTTTGCTGCGCGCCGTAGTTCTGCGCAACGAACGTGGAAAAGGCGTTGCCGAAATCCTGTGCCGGCATGTATGCGAATGATTCGATCTTCACCGCCGCGGCGAACGCCGCCATGACGATCTCACCGAACGAGTTCACGAGCCCCTGGATCATCAGAATGCCGAAATTCATCACCGACTGCTGCACGCAGGTGAGCGAGGAGAGCGAGAAAATCTCGCGCAGGAGCGCACCGTCAAAGTGAAGCTCGTCCTTTTTCGGCAGCAGGTCGCGGCAGCGCCGCAGCGTGAAAACGGCGAGCCCCAGCCCGGAGAAATACTGCGCGATCACCGTCGCCCACGCCGCGCCCGCCACGCCCCACGGGAATACGAGCACAAACAGCAGATCGAGCGCCACGTTGCCGAGCGCCGAAATGCCGGAGAAAACGAGCGGCGTCAAACTGTTCCCAACTGAGCGAAGGAGACAGGCGAAAAAGTTATAAAGGAACGTTGCCGGGATGCCGGCGAAGATCACGGCAAGGTACGTCCGCATGAGCGGCGAAACGCCCTCCGGCACCTGCAAAAGGCGCAATATCGTGGGCAGCAGCGCATAGGCGAGCGCCGTGAGGACGAGCGTGCACACGCCGATGAGACCGAACGCATGGACGATGCTCCGCCGGAGCGCGCTTTTGTCGCCGCGTCCCTGGCAGATGGAGAAGAGCGCGCCCGCGCCCATTGAAAGCCCCAGCAAGATCGACGTGAGGAAGATCATGAGCGTATACGCGCTCCCCACGGCGGCGAGCGCATCGCGCCCGATGACGCGCGAGACGATGAGCGTGTCGGCAATGTTATAGAGCTGCTGCAAAATATCCCCGGCAAGCATCGGCAGCGCGAAGATAAGAAGCGAGCGGAGAATGCTCCCCTTTGTCAGATCGCGGTACACGTCACACGATTCTCCCGAAGCGCTTGTCGAGCTCGGCGCGGGTGAATACCGTCATCACCGGGCGGCCGTGCGGGCAGTGCGTCACCTCTCCGGCGAGCACCTTTTCCGCGAGGGCTAAAAGCTCTTCCCGCTCCGTGACCCAGCCGCCCTTGATCGCGGCCTTGCATGCCACGGTCGCGGCAAGGCGTTCCCATACGTCGGCTGCCGAGAGCGAGCGCCCCTCCCGCAGCTTTTCCACCAGCTCTTCGAGCAGCGGCACGGCGGAGACGGCGTCGAGCTGCGCCGGTACGGCGCGGATAAGAAATGTCGTATCGCCGAAGGCGTCCAGCTCAAAGCCGAGCCGCGCGATGAGCGCGGCGTTTGCCTCCAAAAGCGCCGCGCCGTCCGGGTCGGTGTTGAACGGCTGCGGCTCCAGAAGCTCCTGCGGCATGAGCGGCTTTTCGTTCAGGCGCATTTTGTCAAAGAGCAGGCGCTCGTGCGCGGCGTGCTTATCGATGAGCAGAAGCTTGTCCCCCTGCTCAAGCAGAATGTAAACGTTGAGCGCTTCGCCGATGTAGCGCACGGGCTCCGCGCGGAAGGATTCATCGAGTACCGTCTGCTCCGGCGCGATCTCCGCCGCCGTTGCCGGGGCGGGGACGTCCTTTTTGGCCGGCGCGGAGGGCTCCGCCGGGACGACCGGCCCTTTCGGTGCGGGGACGGGGCGGCTCACGGGCGCGGACGGGATATCCGGCGTATACGTGCGCACCGGCACGGAGACGCGCTCCGCGGGATCGGCTTTCGGCGCAGCCGGGGAAGCGGCGCGGTAGGGCGCGCTGTCGCGCACCGAAGAGCCGCCCGCCGGGCGGGCAGGAGAGGCGGAATACGTCTGCCGGAACGTGCTCGCGTCCATCGTACGGAAGAAGTCCTTGCGCGGGACGCTCGCGGCAGCCGGGGCGGGACGCGCCGGGGAAGAAACGGGCGCGGCGCTCTTCGCTTCCGGGGCGAGGGGCGCGTTGGACATCGCCTGCGGCGCGCTCTTCTGGCCGAGCGCGGCAAGCGTGCCGTAGTAAACGCCGTCAAACACGGGTTTCTCTTTCGCAAATTTGACCTCCGCCTTCGTCGGATGGACGTTCACGTCCACAAGACCGTTGGGCAGCGTGATATAAAGCACGCATCCGGGGAATTTACCGACCATGGCGGTATTTTTGTAGGCCTGCTCAAGCGCGGCCTGCAAGGCGCGCGAACGGATCGGGCGGCCGTTGCAGAAAAAGTACTGCGCGCCGCGGTTACCGCGGCAGTAGCCGGGCGCGGAGACGAAGCCCTTCACCGTAACGCCGTCGCTTTCGGTCTCCATCGGGAGAAGGCCTGCCGCAGCGTCGCGTCCGAGCAGCGCGTATACGGCGCTCTTCGCCGTGCCGTCGCCGGGGGAGAAAAATTCCTCCTGCCCGTCGCGCAGGCACCGGAAGCTCACGTCCGGGCGGCCGAGCGCCGTGCGCAGCGCGCTCTGCACACACGCGGCCCCCTCGCTCCGATCGGAGCCGAGGAATTTCTGCCGCGCGGGAGTGTTATAGAAAAGATCGCGCACGGTAATGGTCGTGCCCTCCGGGCAGCCGGTCTCCTCCATGGAGACGATCTCCCCGGCCTCCACCTCCACGCGCACGCCCATGGCCGCGCCGCGGCGGCGCGTCGTGAGCGTGATGCGCGAAACGGCGCTGATCGCCGCGAGAGCTTCGCCGCGAAAGCCGAGCGTGCCGATGGCCTCAAGCCCGCGCTCATCGGAGAGCTTGCTCGTCGCGTGGCGCAGAAAGCATACGCCCGCGTCCTCCGGCGCCATGCCGACGCCGTCGTCCGTGACGCGGATATAATCGCGCCCTCCGGCGCGGAGCTCCAGCACAACGGTGCGCGCTCCGGCGTCCACCGCGTTTTCCAGAAGCTCCTTGACCGCCGAGGCGGGACGCTCGACAACTTCGCCCGCGGCAATGAGATCGGCAACGTGCGGCGAAAGGACGTGGATGACCGGCATGATATGTATACCTCCAATGGGAATCGATAATATTTCACTCTGATTATAAAGCAAAGCCGTTGCGGAATCCAGAGCAAAATGTTAAAATAGTCTATTATAATGATTATGGTCTCTCCCTCAGTCAGCGGCGCTGCCGCTGACAGCTCCCTCGTCAGAGGGAGCCAATAAAAAAGCCTCCCTCTGACGAGGGAGGTGGCAAAGCCGAAAGGCTTTGACGGAGGGAGAGAAAGTCAACGCCTCCGTCATTGAAAGGAAACAACATTTATGCCCTACGAGAGAACCGAGGTCTCCGCGCAGGAGATCGAGCGGCAGAAAGAGATATGCGCGCGCGTCCGCGCCGTGCTCGGCGAGAGCGAGCGCTTCGCCATGGTGGACACCTACGGCTGCCAGCAGAACGAGTCCGACAGCGAGGTGCTGCGCGGGTATCTCCGCAGCATGGGCTATACGATGACCGACGACGAGGACAAGGCGGACGTCATCGCCGTCAACACCTGCGCCGTGCGCGAGCACGCAACGATGCGCGTGTTCGGCAACGTCGGCGCGCTCACGCACCTAAAGCGTGTCCACCCGGAGCGCATCGTCATTCTCTGCGGCTGCATGGCGCAGAGCGAGGAGATCCGCGAGCAGGTAAAAAAGTCGTACCGGATGGTCGATCTCTGCTTCGGCCCGCACGAGCTCTGGCGCTTTCCGGAGCTTTTCGAGAAAACGCTGCAGGTTCACGGCCTCTCCGGCGCAAAGGGGCGCGTGTTCGATGCCGAGAGCACCGAGTCGATCGCCGAAGGGCTCCCCCGCGAGCGGGACGGCAGCGTGAAGGCGTGGCTTTCCATCATGAACGGCTGCAACAACTTCTGCTCGTACTGCATCGTCCCGTATGTGCGCGGACGCGAGCGCTCCCGCCGCAGCGAGGACGTCGTGCGCGAGGCCGAAGCGCTCGTCGCCGCCGGATATAAAGATATTACGCTCCTCGGCCAGAACGTGAACTCCTATGGCCGCGGGCTTGACGAGGATGTGGATTTTGCGGAGCTCCTGCGCAAGGTCAACGCCATTCCGGGCGATTTCCGCATCCGCTTCATGACGAGCCACCCGAAGGACGCGACCGAGCGGCTCTTCACCGCCATGGCGGAGTGCGAAAAGTGTGCCCCGCACATCCATCTGCCCGTACAGTCCGGCAGCGACCGGATATTGCGCGCCATGAACCGCGGCTACACGGCGGAAAAGTATCTCGCGCAGGTCGATCTTGCGCGGAAATATATCCCGAACCTCGTCCTCACGACCGACGTGATCGTCGGCTTCCCGGGCGAGACGGAGGAGGACTTCCTCGATACGCTCGCGCTCACCGAAAAGGTGCGCTTTGACTCGATGTTCACGTTTATTTACTCGCGCCGCCCCGGCACCCCGGCGGCGAAGATCGAAGACGCAACGCCGCGCTCCGTTATCCAGAACCGGTTTGACCGGCTGGTGGAGAGCGCCGGGCGGGTCTCCGCCGAGCTGCACCATGCGCAGGAGGGGAAGACCTTCCGCGTTCTCATCGACGGCACGGCGAAAAACGGCGACTATACGCTCTCGGCCCGCACCGCCGGAGGACGGCTCGTGCACCTGCGCGGAGATGAATCGCTCATCGGCACATGGGCAAACGCGCACATCGTTTCGAGCAACACGTTTGCGCTCTTCGGCGAGATCACGGAGTAAAGGGGAGAAAAGACATTGCCCGCAGAAACCACCCCCATGAAAATGCAATATAACGCCATCAAGGCCGAGCACCCCGACTGCCTGCTCTTTTACCGGCTGGGCGATTTTTACGAGATGTTCGACGATGACGCGATCCTCGGCGCGCGCGAACTCAATCTCGCGCTCACGACGCGCGACCGCGGCAAGCCGGAGGACGAGCGCACGCCGATGTGCGGCGTACCGTACCACAGCGCGGAGCAGTACATCTCCAAACTCATCGCCAAGGGCTACAAGGTCGCCGTGTGCGAGCAGATGGAGGATCCCAAGCTCTGCAAGGGCCTTGTCTCGCGCGATATCGTGCGCATTATCTCCCCCGGCACGATCATGGAAACCTCCATGCTGCGCGAGGGTGAGTCGAATTATCTCGGCGCCGTCATGCTGCGCGGCAAGGCGGGCGGATGCGCCTTCGCGGACGTATCCACCGGCGAGGTGTGCGCAGCGTCGTTCGATTCGGACGCGGCGATGCACATCCAGAACGAAATTTCCCGCTTCCGCCCGCGCGAGTGCGTGCTCGCGCCGGAGGCGATGCTCAGCCGCGACATCCGCGATACGCTGGAAAAGCGGCTCGGCAGCCGCGTGGAGCCTGCTGCCGGACGATTTGATCCCGAAAATGCCCGCAAGGCGATCACAAAGCAGTACGGCGAAAACGCCCCGGAGCTCGACGAGATGACGACGCTTGCGCTCGGCGCGCTGCTCGCCTATCTTACGGACGCGGCGCGCGGCGATATGTCGCAGCTGCGCGTGCCGGATATCTTCACCCGAGGCCGGTATATGGAGCTCGACGCCGCGGCGCGGCGCAATCTGGAGCTGACGGAAAACCTGCGCACCGGCGAAAAGCGCGGCAGCCTTCTCTGGGTGCTCGATAAAACCAAGACCCCGATGGGCGGGCGCATGCTCCGCAGTTGGGTGGAGCGGCCGCTGCTCTCCCCGGTGGCGATCCGGCGGCGGCTTGCCGCGGTGGAAGAGCTCTTCCGCGACAATGTCGGCCGCGCCGAGCTCATCGAAAAGCTCAAGACCGTCGGCGATATCCAGCGGCTCACCTCCCGCGCCGTATATGGCGCGGCGAACGGCCGGGATATGCTCGCGCTCGGAAACTATCTTGCCGCCGTGCCGGAAATTTTCGCGCAGCTCGGCAAGTACCAGAGCGGGATGCTCCGCTCCATTGCCGCAACGGAGCCGCTGGAAAATCTCTGCAAGCTTCTCCGCCGCGCCATCTGCGACGAACCGCCCTTCTCCGTGCGCGAAGGCGGCATCCTCCGCCCCGGCTACAGCGAGGAGGTCGACCGCCTGCGCAACATCCGCGACAACGGCGCGAAGTGCGTTGCCGAGCTCGAAGCGCGGGAAAAGGAACGTACCGGCATCAAAAAGCTCAAAGTCGGCTACAACAAGGTGTTCGGATATTATATCGATGTGCCGAATTCCGCCGGAGCCGTGGAGCTGCCGGAGGAATACATACGCAAGCAGACGCTCGTAAACGGCGAGCGGTACTTTACCCCGGAACTCAAAAAGCTGGAGGACGACATCTCCTCCGCCCGCGAGCGGATCGAAACGCTCGAATACGATCTCTTCCGCGACGTGCTCCGGCAGGTGGGCGATCGCGTGGATGAGCTGCAGGCGCTCTCCGCGGCGCTCGCGGAGCTCGATGCGCTCTGCTCGCTCGCCGAGGTCGCGGTGCGCAACAATTATGTCTGCCCGGAGATTGAGGTATCGCATACGCTCACGATCATCGAGGGACGCCACCCGGTCGTCGAGCAGATGCAGCGCGATACGCTCTTCGTGCCGAACGACACGCACCTGAACGACACCGACGACCGCGTCGCCATCGTGACCGGCCCAAACATGGCCGGTAAAAGCACGTACATGCGCCAGACGGCCATCATCGTGCTCATGGCGCAGATCGGCTCGTTTGTCCCGGCGCGCAGCGCAACGGTCGGCATCTGCGACCGCGTGTTCACGCGCATCGGCGCGAGCGACGACCTTGCGGGCGGCGCATCGACGTTCATGGTCGAGATGAGCGAGGTCGCCTCCATACTGAAAAATGCGACTGCCGATTCCCTGCTCGTCCTCGACGAGATCGGCCGCGGCACGTCGACGTATGACGGCATGGCCATCGCCCGCGCGGTGCTCGAATACTGCGCCGACCCGAAAAAGCTCGGCGCGAAGACGATGTTCGCCACGCACTACCACGAGCTCTCCGCGCTCGAAGGGACGATCCCCGGTGTGCGCAACTACAACATCAGCGCCAAGCGGCAGAACGGCAAGCTGCTGTTCCTGCGCAAAATTCTGCCCGGCGCGGCCGACGAGAGCTACGGTATCGAAGTCGCGAAGCTCGCCGGTGTGCCGGAGAGCGTCATCCGCGCCGCGGACGCGCATCTCAAGGAGCTGAACGCGCAGGGTGCGGCGGTAAATGTGGCGGCGCCCGTAAAGCCCGAAAGCGATCAGGTGAGTCTCGCCGATGTCGGCGCGGACGCCGTGGCCGAGCGGCTGCGCACCATCGATCCCAACACGCTTTCCCCGCTGGAGGCGCTCCGTCTGCTGTTTGAACTCAAAAACGATCTCGGATGATAAAGGAGAAACCGTGATGAAAAAAGGCGAAAAGTTGCTTCTTATTCTCGGCGCGCTGCTCATCGCGGCGGGCGTGTTCGTCGGCGTGACGCTCGGCTGGGACTATTCTCCCAGCAACTACGCCTACAACGACATCGAGTTCACCGCCGCCGAAACGGAGACCGGCGAGTGCAGCTTCGTGAGTGTGCAGCTCAGCGATCTTGAGGTGAACATCTATTCCACGACGGACAAGACCGTCTCGATCTCCGCGCGCGGCGCAAAAACGCCGGATCGCGTGAGCGCCGTGCTCGACGGCGGTGTGCTCCGCATTACGGAGAAAAAGCTCGGCCTTTTCCAGCGGCTTGCCGTCTCGGACGACGATACAATTACCGTCCGCATCCCGGAAAAGTGGATCGGCACGGTGGACGTTTCGACCCAGTCCGGCGATGTGTACGTGAGCGGGCTGGTGAGCCCGCAGCTCACGCTCCGCGCGGCGAGCGTGTCGGGCACCGTCAGTGTATCGGAGCTGAAGATCGCGGAGACGCAGCTCACCACAACGAGCGGGAGCATTTTCGCCAGCACGAGCCGCGGCGGCGCGGTGACCGCCGCGACGACCTCGGGATATGTGAGCGTTTACGACGTGAAGGCGGAGAGCGTGAGCCTTTCGTCCGTGAGCGGAAGCATTTCCGTGCGCAATGCGGAGCTCAGCGGCACGCTGACGCTGCACTCCACGAGCGGCGACATGGATCTTGACGATGTCGCGGCGGACAGCATCGCCGCGGACACAACGAGCGGCGATCTTCGCCTGAACGAGACCGATACGCGAAATCTCACGTTCACCTCCACGAGCGGCGATATCTCCGGCGAGCTGCTGCACGCGGACGAATTTGGCGGCTCGATCCGCACCACGAGCGGCGACATTTCCGGCATCCGCCCGGACGCCGAGGGAACGAGAACGCTCCAGATCGAAACCGTCAGCGGCGACATCGACCTCAATGACTGAATAAATAAAAGCACCCCCCGCGGCAGCGTTTCAAAAACGCCGCCGCGGGGGATTCTTGTTTGTGCGCATCCCCCGGCTGTCAAACCCGCCAGTCGGGGGATGCCTGTTCCGGTAAAATTATTTCCGCACCACGTTCGCGCTGATGCCGCGCATGGCCTCGGCAAGTTCGGCGTCAAGCTTTTCACGCCGGGCGAGATCGCACGCTGTTACCATGCCGACGAGCTTCCCGTTCTCCGCCACGGGCAGACGGCGCAGCTGCTCGCGCGCCATGAGCGCGGCGGCGCTCTGCACGCTGTCGCCCGGCCGCGCCGTTACGACCGCGCGGGACATGACCTCCGAAACGCGCGTATCCGCGGGGTCATTTTCCAGCGCGAGACAGCGCAGCACAATGTCCCGGTCGGTGAGCACGCCGCGCAGCCGCCCGGCGCTGTCCGTTACGGGCAGCGCGCCGAGATTCCAGCGCCGCAGCAGCCGTGCCGCCGCCGTGACCGACTCATCCTGCCCGACGGTGATGACCCGCGCCGTCATAATGTCCTGAACTTCCATGGTGTATATCCTCCCTGTCCGGTTTTGTTCCTTACAGGGAGTATGGACAATCGGCGCGGCTCTTAACCCGGCGCGGCGAGAGAAGCGAGCATTTCCCCCGCGGCGCGGCCAAAAAGCTCTGCGGCGGCGAGCGCTTCGGAGAGCGTGTTGCCGTTCGTACCGACTTCTATAATGAGAGAGCCGGTCGTATACTGCTGGTTGTACCGCTCCGGCGCGAGATGGATCGGGCGCATGAGCGCGCCGTCCGCCGCCGCCGCCGCGGCCTGCAGCGAAAGCGCCAGCTTGAGATTTTCCCGCCAGAGCGGGTGCTCGAGATATTCGTCCGTGCCGCACACGAGCATCACCTGCGCCATACCGCCCGCGGCGGCGCACGTCTTGTATACGGTCGTTTCGTCGCCGATGGCATCACGGTGGACGTCCAGCACGAGCGCAATATCCGGGTATTCGGCAAGGTACGCCTCGATCGACGCCGCAGCACGCTCGTAGGAGCCCGAGTAGCTCGGATAATCGTAGAGTGTGCGGTCGTGCAGCACGCGAAGGCCGTATTCTTCGAGCGCGGCTTGCAGCGCATCGCCCACACGGATGACGGAGCGCTCCGCATCGGTCGTGCGGTACGGGTCGCTTGGCGTATACTCCTCGCCCTCCGCGGGCAGATACGCCTCCGTGCCGTGCGTATGTATGATAAGGATCTGTGGCCCCTCTGCGCTGAGCTGCTGCACAAGCGGTTCGGCCATGAGCGAAGCAACGTCCACTTCCAAACCGGTTTTATTTCGTATCTCCATGCCCGTGTCGTCCGTAAACGGCACGATCTCCGGCGTCGGCTCGAGGGTCGGCTCCGGCGTGACCTCCGGGGTAGGCTCCGGCGTGGGTTCCGGGGTGGGCTCGGGCGTTGGCTCTTCCGTCGGTTCCATCGTCGGTTCGGCGGTTGGCTGGGGAGTGGGAGCTTCCGCCGGCTCCGGTGTGGTTTCCGGCGCGGAGACCTCTGCCGGGAGGTTGTCCGTGCGGAGCAGCTGCCCGGAAGCGGCCGCGTCGCCGAGCTCCAGCGCGAGCAGCGCCGCGCCGAGCCGTCCGCTCTCATACGCTGCGGCGGCGCGCCCGACCGGCTGCACCAACGTCCCGGCGTTCAGCACGAGCTGCGCCGCCATGACCGCCGCGCACAGCAGCCGTCCCTTCCGGTTCATCGCTCCACCTCCTTTGTCCATGCCTCGCCCATCGATACTAACTATCTTATGGCGCGGCGGCGGAGAATATGACAACGGCTTGTTGACGTCTTTCGTCCCGGCATGGTAAAATTATAAAATATTGAGACGACAGGAGAGCGGGAAAAATGCGGACATGGTGGAATACGTTCATGCTCGGGCGAAACGGCGTGGACTTTCTGAATAAGCATCTGTTCCGCATCGCGGCGGTGATCGCCGGGGTGAATCTGCTGCTCACGTGGCGGATAGGCTTTATCCCGGTTGTTATAGCGGGCTATGCCCTGTTCCGGACGCTCTCCCGGAATCTTACGGTGCGGCAGATGGAGGATCTGACGGCGCGCGAGACCTACGACCGCACAAAAGAAAAGCTCACCGGTGCTCTGCATCGCGCAAAGCAGCGCCGCGACTACCGGTTTTTCTCCTGCCCCGGCTGCGCAAGCTATCTGCGCGTGCCGCGCGGCAAGGGGCGCATCCAGATCACCTGCCCCCGCTGCGGGCAGCGGTTTGATCGGAAGAGCTGATGGGTGAGAACCCCTCAGCCTCGTTTCACTCGGCAGCTCCCCTGTTAAGGGAGCCAAGCCGATATACCGCAAACTTACTTGCCTCCCCTTTTAGGGGAGGCGGCAAAAACGAAGTTTTTGACGGAGAGGTTTATCACCATGACCATGGAAGAAATACTCACATCCGGCCTTGCGCAGCTCGGCATCCCGGCGACGGCGGCGCAGCTCTCGCAGCTCCGGGCCTACTATGCGCTGCTCGACGAGCGCTCAAAGGTGATGAATCTCACCGCTATCGAGGGCGAGGAGGCCACGGCGCGGCTGCACTTTCTCGATAGCGCCGCGCTGCTTCGGTATGTGCGCCTCTCCGGCAAGACCGCCGCGGACATCGGCTCCGGCGCGGGCTTCCCGGGGCTTGTCGCGGCGATCCTCGCGCCGGACGCGCGCATCACGCTCATCGACAGTCTCCAGAAGCGCGTGTCGTTTCAGCAGGAGGTGTGCGATACGGTCGGTCTCGGAAACGTGACGTGCCTTGCCGGGCGCGCCGAGGAGGAGACCGCGCTTCGCGAGAGCTTCGATGTTGTCACGTCCCGCGCCGTGGCGCGCCTGGCGATGCTCTGCGAGCTCTGCCTGCCGCTCGTGCGCGTCGGCGGTGTGTTCGCCGCAATGAAGGGGCCGGAGCCGGAGGAAGAGGTGCAGGAGGCGGCACGCTGCATCCGTACGCTCGGCGGCGGGAAGCCGCGCATCGAGAAATACACCGTCCCCGGCACAGACGCCGTGCACAGCGTTGTCATCATCCCGAAAACCGCGCCCACCCCGGCAAAATACCCCCGCCGGTTCGCTATGATCAAAAAGCAGCCGCTCTGAGATGAATATAGAAAAAGCGAGGCTTATCGAAAAGCCTCGCTTTTTCTATGCCTGTCACACTTCCGTGCGGATCAGATTGCTCTCATACGGGCGTTTGCCGGAGAGCACCTCGTCGTAAAAATTCTGCTTCCAATCGATATAGGCGATACTGTTTTGCAATTCCTGTACTGTCTCGCGCAGCGCCTCCTGCTTTCGCGCCAGCATCTCCTTGCGTTGCGGAATTGTGGCTTCCCCCTGCAAGCAGAGTTCGAGATATTCCTTCATCTCCTGAATACTCATGCCGCATTTTTTGAGACAGGTGAGGCTTTGGATCCACGCAACATCCCGCTCGTCAAAGACGCGGCGGTTGTTCTTGTCCCGCTTGACATGGGGGATGAGGCCTTCGTTGCAGTAAAATTTCAATGCCTGATAGGTCATGTTGGTCTCTTTGCAGACCTGCATCATGGTGTAAAGCATGATTTGCTCTCGCTGTTAACAAAAAATTCAAACTTTTTCTTCCAAATCCCCTTGGCCGATTGTAACAACCGGAAATTATAATCGGGTCAAATAACCGGAAGCAACAGGCGCATTGTACCATGTCCTACTTCGTGTCGCAAGGGAGGGTTTTTCTTGAATAACTTCATCTTTGAAAACAAAACCAAGGTATATTTCGGCAAGGGCGGCGTGAAGGAATATCTCGGCTGTCTGCTCAAAAACTACGGGGACACCGTCGTGCTTGCCTACGGCGGCTCCATCCGGCGCAACGGCGTGTACGACGAGATCACCGCCATCCTCCGTGCGCAGGACAAGCGTATCGTGGAGTTCTCCGGCATCATACCCCACCTACGAGAAGGTGCAGGAGGGTGCAAAGCTCGCAAGGGAAAACCGCGTCGATCTCATTCTCGCCGTCGGCGGCGGCAGCGTGTCCGACTGCTGCAGGATCATCTCCGTACAGGCGAAGCTCGGCGAGGACATCTGGGAGATGCAGTACACAAAGCACACCTACCCCGCGAAGTTCATCCCGCTCGGCACGATCGTCACCGTGTTTGGCACTGGCAGCGAGATGAACAACGGTGCCGTTATCACCAACGAGGAAAAGAAGATCAAGGGCGCTCTCTGGGGCGCACAGGCGGAGTTCGCGTTCCTTGATCCCAGCTATACCCAGTCCGTTCCCATGAAGCAGGTCATCTCCGGCGCGTTTGACACGCTGAGCCACGCCATGGAGACCTACTTCGGCAAGCCGGACGAGAACAACCTCTCCGACGATATCAACGAAGCCGTCATGCGCAGCGTCATCCGCAGCACCCGCGTTCTGCTCACCGACCCGGAGAATTACGACGCGCGCAGTGAGCTTGCCTGGGCGTCTGCCATGGCGGAAAACGGCGTGCTGAAGATCGGCAAGGTCACAGATTTTCAGGCGCACCAGATCGAGCACCAGCTCGGCGCTTACACCAACTGCAACCACGGCGTGGGGCTCGCGGTCATCCATCCGGTGCTGTACCGCCACATTTATACGTCCGGCGCGGCGCGGTTCGCGCGCTTCGCGCAGAACGTCTGGGGCATCGCGCCGCAGGGCAGCGACGAGGCGACGGCGGCTGCCGGCGTCGAAGCGCTCGCGGCGTTCATCCGGGAGATCGGCCTGCCGACCACCTTTGCCGAGCTGGGCATTCCTGCGGACACAGATTACCGCGCCGTCGCCGATTCCGCCAACATCACGGCGGGCTGCTGCAAAAAGCTGTCCCACGACGAAATTTACGACATTCTCTGCGAATGCAAATAACCGTGGAAACTGCGGAAAACAAAGGAAAGGATGAATCATCAAGAAAAAGCTGACCGCTCTTCTTTTGAGCGTTGTACCGCTCCTCAGTCTCACCGCGTGCGGAAGCACCGCACCGAGTGCGCCGGCGGCCACTGCCGTTCCGACGGCCGAGCCCACCGAAGAGCCCACCGAGAAAGGCGCCGGACAGCCGGAGGATACCGGCACGGAAACGCCCGCCGAGAACGGCAAAACGCTCGTTGTCTATTTCTCCGCCACCGGCAGCACGCGCCGCGAGGCAACATATTTGCAGTTTCCCGTTGCGGAAAAATATAGGATCATCTTTGACCTCCAAAATGTGTCAACGGGGACGGTTCCCATTGACAACTTTTTTATGGCCGGTATCTCCGGGAGAAGGCGGCCTCCAGCACGCTGAGCCAGGCGGCAAGGCTTTCCGGCGTGGGATCGCGCAGGGCGCGGTCGTAGACCGCGGCGTCGTCCGGCGCAGCCGCGGCCATGCGGCGCAGCGCCTTTTTCGGCCCGAAGTAGTATTCGCCGCGAAGATCGCAGTAGATGCTCAGACTGTCTGTGAGCACCCAATGCAGCCGGTAGTATCCTTCCGTGTCGCCGCGCTCGGTGCGCCGGAGCATTTTCCGGCACCATTCGAGCGACTGTGCATTCTCACTCTCGCTCTTCTGCGGGGCATTCTCGATATAGTCGTTCACCTTGGCCCGGAGCGCTGCGAGCCGCCCGGTCGCATCCTCGACGATCACGCTGTCCCAGAGCTGCAAAAATTCTTCCACATCATACGGCGCATCAAAATGCG
Source organism: uncultured Oscillospiraceae bacterium (assembly GCA_934533005.1). Lineage (GTDB taxonomy): Bacteria > Bacillota > Clostridia > Oscillospirales > Oscillospiraceae > Apopatocola. The sequence continues at coordinate 4,931 of CAKTBC010000024.1, read as the reverse complement.
CCGCGCCGTAAAGCCAGACATCCAGCTCCGTGCCGAAAAGCTCCGAGCCGTCGTGCCCGGCTTCGCTCTCCGGCAGCAGGAGCAGCGCGTCAAAGTCGCTGTTCTGGTTGTTTGAGCCGTCGGCAAACGAGCCGTATACGGCGATGCCGAGCGGGTGATACTTCTCCCGCAGCGCCGAAACGATCGTATCCCGGATATCCATGCGTGCTTCTCCCTTTGCGGTTTATAAAATACCAGAAAAAGCGCCGCGGAGCAAGATGGCGTTCCTGCTCCGCGGCGCTGCCGCTTTATTTTTCGCCGACGACCTGATACATCTCGCCGGTCGAGATAACGTCCGTCACGCGAAGATGCCGCGCGAAGATCGCCGCGAGCGCATCGGCCTCCATGAGGCCGTTGGATACGTGGCTCGCCGCGCCGTGGTGGTGCGCGTCGATGGCCGCGCGCGAGCTGCCGTGCGCCACGGTGAGACGTCCTCCCGGGGCAAGAAGAGCGGCAAGATGCGCGATGAGCCGCTCCGGGTCGGGGAAGTGCGGAAAGGCGTTATAGATGACGATCGCGTCAAAGTTGTTGCCAAGTTCCGCGGTCTCCGCATCGCCGCAGACAAACTGCACATTCTCCTGCGGGAATTTTTCCCGCGCGATGCGGATCATCTCCGGGGATATGTCCACGGCCGTGACGCTTTTGACGCCCCGGCGCAGATAATCGCCGATCAGAACGCCCGTGCCGCACGCGATATCAAGCACGCGGCTGCCCTCGCGCACGGCGGCGTTATCGAGAATGCGGCCGATCTTCTCGTCGCTGCGGATCATGCCGGCGTCCCAGTCTCCGGCGCGTTCATCAAAGAACGCGATCACGTCCTTTTGATCGATCATCCCTGCGTCCCCGTGAAGAACGTGGCGGTATCGATTTTCTGGTAGCCGCCGAAGCTGTTCGGGCAGGCGTAAATTTCCTCGGAGAGGGGCTTGCCGAGGAACGCGGTCGTGACGCGATCCGTTACTTCGGCCATGTCGATATCCTCAAACCGGTCGGGATAGGCGACCTTTGCGGCAAACCATGTGTTGATGAGCGCAATTTCATAGTTGGTGTAGTAGGCGTTGTAGGCGAGCTGGAGATACGCCTCACCCTCGCGCCAGGCGCGGCAGGTGTCGAACATCGTGGGATCCTCGGCATAGAGAGGCTTGATGTTCTTCACGGCGGCGGCGTCAAAGATCATGGCGTCCATGTCCTCGCCGAGAGAGACAAACTTCTCCGCCTCGATCGGCTGCGCGCCATTCGCGCCAAGGCCGGAAACGGCGTTCTTCACGTTCGCCACGCGGAAGGAGACATAGTCCTGCGCGGTCATGAGATGATTCGTCGTGCCCCAGTTGCCAAGACCGCAGATATAAACGGCGGGCTTGTCCTCCTCGGCAATGTCGGCGGTGCGCGCTTCGATCTCGGCGCGCTCGGCGGCGATGAAGCCGATGAGCTCTTCGGCCTTCTCGCTCTCGCTGAAGATCGTGCCGAGGAGACGAAGGCTCTTGTTGAAGCTCTCGTCAAACACGCTGTCCGGCCCGGTCATCAGCGTTACGACCGGCACGCCGAGCTGCTCCTGCAAAGCGTTCTCTTTGTCCGCATCGCCGTAGAGGGAGATGACGATGTCCGGCTCGCAGGTGAGAATCTTTTCGGCCTCGGGGCTCTGGGCGTTCGGCCCGCCGACGCCGCACGAGGGCAGGGACGCAAACACGTCGCCGTAGGCGAGAACGTAGGGGCGCGCAACGCTGTCGAACATCTTCGGGCGCTCGGCAAGCGTTTCGTTATCAATGTCCTCCACACCGCAGAGGAGCGACACATCGCCGATGTAGCTATAAAGCCGCAGCGCGCCCGCGCCGATGCAGACAACACGCTGATAGCTGCCCGGCGTTACGGTGAGTTCGCGGCCGATGAGGTCGGTGACGGTGATCTCGGCGCTCTCCTCTGCCGGTTCGGCGGTGGGCGCTTCCGTCGCCTCGACCGGCGCTTCCGTCGCCGCCGGGGTTTCGGCGGGAGCGGCGCCGCATGCGGCGAGCGAGAGAACCATCGCGAACGCGAGCAGCAGAGAGATGAGCTTAGCTTTTTTCATAGTATTTTCCTCCCAGAATGACTTTCTTTCCGTCTACGGTGATGATGCGCGATTTGATATCGAAAACATCCTCGATCACTTCGCTTGTGAGCACGCTCTCGTCTCCGGCGTAGCGCACCGCGCCGTCGCGGAGCAGGAAAAACTTATCGCCCAGGCACAGCGCCTGGTTGAGATCGTGCAGCGAGCTCAAAATGGCAACGCCGCGCTGCCGCGCCGCTTTTTTCGCCTCGTCGATGATGAGCTCCTCGTTCGCAATGTCGAGATTGCCGGTCGGCTCATCAAAGATGAGCAGGCGCGGCTCCTGTACGAGCGCGCGGGCGATGGCGATCTTCTGCTTCTCGCCGCCGGAGAGCTCTTCCGCGTTGCGTTCGGCAAGAGCTTCGAGATGCATGTCGGCAAGAATGCGCTCCGCAGCCGCAAAATCCTCGCGTCCCGGCTGCATGCCGAAGCGGGACACGCGCCCGAGCAGGATCGAATCAAACACGCTTAGCGCGCCGAAATGGATGTGCTGCGGCACATAGGCGATGAGCTTGGCCCGCTCGCGCCGCGGCATTTTCAAAAGGTCCTCGCCGTCGAAGCGGATCGAGCCGCTCTCCGGCGCGGCGAGGCCGAGAATGCATTGGAAGAGCGTGGTCTTGCCCGCACCGTTTTTGCCGAGGAGAATGCCGATCTCCCCCTCGTTTAAGGTGAGCGAAACGCCCCGGAGCACCGGCTCCGACCGGCGGGAGTAGCGAAAGACAACATTTTCCAGCTCTAACATTGGCCGTGCTCCTTTCGCGAAAAGATGATCGCGAGGAAAAACGGCGCGCCGAGCAGCGACGTAATCGCGCCAACGGGCAGCGCACTGCCGCTGCCGAGCGAGCGGGAGAGCGCATCTGCGCAAAGGAGAAGCAGGCTCCCCATGAGCGCCGAGGCGGGAATGGAAACACGGTGATCGTGCCCTAGCAGGCGTTTGGCCACATGCGGGCAGATGACGCCGACAAACCCGATGATGCCGAGAGACGATACGCACGCCGCCGTCATCAGCGAGGCGAGCAGCAGCGAGAAAAAGCGCAGGCGCGAAACGTTCACGCCCATGCTGCCCGCGGCGGCGTCGCCGCTGAGGAGCGCATTGTACCGCCACGCGAGCGCGGAGAACACCGCGAGCCCCGGCACGGCGGCGCAGAGCATGAGAAGATCGGTTTTATAGGTCGCACGGCCAAGATCGCCGAAATTCCACACGACCGCAGCGGAGAGGCCGACGTCGGTGGCGTAAAACTGCAAAAGCGTGGTGGCCGCCGTCCAGATCGCGCCGACGGCGATGCCCGCGAGCACCACAACGTTCGGCGAGAACGCCTTCACGCGGCAGAGCGCGAGAATGAGCAGAATGGAGAGCGCCGAGAAGAGAAACGCCGTCACGCTCGCGGCAAACGGGTTCACCCCGGCGGTGTAGCTTGCGAGATTGTTGCCCGTGGAGAGAAAGCCCCCGGCAAACACGATGATGGAAAGATTTGCGCCGAACACGGCGGCGTTGGATACGCCCATCGTGGAGGGCGAGGCCATAGCGTTGGAGAGCGTCGTCTGCATGACGAGACCGGAGACCGAGAGCGCCGCTCCGGCGATGAGCGCCGCGAGCACGCGCGGCACGCGGATCGAGCGGAGGATGCGCACGTTGGCGGCGGAGCCTTTCCCGAACAGGGCGGCGATGCCGTCCGAAAGGCTCATGCGCGACGCGCCGACGAAAAGGCAGACGAGCGTCATGAGAAGCACCGCGAGCGCGAGCGCGGCAAGGATATACCGGGCGCGGGACTTGGCTTTCATGGCCGTTTGCTCCTTTCTCTTTTTTGCAGGCTCCCTCTTTACGGAAGCTTTTTTCTGATTATAAAGCCATCTGCCGCCGGAGGGAAGCCCCCAGGGGGGATAAAATCTTTTGTGTTTTAACACGAAAAAGAGCCGGCGGTTTGTCCGCCGGCTCTTGTCTATGTCTTTTATAGATTCTCCCTTATGCAAGGAAGCCTTTGAGGATGCGGTCCTCCGCTTCCTCCTCGGTGAGACCGAGCGTTTCCAGCTTCAGAAGCTGGTCGCCCGCGATGCGTCCGATGGCGGCTTCGTGGATGAGCTGCGCGTCAAGATCGTTCGCGGCGATCTCCGGCACGGAGCGGATCTTCGCCTCGTCCATGATGATGGAGTCGCACTGCACGTGGCCGAAGCACTTCGCGTTGCCGACGACGCACGGGCGGAACACCTGCACGGAGCCGTTTTTCGCAACGCTGCGGGAGATGACGCGGCCGCGGGAGTTCTCGCCGTTGAGCTCGATGGTCATGTCCGACTCGGCGCGCTGGCTGCCGTGGGTGAGCAGGCGCTCGGTGATGACAACGTCCGCGTCCTTGCCGCAGGCGATGCGCGTGTCGCGCCGCGTGGAGTCGATGCCGCCGATCTGGCTCATGTCCATCTGCATCGAAGCGCCCTCTTCGAGATAGACGATCGTCGTGGGGTTCATGACGTTTTTGCCGTTGCCGTCGCCCTCGCCGTAGTGCTTCTCCACGTACTTGACACGGGCGTTTTTGCCGACATAGAACGTATGCACGCCGTCGTGCTCGGAGGCGTCCGAGCCGCAGTTGTGGATGCCGCACCCGGCGATGATAACAACGTCTGCGCCCTCGCCGACATAAAAATCATTGTACACCGTTTCACGCAAGCCGGACTCGGTGATGATGACCGGGATGTGGCAGGTGTCCTTGCAGCCCGGGACAAAGCGGATGTCGATACCGGGCTTGTCGGTTTTCGTGGTGATGGTGACGTTTTCGGTGTTGACCCGTCCGGCGCAGCCGGAGTCCTTGCGGATATTGAAAGC
>CAKTBC010000023.1 GCA_934533005.1 uncultured Oscillospiraceae bacterium | reverse complement strand
GAGAACAAACAATGAAGAAATTCCTTGCGCTGCTTCTTGCCGTTGTCATGGTGCTGAGCCTGGCCGCGTGCGGAAGCCAGCCGACCGCGACTCCTTCGGCGACCGAAGCCCCCGCTGCGACGGAAGCTCCGGCCACCAGCGAGCCGCTTGCGGCTGACACCTATCTGCTGGAAGACTTTGACGCCGAAGGCTACACCGACGAGTCGTCCTCTCTGTACCAGGAAGTCCTGGGCGAGTTCGACGCTCTCTTCGAGGAAGCCAAGGCTGCCGGAACCGTCTCCGAGCGTTACGCCCTCATGGCTATCGCCGAGGCGAAGCTGCTCGAGTCCGGCGTCATCCTGCCCACCTCCCGTAAGGGCGGCACCTACGCCATCTCCCGCGTCGCTCCCTACACCGTGAACAGCACGCTGTGGGGCAACGACTACGAGCGCTTCCATGACGCCCTCGTTACTACCAAGCCCATCACCAAGGCCGACCGCGACGAGCTCCGCACCATGTGGAACGAGCTCAAGGGCACCGGCACCTACCTTGAGAAGGCTGCCGAGTACCTCACCGGCAAGGGCTACGAGCTGAAGGACAGCTACACCCTCGGCTACGCCAGCGACCCCGTGACCTGGGACGCTCTGGCCACCTCCCGCTCCGCCGACTCCGAGGCCATTATCAACACGTTTGACGGCCTGATGGAGTACGATGTGGAGAACGTGCAGCAGCCCGCTCTCGCCGAGTCCTACGAGGTCTCCGAGGATGGTCTGGTCTACACCTTCCACCTGCGCTCCGGCGCTGTCTGGGTCGACGCCCAGGGCCGTAAGGTCGCCGACGTCAAGGCCGACGACTTTGTTGCCGGCATGCAGCACATGCTCGACGCCGCCGGCGGTCTGGAATACCTCGTCTGCTCTCCGGCAGGCGGCGGCTGCGGTATTGCCGGTACCGACGACTACGTCAACCAGGTCAATACTGATTTCTCCGCCGTCGGCGTCAAGGCTCTTGACGATCTGACCGTGGAGTACACCCTGACTGAGCCCTGCTCGTACTTCCTGACCATGCTCAGCTACAACGTCTTCGCGCCCATGTCCCGCGAGTACTTCCTGTCGCAGGGCGGCGGCTTCGGCGCGGACTACGCTCCCGATTCCGAGACCTACCTCTACGGCAAGACTCCGGGAAACATTGCTTACTGCGGCCCGTACCTCGTGAAGAATAACACCGCGGAGAGCACCATCACCTTCGTTGCCAACCCGTCCTACTGGAACGCCGATGGCATCAACATCCACACCCTGACCTGGCTCTTCAACGACGGCACCGACGCTACCAAGGCCTACAACGACACCATGGCCGGTACGCTCGACGGCGCTGGCCTGAACGCCTCCGCCGTGGAAGCGGCGAAGAACGACGGCGTGTTCGATGAGCTCGCCTACACCTCCCTGACCGACGCGACCGCGTTCTCCGCGTTCGTCAACGTCAACCGCCACAACTTCTCCAACGCGGCGGACACCACCGCCGTCCGCTCCACGCAGACCGTCTCCCAGGCGGATCGCACCGCTCTGGCCGTGAAGAACCAGGCGTTCCGCCAGGCTCTCCTCCTCGCCGTTGACCGCGCTGCCTACAACGCGCAGTCCGTCGGCGAAGAGCTCAAGCTCACCAGCATCTGCAACTCCTACACCCCGGGCAACTTCGTCTTCCTTGACGAGGAAGTGACCGTTGACATCAACGGCACCGCCACGACCTACCCTGCCGGCACCTTCTACGGCGAGATCCTTCAGGCGCAGCTTGACGCTGACGGCTTCCCCATCAAGGTGTGGGATGCTGAGCTCGGCACCGGCGACGGCTTCGATGGCTGGTACAACCCCGAAGCGGCTGCCGAGTATCTCGACAAGGCCATCTCTGAGCTGGGCATCGAGATCACCGCGGAGAACCCGATCTACCTCGACCTGCCGGCCTTTACTGCCAGCGAGTCCTTCTACAACAAGGCCAACGCCTTCAAGCAGTCCGTGGAAGCGGCTCTCGGCGGCAAGGTTATCATCAACCTGACCGAGTGCGTCGACTCCAACGCGTGGTACTACGCCGGCTACTACACCGACTACGGCTACCAAGCCAACTACGACGTGTACGACGTGTCCGGCTGGGGCCCCGACTACGGCGATCCCGCGACCTATCTGAACACCATGCTGCCCGATTACTCCGGCTACATGGCGAAGTGCCTCGGCCTGTTCTGATCTCTTCAGAAATCGGAAAAGTCACAGCGACGCTTTGCCGCCTAAGCGGCAAAGCATAACCGGATAAGAGGATGGGGATTCCTCCATCCTCTTATTCCGCATTTATGACGTATTGAGTTTTCATCCGTTTTATCGGATTTTATGCATATGTCTCCGGCACATGCCACCGCAATTTTCCCCTGCTTCTCCACAGAAAAACAACGGTAAGTTGAGTGATATGCTATGACGAAATATTTATTGAACCGGCTGCTACGCGGCCTGCTGTCCATCATTATCATGGTGAGCATCATCATGGTGATGATATACTCCATGCTCGATCGAAATCTGATCTTTGCGGCAGATTCGACCTATCGGAATCTGGGCAACAATCAGCAGACCGTCTATAAATACCGCAAATGGAAGGAATACGGCTACATAGATTATGTGACGTATTCCGACTATCTGCTGCAGCTCACCAAAAACGGCGAGCTCGACGAGGAGACCCGCACCCAGGTCGTCAACTTCGGCAAGAAGGAGGACGACGATAAGGGCGAGACACTCGAATACGTGCAGAAGTTCCGCGAGTACTATGAATCGCAGGGCTATACCGTCGTGCGTCTCAAGGCGATCATGGCCTCGCCGAAGAAGTACGCCACCGGCGGACAGCAGCAGTATTTTGCTTACAAGGATCTTCCGCTTACGAACCGTCTCTGGAAGTATCTCACGGGGCTGATCTCCGTGGATAATATTCATAAAATCCAGGAGGATATCGGCGAGCGCGGACTCACGTTCACGCTGCACGATCCCGTGTACGGCGGCGAGAAATTCGCCCCCGCTATCATCGGCAACGGCACGCTGCATAAGTATCTGCTGTATACGAACGACGAGTTCCCGTTCATCCACCAGAACCTTGTCTCGATCAATCTCGGCAAATCGTACACCGTCAACCAGGGCGTGGACGTGTTTGTAACGATGAACCAGACGCAGGGCTCCTATGTGCAGGAGGAGATGACGTTCCCGACCGGTCTCACCGAAATGTCGGCGGACGATCTCCACTCCGCGACCTATGTTGCGGGCTCCCGCGAGACGAACATCGTCTATCAGGATCGCTTTACCGACGATTACACGAACGTGAACACGAACAAGAGCGGCCTTTCCAAGATCGGCTACTCGTTCACGATCGGCATCATCTCCGTGGCGCTCTCGTATCTGCTCGGCATTCCTCTCGGCATCATTATGGCGCGCAAGAAGGATAAGTTCATCGACCAGCTCGGCACGGTGTACATCGTCTTTATTCTCGCGGTGCCGAGCCTTGCGTACATCTTCCTCTTCAAAGCCATCGGCGGCAAGCTCGGCCTGCCGACAACGTTCGACATGGAATCGACCAGCAAGCTGGTTTACTTCCTGCCGATCATCTCCCTGTCGCTGCCGTCCGTCGCTTCACTCATGAAGTGGCTGCGCCGCTACATGATCGACCAGATGAACTCCGACTACGTAAAGTTCGCCCGTTCCGGCGGCCTTTCCGAAAGCGAGATCTTCAACCGCCACATTCTCAAGAACGCCATCATCCCGCTCGTGCACGGCATCCCGGCGAGCGTTCTCGGCGCTCTCGTCGGCGCGATCATCACCGAGCGCGTGTACGTTGTTCCCGGCGCCGGCAACCTGCTTACCAAGGCAATCAATATGTACGATAACGGCGTCATCGTAGGCGTGGCTCTGTTCTACGCGGTGCTGTCCGTTGTCTCCATCCTGCTGGGCGATATCCTCATGTCCATGGTCGACCCGCGGATCTCGTTCACATCGAAGGCGAGGTGAGAAGCTATGAACAATGAATATGTCAACATCGACGATCTGGAACTGCCGCAGGAGGAGCTTTTCTCCCGCGTTGACCACAACGATCTCGAATCCGAAAAGATCACCGCGCCGCGCTACTCCTATTGGAAGAGCGTGTTCCGCGTCTTCTTCCGCAAGAAGATCAACATCATCATTCTCGCAGCTCTCGCCATCGTTATCGTTTTCACCTACATTTACCCGTCCCTTTCCGGCTACGACCGCTTTGCCAACCTGCTTGACCCCGCGGCCAAGCACCTGATGCCCTCCGCCGCCATGGCGAAGTTCGGCTCGAACATCCATTGGATTCTCGGCGCGGGCGCGTCCGGCGAATCCACGTTTGACGCCATGTGGAACGGCGCGCGCATTTCCGTGTCGCTCGCGTTCATGTGTGCGCTCATCAACATGACGGTCGGCGTCGTGATCGGCGCGCTCTGGGGCTTCTCCAAGAAGGTCGATATCTTCATGACCGAGGTGTACAACGTCATTGCGAACGTCCCGTACATCCTGCTCATCTCCGTGCTCGTGCTGATCTTTTCCCCGAGCTTCTGGACGATGGTGTTCGCCCTGACCGTGACCGGCTGGATCAGTATTGCGTACTTCATCCGCACGCAGGTCATCATCATCCGCGACCGCGAGTATAACCTCGCGTCCCGCTGTCTCGGCACGAACGTGTTCCGCATCGCGGTGCGCAACATTCTCCCGTTCATGACGAGCATTATCGTAACGCTGGCTGCGACGGAGATCCCGTCCTACATCTCCTACGAGGTGTTCCTCTCCTACATCGGCATGGGCCTTTCCGACATGTCCCTCGGCAAGCTGATCTACAGCGCCGAGAGCGCCATGGTCACGCCCGGCTGGGGCTTTGAGTTCTGGTCGCCGGTCGCGCTCGCGTCCTTCATCACCGTGGTGCTGTACGTTGTCGGCCAGAATCTGGGCGACGCGTCCGACCCGCGGACGCATATGTGAGGAGGAGATAAGCAATGGAAGAAAAGAAAGTCCTCCTCTCAATCAAGGATCTGGAAGTCAAGTTCCGCGTCCGCGGCCGTATTCTCACGGCCATCCGCGGTATCTCCCTCGATATCTATGAGCATGAGTCGATCGCCATCGTCGGCGAGTCCGGCTCCGGCAAGTCCGTTTTCACCAAGACGTTTGCCGGCATGCTCGACAGCAACGGCTTTATCTCCAACGGCAGCATCATCTTTGATGATGAGGATCTGGCCGAAACCGTCGTCCCCATCAACGGCGGCACGACGCAGCTCATGCACCACGCGCAGACGAAGCTTGACGAGTATGCGCCCCTCGCCTTCGGCGGCGAGACGTACCGCGAGATGGTCGCCCTTGAAGCCGAAAAGAAGGCACGCTTCACGCTCTCCGATGAGGAGACGCAGCGCTATACCGACAAGATCGACGAGCTGAAGTTCCAGAGAACGGAAGCCTTCAACCTCCGCCAGACGCTTGACGGCAACAAGGACAAAGCCCAGATCCGCGAAATCTCCCAGCAGATCAGCTCTTACGACGAGCAGATCAAAAAACTGGAAGAGGAAAAGGCCAAGGCAATTCACTCCCATAAGGAAGCCGCGCAGCACGACAGCGAGTATGCCAAGCAGTTTGAAGCCCGCATGGCGGAGCTCAAGGCAAAGTATGAAAAAGAGATCGCCCAGCCCATCACCGCGGAAATGAAGCAGCGCAACGAGATCCTTGCCAAGGAGATCGCGCTCTCCGTCGGCCGTTACCGTCCGGTGAAGCGCACCCGCGCGGCCAACAAGCTCATCGCGGCTCTCCGCGAGGCGATGAAGCTTGGCGTCGATCTTGATAACGATGCCGAGCGCAACAAGGTGTTCGACACCGTGGCTTTCCGCGTCCGCTACGTTGATGAGACCGCGGAGCGTCTGCATGGCCGCTGCGTGATGAACCTTGCGAACATCCGCAACACCGAGGACTGGACGCAGATTCGCGGCAAGAAGATTGCCACCGTGTTCCAGGACCCGATGACCTCTCTGAACCCGATTCTCACCATCGGCAACCAGATCACCTCCATCATCATCAAGCACCAGCATTGCTCCGAGGTGGAAGCGCGCCGCCGCGCGATCGACCTGATGTACAAGGTCGGCATTCCCAACCCCGAGCGCCGGTTTGACGATTACCCGTTCCAGTACTCCGGCGGCATGCGGCAGCGTATCGTTATCGCGATTGCGCTCTCCTGCCAGCCGAAGATCCTCATCTGCGACGAGCCCACCACTGCGCTGGACGTTACGATCCAGGCGCAGATCCTGCAGCTCCTTAAGGATCTGCAGCGCGAGCTCGGCTTCACGATCGTGTTCATCACGCACGACCTCGGCGTTGTTGCGAATGTTGCCGACCGCGTCGCCGTGCTCTATGCCGGCGAAATGGTCGAGCTCGGCACCGTGGAGGAAGTGTTCTATGATCCGCGCCATCCCTACACGTGGGCGCTCCTTTCGAGTCTGCCGCAGCTGGCGCAGAAGAACACAAAGCTCTATTCCATCACCGGCACGCCGCCGTCTCTCTATAACAAGATCGTCGGCGACCCGTTCGCGCCGCGCAACCCGTACTGCCTGAAGATCGACTCGCTCAAGGAGCCGCCGATGTTCAAGGTAACGGAAACGCACTACGCGAAAACCTGGCTGCTCGACCCGCGCGCCCCGAAGATCGATAAGCCGGAAGCGATTGACAACATCCATGAAAAGCTGATCGCAGCGTTCAACATTTGAAAGGAGGAAAGCGTATGAAAACCGATACCGCAGCACATCTGCCCGAACACGGCCCCATGACCGATGACGGCAGAGAAATCCTCCTCTCGCTCAAGAACGTAGACATCACGTTCGGCAAGGGCGACAACGCCGTCCGCGCCGTGAAAAACGCGAGCTTTGATATCTATAAGGGCGAGACGTTCTCCCTTGTCGGCGAGTCTGGCTCCGGCAAAACGACGATCGGCCGCGCCGTCATCCGCGTGAACCCCTGCGCCGCCGGCGAGATCGACTACAAGGGCGTGCGCATTTCCGGCAAAATTCCCCGCTCGCTCGACCGCGAAGTTATCCGCAACATCCAGATGGTGTTCCAGGACCCCGCCGCCTCGCTCAATGAGCGCGCGACCGTCGATTACATTATCTCCGAAGGTCTCTATAACTTTCATCTCTACGAGAACGAAGCCGACCGCGTCCGCAAGGTGGAAAAGATTGTCGAGGAAGTCGGCCTTCTGCCCGAACATCTGACGCGCTACCCGCACGAGTTCTCCGGCGGCCAGCGCCAGAGAATCGGCCTTGCCCGCGCGATGGTCATGGAGCCGGAATTCGTTGTGGCCGACGAGCCCATCTCCGCACTGGACGTTTCCATCCGCGCGCAGGTGCTCAATCTGCTCAAGAAGTTCCAGGAAGAGCGCGACGTTACCTATCTCTTCATCGCGCATGACCTGTCCATCGTCCGCTTCATCTCCGACCGTATCGCCGTTATCTACAAGGGTGATATCGTGGAGATCGCTGAGACCGACGAGCTTTTCAATTACCCCCTGCACCCCTACACCCGCTCGCTGATCTCCGCCATCCCCATCCCCGATCCGAAGCTGGAGAAGAACAAGGTGCTCTTCACCTACGATCCCTCCGTCCACGATTACAGCGAGGACAAGCCCGAGCTCGTGGACATCGGCCATAACCACTTCGTGTATGCGAACAAGAAAGAAGTCGAGGAGTATAAGGCCGTCCGCGAAAAGAACGAGCCGCTCAAGTCGATCACCATTCTTGACCCCGATGCTCCGCACGAGGAGAAGCACGAAGAGATCGTCCATACGAAAGAGGAAGAGGACTTCCTCAAGACGCCGGTGCACGATACCGGTTCTCTCTGGTACGCGATCCTCTCGTTCTTCCTGCCGATCCTCGGCCTGATCGGCGCGTGGGTGTTCCACCACTTCCACCACATCCGAAACTACAAGATGTGCCGCCGCGGCGCTGTTGCCGGTCTGATCGTGATCGCCGCCGTACTGATCTTGTTCGGAATCTTCCTGTTGCTGTCGCTGATTTAAGCGCCGATTAACAAAGCACACACCGCATCTGACGGAAAGGGCTGCTTGCAATGAATCGATACGCACGTGACAAACGTGAATCCCAGCCAAAACCGGTCGAGCGGATAGAACTCAACGAGGATAAGCTGCCGCAGCGGCTTATCCTCGTTGCCGTTTTGCTCGTCATCGGTATCGCCGCGCTCGCCTACGGCTTCAGCCGCGCTACGTCCTCGGACGTTGGCTGGACGGAGATCCCCGCCGCGACCGGCGAGACGAACGTCGCCGGGGAATTTATCCTGCACTATAATCTTGGCCAGGCGGATCTCGGCCCCACGGCGGAGCGCAAGGCGGTCAGCGTTGTATACTCCGATGCCGTCGCCACGGCGTGGAGCGTTTTCGCCTCGCCGGACGCCTCGGAGGAAGCGGGCAATCTCGCCTTCCTCTGCGTGCATCCAAACCAGACGGTCGTGATCAGCGAGGCGCTGTATACGGCGCTCCAAACGTTGGAGGATGCCGGAAGCCGCTTAATTTATCTCGCACCGGTGTATGAGATGTACGATTCGCTCTTCGCCTGCGCCGAGGACAGCGAGGCCGTGAATTTTGACCCTGCGCGCAACGCCGATCTCGCGGCGTTCTGCACCGAAGCGGCGGCCTATGCCGCCGATAGCGAGAGCGTTAACATTGAGCTCCTTGGCGATTGCCGCGCGCAGCTCACGCTCTCGGCGGAATACACGGATTTCCTCCGGGAAAACGGCGTTGTATCCATCCTCGGTTTCGGCTGGGCGCGCAACGCTTTCATCGCGGATTATATTGCCGCAGAGCTCATCGCACGCGGCTACGAAAACGGCTGGATCGAAAGCGAGGACGGGTTTGCCCGGTATCTGAGCGGCGCGGGCGCGCAGAGCGTTGCCGTGCTGCAAAACGGCGCGGCCGCGGCGTATGTCAGCGGCTCCGGCTGGACGAGCGCCGTATCGCTGTGCAGCTATCCGCTCCGCGGCGCGAGCGTATCCCGCCACTATGTCTATGCCGACGGAACACCGGTTGCCGGGTATGTCGACCTGGCGGACGGCGTAGCCAAAGCGGCGCTGCCGGAGCTGCTCACCGTTTCGAAAACAGACGGGTGCGCTGTACTTGCGCTGAAAACAGCGGCGGCCTTTGCCGTCGATACCTTCCGGGAGGAAACCCTTGACGGCGTGTCCGCCGTGTGGAGCGAAGGCGGGGAAATCCAAACGAACGATGAATCTCTGGTGATTCAATGAGCAGAACGAAATCTTCGGAATGGAAGACGCAGGCACACGAGATCTGGCGTCTGAGCGTTCCAGCCATCCTGACGCAGATAACGACCGTTGCGATGGAGTACATCGATTCCGCCATGGTCGGCGCGCTCGGCGCGAATGCCTCGGCGGCCATCGGGCTCGTATCTACAAGCACGTGGCTCGTCGGCGGGCTCGTCGGCGGCGTATCCGCGGGGTTTTCCGTGCAGGTGTCGCACCAGATCGGGGGTGGGGACGACCGCGCCGCGCGCACCGTTGTGCGGCACGGACTCGTCATGGGGCTTGCGCTCTCGCTCGTGCTGGCCTCGCTCGCCGCGCTTGTGAGCCGTCCGCTGCCGTGCTGGCTGCACGGCGAGGAAGCGATCCGCGCCGGGGCGAGCGCCTATTTCCTTGCGTTCGCGTTCATGGTGCCGTTTTCGCAGCTCAACTCTCTGTGCGCGTCGTTTTTGCAGAGCACCGGCGACATGGTGACCCCGAGCATTTTGAATGCGGCCATGTGCGGGTTGGATGTATTCTTCAACTCGCTGCTCATCCCGCGGCTTGGTGTGTTCGGCGCGGGACTCGGCACGGCGAGCGCCTGTGCTGTCGTGAGTCTTCTTATGGCGATCCAATGCCTACTGCGGAATGATCACCTGCGGCTCAACCGCAGGGAGAAGGACCGGGTACACGGCGCGATATTGAATAAGGCATTTCGCATCGGCTTTCCCGTCGCATTGCAGGAGGTCTTTCTCTGCGCGGCGATGGTCGTACAGACGCGCATCATCGCACCGCTCGGCGCGGTGGCGGTCGCGGCCAATTCGTTCGCCGTCACGGCGGAGGGCTTCTGCTATATGCCGGGGTACGGTCTCGGTGCCGCGGCGGCTACGCTCGTCGGACGAAGCGTCGGTGCGGGCCGGGCAGAGCTCGCTCGGGCGCAGGGTAACATCTGCACCGCGATGGGCGCGCTCTTCATGGCGGCCACAGCGGGGATCATGGCAGTTATCTGCCCATGGGTGTTCCGTCTGCTGACGCCGGACGAGAGCGTGCGCTCGCTCGCCGCACAGGTGCTGCGTATCGCCCTGCTTGCCGAGCCGCTGTACGGCGTTTCAATCGTCGCGGCGGGCGCGCTGCGGGGAACGGGGGATACGTTCGTGCCGAGCATCATGAATCTTTGCAGCATCTGGATCGTGCGGCTGGGGCTCGCGCTCATGCTCGTGCCGCGGCTCGGCCTGCGCGGCATGTGGATCGCGATGGCGGCCGAGCTCTGCGTGCGCGGTCTACTGATGCTCTTCCGCCAGCTTACAACGAAATATTACGCGAAATATAAAAAGGAACCGGTATGAGAAATCATACCGGTTCCTTTTTCAAAAGCGGGGTTTGTTTGACTGCATCAGCAGGTGATTCCGTAAATATGCGGATGCATATCCGAGTACTGCGGCTCCTCCCACCAGCGCGGGCCGCCGTCCCAGTCCTCAAGAATGAACTCCTCGCCCCAGTCGTCAATGATGATCTGGTCACCGTTTTCGTCCACGCCGTTCGTTCCGCCGGGCATGTAGTACATCTTAAAGAAGTCGCGCATTTCGTAGTAGTACGGGTTGTAGCGCCAGATACCGCCGGAGGGCTCGCAGCCGTTATAGAGGAAGAGCGTCGTGTTCGGCAGGGCGTTTTCAAGCTGCCGCCGCTGCGTGCCGGTGAGCGGCGCGCTCGGATACCAAAGCAGCTCCAGCTGCGTGAGCTGCGGGAGTACCGCCCAGGCGTTTGCCTGCCTCACCTCCGTATACGGGAGATTGACGGCCTTTAGCGCCGTGCACTCGATCAGCGGCGAGAGGTCGGTGACCTTCGTCTGGAACATCTCCAGATACCGCAGCTCCTTGAGCTGCGCGAGCGGGGAGATGTCCGAGATCGGGCACTCGGCGATGATGAGATACGTCATGTGCGGCATATACTGCAAAAAGCTCAGATCCGTGATGTTCATGTGGCCGATATCGAGCCCCTTGAGATCGGTGCAGTATTTCCAGCAGCCGATATCGTCGTCCGTGAGATAGACCTTGTTGTCGCCCCAGGCGGCGGCAATGAAATATTCGGCGTCCGTGCGCAGATAATAGTTGCCGAAGTACACCTTCCAGACAACGCGGATGTTCTCGTACTTCTGGTTGAGTGCGTCAAGCTGCTCATAGGAGAGGTTCGTGTCGCACAGCTCGACCTTTGTGAGCTTCGGAAGCTCGGCGAAGGCAGCCTCCAGCGCGGCAACGTCAGCAATCGAATAATTGTTGAGATCGAGAAGCTCAGTATTCCATTCGACCTCCTGCCCCTCAACGGATACCGTCCACCCGGCGGAAATATCCGGGTGCTGCTCGATGAACGCGAGCCGGTCGGCGACCGGGGCAGAACAGGCGGTGAGATCCACGGAGCGAAGATCCGGCAGAAGATCGAGCGCGGCGGTGAGCTGCGAGAGCGCCGCGGCGTCCTCGCCGCTGAGCGAAAGCTCCAGCGCGGTGTTTGAAACACGCTGCGAGCCGATCTGTACGCTCCAGGAAAAGCGGATGCCGGGATACGCCGAGAGAAGCGAATGCTGCTCATCGGCGGTAAACAAAACATCCGGCAGATTCACCGTGCGCACGGACGGAAAGTGCGCCAGCTGCGAGAGAACTTCCATAGCGGTCGCGGCCGAGCCGGAAACGGTGATCTCCTCGGCTTCGGAATCAAACCAGAGCGCGCCGATGCAGAGACTGTAGCGCATTTCGCAGTTCGGAAGCTCCGCGCGGAGCGTTTCCATTGCGTCGGGCGCGGTGCAGTGGTTCACGGTGAGCGCGCGGAGGTTTTCAAAAAGACGGATGTTCTCCCAGTCGTTCGGGAGATCCTCCAGCGTGAGCGCCTCCGTGCCGCTGTCGTACGCCTCGCCGTTGAGATACACGGAATAGAGCACGCGGCAGCCGGGGTGCGCGGCGCGGAATGCGTCGAGCTTTTCCACGGAGATATCGTTTTCGCGCACGTCCAGCTCTGTGAGCGCGGTGCAGCGGTCAAGCGCGGAAAGGTCGGTGATGCCGCTGCCGCGAAGATCGAGCGTCGTCACGCTTACCGGGATAAACTGCTGCCCGAGCCGCACATACCGGCGCGAGAGATACACCCCCGCCGCGGCGGCCAGCACCATGAGCACCGCGGCCGAGATCACAAGCACACGCGCGAGAATTTTCTGTTTTTTTACTTTGTTCTCCTGCATCGAAGACCCTCCGGTTGGAAATATCAGTAGCCCCAGTATTTTTTGTGTTTGGCGGCGAGCTCTTCTTCGGTCAGTCGGTCGACCTCGTTGCCCAGCGGATCCATATACCACATGTGGAACGCGTCGCGCATGTCGTAATAATCCTCGTCGTAGCGCCAGGTGCCGCCGGTGGACTCGTCGCCGAGCGAGCACCAGACCTCCGTGTCCGGCAGAGCCTCGCGAAGCGCTTCAACCTGCGCGCGGCTCATGCGCGTTCCCGTGCACCAGAGCCGTCGGAGCCACGTCATCTGCGAGAGTGTGTCAAAGAGCGCGTCCGCCGGCGTACCGATGTAGCATACGTTCAGATCGCGCAGCGCGGTGCAGCCGAGAAGCGGCGTCGGGTCCTTAACGGCGGTGTTGAAGAGCTCCAGCCATTCCAGCTCCTTGAGATTTTCGACCGGCGCAATGTCGTAAACGAGATTGTCGGCCAGAATGAGATGCCGGAGGTGCGGCATATTCGCCACGAACGGAATGTTGGTCAGATGGCAATGACCTAAATCGAGCGAGCGCATGTTGCGCGCGTAGTAAAGACCGTCCGGCCCATGCTGGTGCGTGTTGGGCTTGAGCCCCGCGTCCGGGTTCGAGATGAAATAGTCGGAATCGGACGGCATGTAAAACATATAGACGCGAAGCAGCCACACGAACGTCACATCCGGGAATGCGTCCTGCAGCGCGCCCATCTGCTCGTTCGTAAGACCGCATTCGGTCATATCGACGCGCTCGACCTGCGGCAGGGAGGGGAGCGCTTCCAGAAGCTCTGCGCCCTCGTCCTCGATCTTCATCCCGCTCAGGTCGATCTTCGTGTCGTCCCAGTGCACAGTGACGCCATAGACCTCGACCGGCGCGGGCGTCGGGGTGGGAACGGGCGTCGGGGTAGGAACGGCCGTTTCATCTACTAAGACGGCGTCGGCGGCCGGTTCGTTCGCGCCGCACGCGGAAAGAATACAAAGCGCGAGGATCGCAAAGAATAGGACAAAGCATCGTTTCATGTTCTCACTCCGTAATAATGATCTGATTCCCGTTTTCGTCCACGCCGTTCGTGCCGCCGGGCATGTAGTACATGTCGAAAGCGTCGCGCATTTCAAAGTAGTGCGGGTGTTCGCGCCATGTGCTGCCGGTCGGCTCGCCGCGCGCGGCGAGATACATTTCGGTGTCCGGCAGCGCGGCCTGCAGCTCGGCGAGCTGGTCGTCGTTCAGGTTGTTGCCGCAGTACCACAGCCGCTCAAGCTGCGGCATGTTGATGAGCGTTTCGAGACACTTGGCGGGACGGCAGTAGATATAGGAAATATTCAGGTCGGTGAGAGCCTTGCAGTTTTGGAGCGGGGAAATGTCCTCGCACTTTGTCCAGAACATCTCAAGATACGTGAGCTCCTGCAATTCGCCGATGGGTGTGATGTCGTTCACGTCGTTTTCGACAAGGATGAGATATTTAAGATGCGGGAGATAGCGGAGAAAGTTGAGATGCGTGATGTTCTTGTGGCCGAGATCGAGCGCGATCAGATCGGGGCAATACTTGAGCACCTCAAGATCGTTGCTGTAGATCGGGAACTCATTGCGCACGCGGGCGGCGATGAAGTTCGTGTCGTCCGTGCGCAGAGAGAATTCGGAAAAGTATACGCGCCAGACGAACCGGACATTCTCGTGCCGGTCGTTGAGCGCGGCCATATCCTCGTTGGATATGCCGCAGTCACACATCACGACCTTTTCGAGCAGCGGGAACTCGTCAAGAACGCCCTCAATGACCTCGGCACCGAGCATACCCATCCAGATATCGCTGAAATCGAGTTCGACCGCGTCCGTCGAAACGGTCTGGCCGAAGAGCGTGAGCTCATACACCGGGATCGCCGCTGTCGCGGCGCGGATGGTGTCCAGCTGCTCCTTGGTAAGACCGCAGCCGGTCAGATCCACGCGCTCGAGCGCCGGGAAGCGGAAAAAGTTTTCGCGAAGCGTATCCACGTCCTGCGCGCTGAGCGTCATCCCGGCGAAGGAGATCGACTTGGCTGCGGAGGAGAACGTCTTGCCGAGCAGCTCCATGTTCCACTGGAACGTTATGCCGGGGAACGCCGCGGTGAGAGCGTCCTGCATTTCATAGGATACCGCCTCGCCCGCAAAGGATACCTTGCAAAGCTCGGGAAGGAAGGGCAGCGCTTCCAGCAGCTCCTCGAGCGGCGTGTCGGCGCGCAGCACGGCGCGCTGGGCACCAAGCGGCACATCCTTTCCGCCGACGGAGACGAAGGCGGTGAGCTTCAGCGCCGGATAGGCGCTTCGCAGCGCGTTGAGCGCGGCGTAGTCCGTGCAGGCGGACGCATCCACGCTCTGCAGAGCGGGAAACCGGGCGAAAAGCGGGACATCCTCTGCCGAAAGCGAAGAAATTTCGATGCTTTCGGCGTCGCTGGGTCGGCTGCCGCCGGAGAGCGGCACATCCCATACGAAGGTTTTGCCGGGGTATTTCGCCGAGAGCGCGTCGATCTCCTCCGGCGAAACATCCGTGCCGCGAAGATCGACCGTCTCCGCCCGGCGGGAGATCACCCGGCCGGAAAATACGCTGTACGAGCAGAAAAACCATATCGCGGCAGCAAGCAAAAGCACGAGCACCGCCGCCGGTATGTACCATACACGAGATTTGGTTTGTTTCATCATTTATAGATCCCAGGGACGAAGCATATAGGGGTTGAAGCGCCGCTCGTATTCGAGCGACGTGCTGCCCTCGTGACCGGGGTAGACCTCATAGTCGCCGGGCAGATCGCGCAGCTTTTCCAGCGAGTGGCCGAGCTCGAGCGAGCTGCTGCCCGGGAAATCGTACCGGCCGCAGGACATGCGGAAGAGCGTATCGCCGGTGAAAAGGCAGTCCTCGCAGCGGAATGTCAGCCCGCCGGGGGTGTGGCCGGGCGTTTCAAGCACATCGAACGTGAGCGAGCCCGCCTCGATCACGTCGCCCTCGCGGACGAACACGGTATCGTCCGGCGGGTCGAGCTCAAAGTCCTCGTTGCCGAACATCCCGTTGCCGATGTCGGTCGTGAGATCGGCGTGGGACATGTAAACGGTCGCGCCGGTCGCATCGTGCACCTCTTCCAGCCCCATGCAGTGGTCAAAGTGGCCGTGCGTGAGCAGAATGGCGCGCACATGGAAGTGGCAGCGCTCGATGTAGTCCAGAATGAGATTGGAGTCCGCGCCGGGGTCGATGACGGCGGCGTCGAGCGTCGCCTCGTCCGCGACGATGTAGCAGTTGGTTTGCAGATACCCGACTTCAATGGCTTTGATGAGCATGGTTTCTTCCTCCTCGATAGCTTATGCGGCGCGGCGCAGCGTTACGGCGTCGATCTCCTCGCCGGTGTTGCCGTTGCGGGCGCTCAGAGAGATCTCGTCCGGCGTAAAATCAAACATGACAAATCCCGGCTCCTGCTCAAGACCCTCGGCGACAACGGGGAAGTCCGCGCTGCGGGCGCTGTCGTAGTAGTACTTGAGTCCGGTGCCGGAGGGAAGCGTGATATAGATCCGCTCGCCCGGCTGCTTATAGAGCACGGGGGACGTGTCGGCCACCGGAGCGTCGCCGCCGAGCAGCGCCGTGCGGTTGTATTCGTGGTCGTGGCCGGAGATCACGAGATCAACGTCCAGCGCGTCCATCGTCGGCTCGAGCGCGTCGCGAAAGCCGGCGACCGGCCCGTCGTGGCCGTGCAGGCCGTTGCTGCGCATGGAGTAGTGGATCAGCAGAACCGTCCAGTTGTGCTCCGGCACGATCTCCGGGAGCGACTCCATGAACTTCGTGTGCGCTTCAAAATTCCGCTCGCCGATCTGCACGCCGATGAACAGCACGCCGCCCCGGACGAACCAGAAGTTGCCGGTGGTCTTGTCCTGCCCGGTCATCGGGATGCGGTGGCGCGCCACAAGCAGAGAATCGTGATTCCCGGCCACAGAGGCGAGAGGGAAGCTCCGCAGCATCGGAATGTCGTGAAAGATCGTATCGAGCGAATATTCAAAGTGGTCGAGAATGTCGCCCGTGTGGATGATCATGTCGAGCGGATTGCCGTTTGCAAGCTCCGCGCTGAGCATATTTTCAAACATTGCCTCGAACAGCGCCGGATGGTATTTGTGGGAATAGAGATGCGTGTCCGAAACGGCAGCGGTGTGCAGCTCCCCGGCATCGTTCGTGCGGAAATGGTATACGGCGTCCGGCTCCTCGCCGTTTTTCACAACGGCGTAGGCGTACCGCGTTGCCGGTTCAACAGCGAGCTCCGCCACATACTGCGACTTATCGGCCGAGCAGAGCGCCTCGCCGAGTGCAGATTCCGTGGGCTCCACAACGGTGGGCTCCGCCGGAAGCGCGTCGTCCTCTCCGGCCACGCCGTAGAGAACGCGCATCCCCTCGCGGTAGTGCGCGCCGCTCCAGCAGAGGAGCACGGTCGCATCGGTCTGCCCGGGGAGAATGTAGGTCGCCTCGCCGGAGACCTCCGTTTCCGCGTGCATCACCGGCTCGGCGGTCGGCGCCGGCGTCGGTTCCGGCGTTGGCTCTGCCGTGGGAGAGAGCGTCGGCTCCGCCGCGGAAACCGGCGCTGCGCTGGCAGGCGCCGCCGGTGCGGCGCAGCCCGAAAGAAGCAGCAGCGCGCAGAGCAGCGCAAGCATGCGTACCGGGCGTTTCATCGCATTCCTCTCCATCACAGCTCCTTGGTATCCAGCAGAATGGTGATCGGGCCGTTATTGACGGACTCCACGAGCATGTCCGCGCCGAACTCGCCGGTCTCCACATGAAACCCGGCCTCGCGGCAGAGCGCGACAACGCGCTCATAGAGCGGGATGGCGGTGTCCGGCCGCGCCGCGGCGGTAAAGCCGGGGCGGCGCGAGCGCGCGTCTGCATAAAGCGTGAACTGGCTCACGATGAGCAGCTCTGCCCCT
The DNA here is from genome assembly GCA_934533005.1 of uncultured Oscillospiraceae bacterium. Classification (GTDB taxonomy): domain Bacteria; phylum Bacillota; class Clostridia; order Oscillospirales; family Oscillospiraceae; genus Apopatocola. The sequence goes on along the minus strand of CAKTBC010000023.1, from coordinate 4,049 downwards.
GCGTCGGCGGGACGGATGTTCATTTTCCCGTTTTCGTCATCAAAAACGCGCAGACCGCAGATGCGGTCGGCGATCTTCGCGGCTTCCTTTTCGGTGTCGTCCACATGGACGCCGAGCAGCACAAGAAACCCCTTGCCGATCTCGCCGAGCACCTCGCCGGTTTCGGCGCGGGTCACGCGGGCGCTGTTGACTCTCGTTACGACGGCTTTCATAGCATTTCCTCCGTTTATCCGTTGCCGCGGTCGATCTCGCGCACGCCACCGAGCGTGCGGATCCTCGCCATGATGAGCCGCAGCGAGGCAAGATCGGGGACTTCGGTGGTGACATAGATGAGCGCGTTGCCCTCCGGGAGCGAGCGGGCGTTGAGCGAGCGCACCTTGGCGTTGAGCGCGTTGAGCACGGCGGCAATGTCCAGCACGAGACCGTTGCGGTCGCGCGCGAGAATGCGGAGCGTCGTGGAATAAAGCCCCATCGTCTTGTCCGCCCAGGAAACGTTCAGCCAGCGGCCTTCCTTCTCGCGCTTGCACAGGCTGTTGAGATAGTTTGGGCAGTCGGCGCGGTGGATGGAAACGCCCTGCCCGCGCGTGATGAACCCGACGATCGGATCACCTGGCACCGGCGTGCAGCAGCGGGAGAACTTGATGAGGCAGTTGTCCATGCCCTCCACGAGAACGCCCTGCACGGCCTTGGCCTGCTGCGCGCTGTGGCGCTCGACAGACTCGTTGATCCGGTCGAGCTCGCTCTTGTGGCTTTTCGCCTGCGTGCGGGCGGCGCGGGCGATCTCGTCCTTGAAGCGGTTGACGGCGCGCGTGCAGGTGATGCCGCCGTAGCCGATGGCGGCGTACATGTCGTCCAGACTCGTGACGGAGAGCTTTTTGATGCACGTCTGCAAAAGCTCGTCGTCCTCAAGATACGCCGTTGTGAGCCCCGCACGGCGCAGCTCGCCTTCGAACATCTCCTTGCCGCGGACGATGTTCTCCTCGCGGCGCTCCTTTTTGAGCCATTGGCGGATCTTGGAGCGGGCGGCGTTGGATTTGCAGAGCGTCATCCAGTCGCGGCTCGGCCCCGGCGCGGATTTGGACGTGATGATATCGACAATGTCGCCGTTTTGCAGCGTATAGTCAAACGGCACGATGCGCCCGTTGACCTTCGCGCCGATCATCCGGTTGCCGACGGCGGAATGGATGCCGTAGGCAAAGTCGATCGGGCACGCGCCGGCGGGGAGGTTCACCACGTCGCCCTGCGGCGTGAATACGAACACCTCGTCGTTGAACATATCCATTTTGAGATTGTGAACGAAGTCCTGCGCGTCGGTGTCCTGCTGCGCTTCGAGCAGGCGGCGGATCCAGGCGAACTTCTCCTCATCTCCGGCGCGGACGCCCGCGCCGCCGGATTTGTACTTCCAGTGCGCGGCGATGCCGTATTCGCTGATGCGGTGCATCTCCCAGGTGCGGATCTGCACCTCGAACATGATGCCTTCCTCGCCGAGGACAGTTGTGTGCACGCTCTGGTAGCCGTTGGGCTTGGGCGTGGCGATATAGTCCTTGAACCGGCCCGGCACGGGGCGGAACATGTCGTGGATGTGGCCAAGGACGTTGTAGCAGTCGGGGATATCGTCCACGATAACGCGGAACGCGCACAGGTCAAAAATCTCGTCCAGTCCGCGTTTTTGCGTGTACATCTTGCGGTAGATGCTGTAGGTGTGTTTGATGCGGCTCTGCACCGTTGCGTGGATGTTGTACTCGGTGAGCCGGTCGGTGATTTTTTTCTCGACGTCAGACATGAACTTGTTGAGCACGTTCGCTTTGCTGTCGAGATAGGTGATGATCTCGCGGTAGCCGTCGGGGTCGAGGTATTTGAGCGAGAGATCCTCAAGCTCCCACTTCACCTTCTGCAATCCGAGACGGTGGGCGATGGGCGCATAGATCTCCATCGTCTCGAGCGACTTTTCAAGCTGCTTCTGCGCGACCATGTATTCCATCGTGCGCATGTTGTGCAGCCGGTCGGCGATCTTGATGAGGATGACGCGGATATCCTTCGCCATGGCCATGAGCATTTTGCGGAGGTTTTCCATCTGCTCGTCCTCGCGGCTCGTAAACTGCACGCGGGTGAGCTTTGTAACGCCCTCGACAATGTCGGCAACCTCGGTGCCGAACTGCCGGGCGATATCCTCGTGGGTGATGGCGGTGTCCTCAATACAGTCGTGCAGCAGCGCCGCCACGATGCTGTCCTCGTCCAGCCCCATTTCCGCGCAGATCTGCGCGGCGGCGACGCAATGGGTCACATACGGCGTGCCCGCCTTGCGCTTCTGCCCGCTGTGGGCGCGGTCGGCAAGCTCAAACGCCGCGCGCACCCGGCCGAGATCAACGCCAGGGTTATGTTCCAAAATGGTATCGGCAAGCTCCCGATAGCCCTGTTCCACAATTTCTTCTGCCATGATTTTATCCTTCTTTGCTTCGGCGCAGATCGGTGATCACAAGCTGCACGCTGCGCCGGCCGTGAAATTCGTTGATCTGCGGCACAAACACAATGTCGCAGCGCTGTCCGGCGCGCACGCCGAGCGCGGGCGCGGTCTGGGAAAAGAACACGCCGTCGTAGGTCTGCGCAAATTTCGAAAGCTTCAGCCGCAGATGCTTTCCGCCGCCGATGGGCTGCGCGGAGTCGAGCGAAACGTTTTCCATATAGAGCAGCGGCCGCGGATTGCCGTTGCCGCACGGCTCCAGCTCGTCGAGCGATTCGACGGAGGCCATTGTCAAAAGCTCCGGCGAATCAACGAGAAGATCCGCCTCCAGCGCCGGGAGCGTCCGGTCGGGATGGGAGAGATAGTATTCGCGAAGCCGCTCGCGCAGCTCGTCCACGCGGCTGCGGTGCACCGTGACGCCCGCGGCCATCGCGTGGCCGCCGAAGCCCTCCAGACAGTCCGAGCACGCCGAAAGCGCCTCAAAAAGATTGAAGGAGCCGGTGCTGCGGCAGGAACCCTTGCCGCTCTCGCCATCGAGACAGATCATCACCGCGGGGACGCTGTAAGCGTCCGTCAGGCGCGAAGCGACGATGCCGATCACGCCGGGGTGCCAGTTTTCCGCCGCGAGAACGATCGGCGCGTCCGGCCGTTCGCCGTGCAGCCGTTCGACGGCCTCACGCCAGATCTCCGTTTCGAGTGCCTGCCGCTCGCGGTTTTTGGCGCACAGCTCCGCGGCCAGAATGCGCGCGCGGCGCGGGTCGGTCTCTTCGAGCAGCCGCACCGCGAGACTCGGCTCGCCGAGCCGTCCGGCGGCGTTGATGCGCGGGGCGAGCGAAAAGCCCACGGTCGAAGCCGTGAACGGCTTATCGCGCACGCCAGCCTCCTCCGCCAGCGCGAGAAAGCCCGGGCGGCAGTCGCCCGCGGCAATCTTCTGCAGACCGCAGCGTGTAATGAAGCGGTTCTCGCCGAGCAGCGGCATCACATCCGCCACCGTGCCGACCGCGACGAGATCGCCGTAGCGCGCGAGCATTTTGCCGGCGTCGCCGTCCATGGCGCACACGAGCTTGAACGCCACGCCCACGCCCGCGAGCGCCGTGCCGATGCCGTTTCCGTCCGGCTGCTTGGGGTCGACGACCGCCTCGGCCTCCGGGAGCGTTTCGCGGCACTCGTGGTGATCGGTCACGATCATGTCCACGCCGCGCTGCGCGGCGTAGGCCGTCTCTTCGAGATTTGTAACGCCGCAGTCCACCGTCACGATGAGCGTGACGCCCTTTTCCGCGAGCACGTCGATGGCGGCGTTGTTGAGGCCGTATCCCTCGCGGATGCGGTCGGGGATGTACAGCTCGCAGGTGAGACCGCGCGAGCGCAGATAGTCAGTAAGGAGGCACGCGGCGGTGATGCCGTCCACGTCGTAATCGCCGTATACAGCGACGTGTTCGCCCGTTGCCACGGCGCGGGAGAGCCGCTGCACGGCGTCCACCATGCCGGTGAGCTCGAGCGGGTTTGTGAGCGTTTCCGCGCCGCCGCGGAGGAACGAGCGCGCCGCGGCGGGCTCGGAAAGCCCCCGCAGGTGCAAGATCGCCGCGAG
>CAKTBC010000022.1 GCA_934533005.1 uncultured Oscillospiraceae bacterium | reverse complement strand
GTTTACGCGTTACGCGAGGAACAGAGGGCTTTGCCCGCATAGGAAGAACCCCCAGTTTTACTGGGGGGTTACTTTTTCTGTGAAAAACCTCTCCGTCAAAAACTTCGTTTTTGTCACCTCCCCTAATAGGGGCAGACTCTCCCCGGCGGGGAGAGATGTCGCCGAAGGCGACAGAGAGGGGGGCGGGGCTGTCGCGGTGCACAGCGCCGCGACTGAGGGGTTCAGGAAACCTTTTCGTAGAGCTTTGCGGTGGGGCCGGAAAAAAGCTTCACGATACGCCCCGTGACGAGCATCGACAAAACCGTTCCGACCCCGATGTTCATGATCCGGTGGGCGAAAAGGAGCGTGATTGCAACGGAGAGCGCCACGCATCCGAGATCCAGAACATTTTTTCCAAGGCCAAAATCGCGTTTGAGCGCCGTGCCGATTGCCCCGGCGGCGCCCTCGCCGGGATTCGGGATGAGATGCATCCCGGCAGTCACTGCGCTGCCGATCGCCGTGAGCACAATGGCCAGAGCGAGTACCAGATATTGGCTGACCGGCGTTGTCAGAAGCGGGATGCGGTCATCGAAAAACTGGATCAGGATGCTGTTTACAAAGCTTGTGCCGATCTGCAAAAACTGGATCGGATGAAAATCCTTTCGCAGCAGCAGCCATTGCAGCAGGATAAACAGCAAGTAAAAGGCGTAAACGCACACCCAGAGCGGAAGTCCGGCCAATTGGTGAACATTGAACGGCACGGAATTGATCGGAGATATGCCGAGCTGTGTTTTCGTGTTCAGGTCGATGCCAAGCGACAGGACGACCAGCCCTGCGCAGAAGATCAGCAGACGAAGAATGGAGTGTTTTGTTTTTGTGCGCCGTTCCATAAAAACTCCTCTTAAAAAATCTTTTCTATTTTACCACAACGAGATCCCTATGGGAATACCCGTGGAAATTTTCTCTTTTTTCATTCAGGGTGGACGGACGGGGAAAAGTATGGTATCCTGTCAGGAGAGGTGATGCGATATGGCGATCAAGCCGGAATGGGAAGGGAAGGGGTACTCGTTTTTCCAGAACCGGAACTGCGAATATTTCCCCTGCCATAAAACGGACAAGCCGGAGGATTTCAGCTGTCTTTTCTGCTACTGCCCGCTGTACGCTCTGGGCGATAAGTGCGGCGGTAATTTTACGTATCTGGCATCCGGCTTCAAGGATTGCAGCGCGTGCCTGATCCCGCACCGGCGCGAGAATTACGGGCGCATTCTGGATAAATACCCGCAAATCGCGGCGCTGGCGTCGGCAAACCGAGAGAAAGAGGAGAAGTAAATATGCAGATTGCATGGTTTCGGCACGAAGATAACTGGCAGGACGTGAAAAACGCCGCCATGAACACCGTCGGCAAGGAGAAGGGCATATATCCCACGGCGGCGTGGAAAAAGAGAATCCTGCTCGCCGAGCATTCGCCGATCCGGCTGATGCAGTTTTCGTGGAAGTGGAGCAATCTGCCTTACTGGGTCAGTGTCCACATTGTCCGCCACAAGGTGGGCATTGAGCACTTTGTCAGCACCCAGCGCACCGACCGCACCGGCGTAGACCGCACCGAGCGGCCGCAGAACGCCCCGGTGCTCCACCAGTGCCAGGCGGACGCGCAGGCGCTTATCACGATCAGCCGCAAGCGCCTCTGCTCCGGCGCGAGCCCGGAGACGCGGCAGGCATGGCAGCTCGTGAAGGACGAGGTCGCGAAGATCGAGCCAGAGCTCGCCTCCTGCATGGTGCGCGAGTGCGTTTACCGCGGCTTCTGCCCGGAGATGTACGGCTGCGGCTTTGACAAGACCGAGGAATACAAAAAGGAGCTCGAGCGCTACCACGCCATTCCCGAAGTACAGAAATAAGAGAAAACTCCCTCTCCGGCTGAACCGGCCCAGATTGTGCGGACAGCACAAAATAGCCCCCTAGGTAGGGATATAAGGGATTAGGCAACATACTGACGTCTCAATTCTAGAGGCGTCAGTTTTGTTTTTGTTTGAATGCGTTGGTTGTTGTAAAAGTAGATAAAATCATCGATCAGTATTTTGGCTTCGGCCAATGTTGCGATCTTCGTGCGGTGAATGCACTCCGTTTTGAGGATAGAAAAGAAATCTTCTGCTAAAGCGTTATCATACGGATTACCCCGCCTTGACATAGACGGGGTAATACCGTATTGTTGAGTCAGCTTGAAGTATGCTTGTGACGTATATTGAAAGCCTTGGTCACTGTGGAGTTGCAGCTCTGCAGTGACCGCTTCATTTCTCTTGGCAGCCTTGATCGTATTCAACACCAGATTGATGTTCTGCTCTGAGCCGGTCTTATACGCAACAATGCTGTTGTCATAGAGATCACGGATGATGGAAAGATACAGAAATCCTTGCTTGGTTCGGATGTAAGAGATATCCGTCACCCATTTCTGGTTTGGACGGTCGGCAACAAAATTTCTGTTCAGCAGATTGGGGTAACGATGCAATGCTTGTCCGTATTTCACATACCGTTTCCTGCGTATAACAGACAACAAATTGTACTTATTCATCACCCTCAGCACTGTTTTAGGGTTACAATAGATGCCGTTATGTTCTAACCAGATGTGAACCCTACGGTAGCCGTAGGTGCTTCTGCATTCTGTCTGACATTTCCGGATCCTCTCTGCCAAAGGCAGATCTTTTGCCGGGGTTTCCATGCGCCGGACATAGTCATAGTATCCGCTGCGGGATACCTCAAAGAAGCGGCACATCTCACAAATGCTGTATTTCTCCCTGTGCCAGTAGATTACTCTATATTTGACGCTTGCTTTCACTCCTTTCCGGTGAGCGAGAGAAAATCCCGCATAAGGTCATTCTCCATCTTTAAGCGTTTGTTTTCACTTTTGGCCAGTCTTACTTGTCTCCTGTAATATTCAATTCTGTTTTCATCCGTAAGTTCGTAATCTTTTCGTGGCCGCCCCGTTGGCAATGTTGGGATTCCTCTTGCCTGCTTCTCACTCCTTCGATTGTACCGAGTCACCCAGCTCTTTATCTGACCCTTTGTTAAGCCCAATTTATCCGCTATTTTCTGTCGACTCTTTCCGGCTTCTCGCATTGCTATTATGATTTCTTCGTTATCCTTTAACTTTTGTTTTGACATAGTAACGCCCCCTATGTAGTTTTTTTCCCTACATTGGGGGCGTTTTGTCTATTGTCCGTTTTTTCTGGTTCGGTTCAGGCCGGAGAGGGAGTTTTTGCGTCTACAGATAGTTATATGATCTTCGTCCCGCGCTCTTCCGCGGCAAGAACGGTGCGTCCGGGCTCGATGGAGTGCGTGAGCCACACGTTGCCGCCGATCACGCAATTGTCGCCGATGCGGGTCATGCCGCCGAGGATCGTTGCCCCGGCGTACACGATGACGTGGTTTCCGATATCCGGGTGGCGCTTGATGCCCTTGACGGGGTTGCCGTTCTCGTCCAGCTCAAAGCTCTTCGCGCCGAGCGTGACGCCCTGATAGAGCTTCACGTGCTCGCCGATGGTCGTCGTTTCGCCGATGACAACGCCGGTGCCGTGGTCGATGAAGAAATAGTTGCCGATCGTCGCGCCCGGATGAATGTCGATGCCGGTGAGCTGGTGGGCGTATTCGGTCATCATGCGCGGCAGCATGGGGATGCCCATTTTGTACAGCCGGTGCGCCATGCGGTAAATGCTGATGGCCTCGAACGCGGGGTAGGCGAGCATGATCTCCTCGCGGCTCATCGCGGCGGGGTCACCGTCGTAGGCGGCCTGAATGTCGGTCTCGAGACAGGCCTTGATCTCCGGGATCTGCTCGAGAAAGCGGAGAATGACCGCGTCGGTCTCGTCCTCAGTCTGTCCCGGCTGGATCGTTGCGAGGATCTGTTCAAGAAGCTCCGCGGCGCTTTGCAGGTTGTAGCTCACCGCGATGGCGGAGGCGGCGCTGCCGCGCCGGGAGGATGCGCCGAAGATATGCGGATACATGGCGCTGCGCAGAAGTCCGATCAGGCGCGTGACGCGCTCCTTCATGCCGGGGCAGTTTTCCAGTGTGCCGTCCATGCTTCCGGTCGAGATGAGGCGTTCCGTGATCTCCCGGATCACCTGCTGATGCAGTGAATCGTGCTTCAAAGGTATTTCCAGCCCTTCTTTAATGTTTTGCATTTTCTCCGGCGGCAGTGCCGGGCTTATATTCCGCGGCGATCTTCCGTCCACCGCGGATGGATACGATGAGCAGTGCGCCCATGGCGAGCGTCAGCGCGAGACCGTACCACAAACTGATGATGTATCCGCGCTGCCGACCAAAGCCGTCTACCATATAGCCTATGATGGCAATGTTGACGGAGGTTCCCAGCGTAGATGCCATCGAACTGTAGGAAAGAAGATCACCGTAGTCCCGGCTGCCATATACGTCGCGGATGGTGATGGCGATCATAATGGCGCTCATCGCCATGGAGAAGCCGTAAAGGAACGACCCAACGATGCGCACCGGGAGCGAATCTACAAGCAGAAGCAAAAAGCCCGCCACAACAGCCGCAGTCCCGGCGGCGAGCGCGGTGCGCAGCCCAAACCGGTCGTAAAGCTGGCCGAGCAGCAGCTTGCTCACAACGTTTCCCGCCATGGAACAGGATACCATCAGCGCGCCGAAAACGGAGCCGTAGCCAAAGTATATGCCGAGCGGGCTGAGATGCGCATAGTAGGCACAGGTAAAGGCCGCGAGCAGCCCGGCGAGGATCAAAAGCCAGAAAGCGCTCTCCCGCCTAGCACGAGAGGCCGGAACGCCGTCGAGCGGACAGCTCTCGCCGGTGAGAGCTTCGTCATCCTCCGCGCCGTAGGGGCGGCAGCCGACGTCCTCCGGCGAGCGGCGCAGCAGAAAAACCGAAACCGGGAACATCATCACAAGGGAAATGAGACCGAACGAGAAAAAGCCCATCCGCCAGCCGAAGGCACGGATGATCGCGTTGCCGAGCGGGTTGCCGAGCACACCGGCCAGCCCCGCAACGGCTGCCGAAAGACCGACGGCGAGGCCGCGTTTTTTATAAAACCAGTTGCCGAGAATGTACGGCGCGGGGAAGAACATGAGAAACGCGCTCGCAAAGCCTTGAATGGCTCCGGCAATGTAGAAAGCGGGAAGCGTGCGGAAAAAGCCCATCACGAACACCGTACCGGAAAAAACGAGCGACGCGCCGCCGAGCAGAATGCGGGAATCGACATTGCGGAAGAGCTTCCCCACAAACGGCAGCACAAAGCACGAGCACACGCCGAAAAAGAGAATGTAAAAGGAAAAAGCGCCCATGCCGAAGCCGAGATCTTCGATCACGGGATCATAGAAAATGCCCCGGCAGTTATGGATGATGCCGAGCGAGCCGCCCTGCAGCAGACAACAGCCGATCAGCATCCACCAGGCGCGGTGAACGCGGCCGGTTTTTTTCATAACGGTTGCTCCTTGCTTTTTTATCGATTTTAACTAATAAATTATACCACCTTGCAAAAACTGTGTCAATTCTTCATTGATCGCGTCTCCGGGAAACCTGCCCCGTACCGTAAGGTATAAGGTTTGTTTTTTCGCCGGGAGTATGGTATATTTTTTCTGCAAAGGAGTGGGGTCCATGAAAACGGTCATAATGCAAAGCGGCGCGGAAGTCCTTGTGGTCGGCGGCGGACTGGCGGGCATGTATTCCGCCATTGCGGCAGCGGAGAACGGCGCACAGGTAACGATCCTCTGCAAGAGCAAAACCGGCGGCTCCGGAAACTCGGTGGTGGCCATGTCGGTGCATCGGTTCGCACCGGATGCGCCCGGGCTGCGCGAGGAATACCGCGCCCGGTTTCTTGCCTCCGGCGCCGGAGAGCAGGACGAGAAGATCGCGGCGTTTTTCGTTGATCACGCTGCCGCGGCCATGGAGCGGCTGCGCGCGCTCGATCTGCCGCTGGAATATAGAACGCTTTCGGAAAACGGCGGGGAATACCCGTATCTTGCCTGCTGCAGTCCCAAGCAGGGGCGCATTCTCACCGCGGCCGTCCGTGAAAAGCTGCGGGAGTATCCTAATATCGCCGTGGAGGACGGCGTGACCGTCTGCGATATCCTGACGGAAAACGGCCGTGCGCAGGGCGTTCTGGCGCTCTGCGGCGGGGAAGTGCGTGTATACCCGGCAAAAACGGTCATCCTCTGCTGCGGCGGTGCGGGTAATGTGTATGCCGCGACGAGCAACACGCGCGATCTCACCGGCGACGGCTATGCCATGGCCGCGCGCTGCGGTCTGCCGCTGCGCGGCATGGAGTTTGTGCAGTTTTATCCTTACCGCATCTATTCGCCCAAACGGGCGGATATTTTCCCGGACCTTTTCGACCACGGCGCGGTGCTCCGCAACGAAAAGGGCGAGCGGTTTATGGACTGTGACCGGTATCCGAAGAAGGAGCTGGAAAACCGCGATGTTGTCGCCCGCGCCGAATTTGCCGAAAAAGAGGTGCGGCTCGACCTTTCCGGCTGCGATAAGGCATATCTTGAGCGCGAATGCCCGAACATCGCACGCATGGCGCGCGACTACCCGGATAAGCCGCTGCTCATCCGTCCAGTGGCGCACTTCTTCATGGGAGGGGTACCGCTGCGCACCGACTGCTCCACGGATGTGGCAGGGCTCTATGCCTGCGGCGAAGTCACCGGCGGGCTGCACGGCGCCAACCGTCTCGCCGGGAGCGCGCTGAGCGAAACGGTGCTCTTCGGCTTTCTGGCCGGGGAGAACGCCGCAAAATATGCCGCGGCGGATGTGTGTGTGCCCGAAACGGAGAAGAGCGCCGGGCGCGCCCTCCGGGACTATCCGGCGCCGGGAGAGGACTCTCTGCGCGATCTCCGGGACGAGCTGCGCGATACGATGTGGAAGGGTGTCTCCGTCGTCCGCACCGAGGCGGGCCTGTGTGAGGCGCTTGGAAAGATCCAGGAGATACGGACTGCCATGGCGCGCCGCCGCCCGGCAAGCCTTGCGGAGTGGGTGGAGCTTCGCGATCTCTGTTTCACGGCGGAGTGCGTTGCCCGCGCGGCGCTTGAACGAAAAGAAAGCCTCGGCGCGCATTACCGCGCCGATTAAAAAAAGCCTCCGCGCCAGTCGAAAGACTGGCGCGGAGGCTTTTGCGCAAAGGAAGACGGTTACACGGCGGTTTCGGCAGCGTCGCAGGTTTTCCGGAGCCGCCGTCCGCCGCGGATGGCGACGGTGTAGATCCCGGCGAGCAGGGCGAGCACACAGAGCACGGCGAGAAAGCTCAGAAAATAGCCGCGCCGCGGCCCGAACGCATCGACCATCACGCCGCCGAGCAGCAGCGAGAGCGAATTGCCGAACGTGAGAAAGAGCGTGTTGTAGGAGAGAAGCTCGCCATAGCCGCGAAGGCCGAACACGTCTTTGATAACGAGAGGGGACATCACGTTGCATGTCCCCATCGAGCAGCCATAGAGCAGCGCGCCGAGCAGCCGCAGCGGTACGGAGTCGATCAGCAGCAGCGCCGAGCCGAACGCCGAAGCACCAAGACCGAACGTCAGCGCATGGGAAAGCCCTCTCCGGTCGAAGATAACGCCGAGAACGTTCTTGCTCAGCACATTCCCCGCCATGGAGCAGGAGACGAGCAATGCGCCGATGCTCGCGCCGTAGCCATAATTTACACCCATGGGGCTCAGATGCGAATTGAAAGCGCCGGTCATGCTGATGAGCATTGTGCCGGTGACGATCATCCAGAAATATACGCTGCGCTTGGCAGCACCTGCCGGAACGCCGTCTGCAGGCGCGGCGCTTTCCGTGCCGGACGAAGTGCTCTCCGCGCCGTATGGCGTGAGTTGCGCGTCCGCCGGGGAGAGGCGGAGCAGAAACACCGATACCGGAACGAGCATCAGAAACGCGGTAATACCGAAGAAAAAGTAGCCGCCCTGCCAGCCGAAGCGCTCGATCACGGCGCTGCCAAGCGGGTTGAAAACGATCCCGACCACACCGGAAAACGACGAGCACACGCCCACGGCCAGCCCCGTCCGCTTGTGAAACCAGCTCCCGAGAATGAACGGCGCGGGATAGAACATCAAAAATGAGCCCGAGACGCCCTGCACGATGCCCGCGATCTGAAAAAAGGCGACGCTGCGCGCAAAGCCCATCGAAAATACGGAGGCGGAAAAGAGCAGGGAAGCGCCGCCGAGCAGGAGGCGCGAATCCACGCGCGCGAATATGCGCGAAACGAACGGCAGCACAAAGCAGCCGCAAATCGCCGAAACGAACATATAAAGCGTGAACGAGCTCATGGAAAAGCCCAGCTCCGCCGTAACGGGGGAGATGAATATGCCCCGGCAGTTATTGATGAGCCCCATGCTCCCACCCTGCAAAAGACAGCAGCCGGCTAGCATGTACCAGGCGCGGTGAAGAGAGTGCTTTTTCGTATGGATCGCCCGCTTTCTGAAAACGACCGCAGAGAAGGAAAGCTCTGCGGTCGTTTTTCGGTGGATTATAGCGCGTAAACGGTGATTTTCCCGTCACTGACGGTGAGCGAAACGGCACTCGCGGCACCCTTTCGGTTGTCGATGATCTCAGTGGCGATGGCGTCCTCAATGTCCTTCTGGATGAGACGCTGGAGATTGCGCGCGCCGTAGGTTGCGCTGTAGCCCTTCTCGGCGAGATAGGCTATGACGCGCTCATCCCAGGTGAGGGCTGTGCCGCGCTCGGCCATGGCGGTGCGGAGATCTTCGAGCATGAGCGAGGCGATGGCGCGGATGTTTTCCTCCGTCAGACGGTGGAAGTAAATGATCTCGTCCACGCGGTTGATGAATTCGGGACGAAGAAAATCATTGAGAGCCTTGACGGCTTTTTCCTTGCCCTGTTCGTCGGCGCTCATGTTGAAGCCGACGCTGCCGGTGCGTTTGTCACTGCCTGCGTTCGTCGTCATGACGATCACGGTGTTTTCAAAATTCACGGTGCGCCCCTGTGCGTCCGTAATGCGTCCGTCGTCGAGAATCTGCAGCAGGATGTTCATCACATCCGGGTGGGCCTTTTCGATCTCGTCGAAGAGCACAACGCTGTATGGCTTGCGGCGGATCTTCTCGGTGAGCTGCCCGGCCTCGTCGTAGCCGACATAGCCCGGAGGCGAGCCGATGATGCGCGAAACGCTGAATTTTTCCATGAACTCCGACATATCGAGCCGGATGAGCGATTCGGGAGAGTTGAAGAGATCGGCGGCGAGCCGCTTGACGAGCTCGGTCTTGCCGACGCCGGTGGAGCCGACAAAAATGAAACTCACGGGCTTGCGCTTGGACTGCAGCCCCGCGCGGCTGCGCTTGATGGCGGCGCACACGGCGTTCACGGCCTCGTCCTGCCCGATGATGTGCGCCTTGAGTCGTCCGGCAAGACCAGAGAGACGTTCAAACTCATCGGCGCGGATGTTCGAGGCGGGGATCTTTGTCCAGAGCTCAATGATGTGCGCGAGATTGTCTGCGGTGAGCTCCGGCATTCCCTTGGCTTCGATCCGGGAAAGCTCATCCTTGAGCTGGAGATCGCGGCTGCGAAGCTCGGCGAGCTTTTCAAAATCGCCGTCGCCCGCCGTGCCGCTGAGAAGAAGCTCGCGCTCTTTATCAAGATCGGCACATTCTTTTTTGATCTCGGCGCTGCGCTCAATGTCCCTGTTATGAAGATTCACATCGGAGCAGGCTTCGTCGATGAGGTCGATGGCTTTATCGGGGAGGAAACGGTCGGTGATGTAGCGCTCGGAGAGCGTCACGGCCATGCGGCACATCTCATCGGAGATCTTCACGCCGTGAAAGTCCTCGTAGTACTTGCGGATGCCCTTGAGAATTTCCACGCTGTCGTCGAGCGAGGGCTCGGCCACGGTCACGGGCTGGAAGCGGCGCTCAAGCGCGGCGTCCTTTTCAATGTGCTTGCGGTATTCGCTGAACGTCGTTGCGCCGATGACCTGGATCTCGCCGCGGGAGAGCGCGGGCTTGAGAATGTTCGCGGCATTCATGCTGCCCTCGGCATCACCCGCGCCGACGAGATTGTGCACCTCGTCGATGACGAGAATGATGTTCCCCTCGCGGCGGATCTCTTCAATGAGCCCCTTCATGCGCGACTCAAACTGGCCGCGAAACTGCGTTCCCGCGACGAGCGATGTGAGATCCAGGAGAAATACCTGCTTGTCGCGCAGCTTGGCCGGCACATCGCCGGAGGCAATGCGCTGCGCGAGACCCTCGGCGATCGCCGTCTTGCCGACACCCGGCTCGCCGATGAGGCAGGGGTTGTTCTTCTGGCGGCGGTTGAGGATCTGAATGACACGCTCGAGCTCCTCGCTCCGGCCGATCATGCGATCCAGCTTGCCCGCGCGGGCGCGGTCGGTGAGCGAGATGCAGTAGTTATCCAGAAACTTGCGCTTGGGCTTGCGCTCGCCGGCGTCCTTGCCGCCGCGGGGGCGTTCGGTCTCCGTGCTGTCGCGGTTTTCGGCGTTGGCGGCATTCTGCGCGCCGAAAAGCCGGTTGAGGAACGGGAACGTTGCGGTCTTCCCGTCATCGTCCGAGCTGTCGTCATCGTTTTCAATATTCATGAGATCGTCTCCGCTGCCGGAGAGATTCTGCATGGCCTCCATCATTTCGGAGGAAAGGCCGTCGAGCTCTTCATCGTTGATGCCCATTTTGGAAATGATATCGTCGATGGGCTTGATGTGCAGCTCACGGGCACACTTGAGACACAGCCCCTCCTGATGGGACTGGCCGTTTTCAATGCGGTTGATGAATACCACCGCCATGTTCTTGTGGCAGCGAGCGCAGAGAGTAGGTTGCATAGATGTTCTCCTGTATTCTGTGAGATAGGATGAAAGGCGATGCTGCCTTTAAATTCCGAGAAGGTGTACAAAGATCGTGCGATCCATAAACCAGGAGACGAGGAAGGTGTTGGAAAGCGTCTCCTGCGAGACGAGCAGACCGACGAACCGGAGTGCCCAGCCGATGATGAGGCAAAACGCCAAGCCCTGCAAAAAGCCGGTCACAGCGCCGCCGATATCGTTGAGCAGCTCGTGGTTCGGTATCTGGAAGCTGATATTGGGAATGTTCCCGATCACCGTGAGGAGGATCAGAATCATGACGAATGCGAGAATAAACCCGCCGACATAGGATATGCGCCGGCAGAGCACTTCTACGACGGCGTCAATGAGCTCAGCGTTATTTTCCTTCGCGTAGGTGACGGCTTCGTCCGCCATCTGCTCGCTGGTGGATTCGTAAATGCCCATGCCGTTATAGGTGAGCGTGCAGAACTCCGTTTCGCGTCCGGGATTCTGCGCAAAATAGTCCTTGACCGAAAGATTGGTGCTGTCGATCCCCATGGCGGGACGGACGGTCTTGTCTACGACGTTGACCTCCACAAAGCCGCTGGCGAACGGGCGCAGCGCGTCGATGACCTCCCCGGAATAGGTCTGGGAGAGAAGATTCGCGCCATACACCGAAACGACAAACGCGATCAGGCTGAAGATGCCCATGACGAGCCCCTTCTTATAGCCGGACCAGACGCAGAAAATGAGTATGGACAAAAACAAAAGACTCAGTACCGCTTTCATGTAAAGCCTCCTTTGTTGGACGGGATCGGTAAAAAATTACCGGTTGAAATCGATTTGAACAACGCCGGACGCGCCGGCGAAAAGCGCGCGGCTGTCCGAGCAGAGAAACGCCTGCCGGACGTCCTCCGGCGGCTGATAGGAAACGATCTCCTCCAGCGCGGAGGAAAAGAGCGTGGATTCCTCTCCGGTGAAGAGGACGAGAAGCTGGCTGCCGCAGGATGACATGGCCGCGGCGTCCAGCGGCGCGGTGAAGCTCCCCAGCGGCTCGCCGGAGGGGGAAAACGCTGTGATCACGGTCTCGCCGCCATGGAGACCGCTCGCCGCCGCGACGGCGGCAAAATCACCGCTGAGCGAGAAGGCAGAGAGATGCGCGTTCCCGAGCCGGTGCTCGGAGAGAAGAGCGCCATCTGCGGAGAGAAAGCGCAGCGACGCTTCCGTCACCGCGGCAATGGAGCCGTTGGAGAGGAAGCCGAAATCCGCAATGAGCTCGCCGGGGGCGAAAAACTCGGCCTGCATCTCCTCACGGTCGATGCGGAAGAAGCGGAGATACCCGCCGTCCTCCCCGGCACCGTTCACGCAGAGAAGACCCTTTCCGGTCGTCCGCGCGGAGACAGGGGTAACACTCGAAGCATCCCAGCGGAAGAGCGGTGTGAGATCGGTATCGTATACGACAACGCTCCCGCGATATCCGTCCTTATCGGTTAGGACGGTAATGAGGCCCGATTCGTTCACGTCGGCGAAGTACACGCCGCCCTCGGTCTCGCATTCGTCGGCGGAGCCGTCCGGGTAGAGCGCGTAGATGCCGTTTTGTCCGGCGTCCCAGAAAACCGCAAGCTGCGTGCTTCCGGCGCACATGGGCTCTGTCATCGCAAAGTCGGCGCTTGCGGCGCATTTTCCGCTTGCAGTAAAAAGCTGTGCGCCGGTCGTTGTGGCGGCGGCGAGCCCGTTTCCGGCGGCGGCATAGAAGATATCGTCTCCGCTTCGGAGCTGAAAACCGTCGCGATTTCGTACGGCGGCTGCCGTGCGCGACTGGACAATGCTCAGCACGAGCAGGAGCGCGGCGATGCACAGCATCGCGGCCGATGCGGCGATCACACGCGTAAAGCTCCGGTGCTTACGTTCCGGCGCGGCGGTATACCTATTAGAATGCATCAAAACCTCCGAAAAATCAAGCGTCAATGGGGGTCAAATGTCTGCCATCATTTCCCCGGCGGGGCCGTCGTACCACACGCGGTGCATATAAAGCCCCTGCGGCGGCATTGTCGGGCCGGTGAGACGGCGGTCGCGCGTTTCCAAAAGCGCGGGAATGTCCTCGGCTCGCAGCTTTCCGTAGCTTGCGTACACCATCGTGCCGACCATAGCGCGGACCATGTTGTACAAAAACCCGTTGGCGCACACGCGCACGGTGATGAGATCGCCCTCGCGCTCGGCATCGCACCAGTGCACGGTGCGGACGGTCGTTTTCGTTTCAGTGCCGACGCTCCGCACGGCGGCAAAATCATGCGTGCCCTCAAATGCCTTTGCCGCGGCGCGCATTTGGCCGATATCAAGCCGAGACGGATAAAAGCACACGCGCTTATCGAGAAACGGATCGGGGATGCGGCTATTCAGAATCTTATAGATATATTCCTTCTGGATGCATGAGCCGATGGCGTTGAAGCTCTCGTCCACCTCGCAGGCATCCGTCACGGCGATGTCGCCGGGAAGTCGGGCGTTGAGCGCGAGCGGGACTTTTTCAATCGGGATCGTGCACTCGGAACGGAAATTTGCGCAGTAGCGCAGGGCGTGTACGCCCGCGTCCGTGCGGCCGCAGCCTGTTACATGGACGCTTGTGCCAAGAATTTTCGTGATGGCGTCCTCCACGGTCTGCTGCACCGTGGGGAGATCGGCCTGCCGCTGCCAGCCGTGGTAGGCGGAGCCGTCGTACCGGAGTTTGAGCGCAATGTTTCTCAAATGCCGTACCTCGTCAGGACGATCGACCCGGCCAAAATCACCGCCCAGAAGGCGAGAGCCAGGCAGTCGTTTCGTCCCATGCGCAGCACCTTCATGCGGGTGCGTCCCTCGCCGCCGTTGTAGCAGCGGCACTCCATCGCGGTGGCGAGCTCGTCGGCGCGGCGGAAAGCGCTCACAAAGAGCGGCACGAGGATCGGCAGCAGCGCCTTCGCGCGGCGGACAAGGCTGCCGCTGTCGAAATCTGCGCCGCGTGCCTTCTGTGCGGACATGATCTTGTCGGTCTCCTCAATGAGCGTGGGGATAAAGCGCAGCGCGATGCTCATCATCATCGAAAGCTCATGCACCGGGAAATGCAGCTTCTTGAGCGGGCTCAAAAGCTGCTCCAGCCCGTCGGTGAGCTGCAGGGGAGAGGTCGTATACGTCAGAAGAAACGTTCCGCACACAAGAAGGATGATGCGAAGCACCATCAAAATTGCGCGGCGGATGCCGTTATCGGTGATGCGTAGCACCCAGAACGAGCAGATCACGTTGCCGTCCGAGTAGAAGAGATTGAGCACCGCCGTTAAGATCACGATCACGATGAGCGGCTTGAGCCCCTTGAAGAGCGCTTTCGGGCGGATGTGTGAGAGCGCCACGCAGAATATGAGCGTGAGGAGAACGAGCGCGGTAGCGCTCCAGTTGTTGGCGGTGAAGAGCGCGGCAATGTAGAGCACCACGGCGATGAGCTTCGTGCGCGGGTCGAGCCGGTGCACAACGGTGTTGCCGGGGAAGTACTGGCCGAGCGTGATGTCCTTCAGCATGCGCCGCCCGCCTTTCGTGCGAGCAGGGCGGAGGCGAGCGCCTGGGGGGTATAAATGCCCTGCGGCACATCAACGCCGCGTACACGCAGCTCTTCCGCGAGCGAGGCCGCGCCAGGAATGCCGAGACCCATTTCCCGCAGCTCCGCACCGTGGGTGAATATCTCCTCCGGCGCACCGTCGAGCACGATCTTACCGCGCCGCATGACGATGAGCCGTTCGGCATTTTCCGCGGCAACGTCCATGTCGTGCGTGACGAGCACAACGGTGCTCCCCGTGGAGCGGCGGTATTCGGCAATGTTTGCGAGAATTTCGCGGCATCCGGCGGGATCAAGCCCCGCCATCGGCTCATCAAGCACGAGAACCTCCGGCTTCATGGCTATAACGCCTGCAATGGCGATCCGGCGTTTCTGCCCGCCGGAAAGATCGAGCGGGGAGGCATCAAAGAGCGATTCCTCCACCCCGGCAAACTTCGCACCGAAGCGGACATGCTCGTCCACCTGCTGCTCGGTCAATCCCATATTTTTCGGACCGAACGCAATGTCGCGGTAAACCGTCTCTTCAAAGAGCTGGTATTCCGGGTACTGGAACACCAGACCGACGCGGAACCGGACGGCGCGCAGCGCCTCCTTGGAGCGGTGGATATCCTCGCCGCCGAGCAGTACACGCCCTGCGGCGGGCTTCAAAAGGGCGTTGAGATGCTGGATGAGCGTGCTCTTGCCGCTGCCGGTATGGCCGAGCAGCGCCGCGTACTGACCGGCGGGGATTTCAAGATCAATATCGTCAAGGGCAACTTTTTCAAACGGAGTCCCGGCGCTGTATACGCACCGGACAGACTCCAGACGGATATCGGGCATAACGAAAAACCTTTACTGATGGATTTTTTCTTCGAGCCAGCGGACAATGGCATCGGCGGCCTCCGCGTCAGAGAGCGCGTCGAGCGGCACATCTGCCCCGGCAGCGCGCAGCTCGTGGAGCGTTTCTGTCGTGGCGGGGACGTCCAGACCGATCGAGCGCATATGCTCGACCTGCGAAAAGACATCCTTTGGTGTGCCGTCGAGAACGAGCTTCCCGTCGGAAACGACGAGCAGCCGGTCGGCATCGACGCACTCGTCCATGTGGTGCGTGATGAGCACGACCGTAACGCCCGTTGCGGCGCGAAGATCGGCGATCGTGCGCAGCACCTCCCGCCGGCCGGAGGGGTCGAGCATGGCGGTGGGCTCGTCCATGACGAGAATTTCGGGCTGCATGGCGAGCACGCCCGCGATGGCGACGCGCTGTTTCTGCCCGCCGGAGAGAAGGTGCGGGGCGTTGCTGCGAAATTCATACATACCGACGCGCTTTAAAGCCTCGTCCACGCGGCGGCGAATTTCCGCCGGAGGAACACCGAGATTTTCGGGGGCGAACGCCACATCATCTTCCACAACGCTCGCAACGATCTGGTTGTCCGGGTTTTGGAACACCATGCCGACCGTCCGGCGCACGTTGAGGAGATTTTCCTCGTCGCGTGTGTCCATGCCCTTAACGGTCACAGTCCCTTCCGTCGGCACGAGAATGGCATTCAGGAGCTTGGCGAGCGTGGATTTGCCCGAGCCGTTGTGGCCGAGCACGGCAATGAACGACCCCGCCTCGATCGAAAGGCTGACGCCGGAGAGCGCATCGCGCCCGGCGTCCGGGTAGCGGAAGGAAACGTTATCGAGAGTGATCACCGGTTGCTTCATTCAGGCCTCCCAGCGGCAGCTCGCCCCGCAGGGGAGCACAAGACCGCTCTGCGTGACGGGAAGCGCCAGCTCCTCGGCGCGCGAAGAGCCGCCGCGCCGGGCGGTGAAGATGCTGTCGGTAATATACGAGAGCACCGAGGGGGCAAGTCCCGTCGTATAGGAATTGATGAGCACGAAAAGCGCGTCGTCCGAGAGAACGCCGGAGCAGAGCGAGACGAAGTCCCAGAGGTTGTCCTCCAGCTTCCAAACCTCGCCGCCCGGCCCGCGGCCATAGGACGGCGGATCCATGATGATGGCGTCGTACCGGTGTCCGCGGCGGATCTCGCGCTCAACAAATTTGGCGCAGTCGTCCACGATCCAGCGGACGCTCGCGCCCGCAACGCCGGATGCCGCGGCATTATCCTTCGCCCAGGCGACCATGCCCTTCGCGGCGTCCACATGGCAGACGCTTGCGCCCGCGGCGAGACATGCAACGCTTGCCCCGCCGGTATAGGCAAAGAGATTCAAAACGCTGATCGGACGGTTCGCCTCGCGGATCTTTTTCTGCATCCAGTCCCAGTTCGCTGCCTGTTCGGGGAAGAGACCGGTGTGCTTGAAGTTCATGGGCTTTACATGAAACGTGAGCGAGCCGTAGCGAATGTCCCAGCTCGCCGGGAGAGCGCTCTTATCCCACGAGCCGCCGCCCGTGTGGCTGCGGCTGTAGCGCCCCTCCGGACGCTTCCAGGCGGGCGAGGTGCGCGGCGTTTTCCAGATAACCTGCGGGTCGGGGCGGACGAGAATGTGCTGCCCCCAGCGCTCCAGACGCTCGCCGTTTGAAGCGTCGAGCAGCTCGTAGTCTTTCCAATTATCGGCGATCCACATGGGAATACTCCTTTTGTGTACAATAACTCTATTTTAACTAAATTACTATACCACGCCAAGCGCCGCTGCGCAAGAAAAACGAAACGTTTTTTTTACTTGCATAGTAAGACATAAAACACTATAATAAACATGTAATTTTATGCGGAGGTATTTTTTCCATATGGAAAACCGCGGATCCAGCTATTACCGCAAAGACGGCGCGTCGCGTCCGCCGCAGCAGGAGGGTGCACCCTCTCAGCGCGAGAGCGCCCTTTTTACCGAGCTGCCGCTCGACAGTGTGCGCCGTACGCCGAGCTCCGGCCGCCCGGCGCCGGAATATACCGAGACCGAAAACGGAAACCGCCGCGCCGCCCGCCCGGCAGCGGATACGGGAAGAACGGCACCGCGCGCCGTGCCGTATACGCCGCAGAGCCGCCCGGCGCAGGGCTATGCGGACTATAACGCCTACAATGGCCGCCAGCCGCAGCAGCGGCGGCAGGAGCCGTACTACGGCGGCCAAAGCACGGCGTTCACGGAAATTTCGTGGGACGCTCTCCGCAGCGGCAATCTGGAGCAGGGCGCACCGAACACTCGCCGCGCCGTGCCCGCCCAGCCGCAGGCAGAACCTTATGGAAGAACGCCGCAGCCGCAGGCCGGGCCCTACCGCAATGCCGCGCAGCCGCGACAGGCTGAGCCGTATTATAATGCTGCTCCGGCGCAGCAGGCTGCGCCCTACCGCCGCAGCGACGGCACATACCGCCAGCCGTATGCGACCGGCGGCTACCGTGCCGCACCGCAGCCGCCGGAAACGGAGAGCGACCCGTTCTATGGCGCGAATATCCCGCAGGCGGAAACGCCGCAGCGCTCTTACGGCGCATCGCAGCGTCCGCACGGGGACTATTACCGTCCCGGTGCTGTCCGCCGTCCGGCGCAGCGCGGCACCGCGGGACGAGCCTCCGGCGGCGGCACGCCGCCGCGCCGCCCGCCGTCCAATACCGGTGGGGGAGGCTTTTCCTTCCGTCTGCCGCGCATCGGAAAAAACCGCATTCATCCGGCGTTTCTGCTCATCGCGCTCGTTCTTGTCGGGCTTTTGATCTTTGGCATCGTGAAGCTGGCGCAGAAGGGCAGCGAAAAGCCGATGTACACCCTGCCGAGCTACGCCCCCGTGACCGCAACGCCCCGCCCGGCGGACACGCCGCAGCCGGGCGAAGCAACGCCGGAGGCGAGCGCTGAGGTATCCATGACGCCGAAGCCGACCGCTGTGCCGACGCCGACGCCCTCGGGAGCCAAGGCAAAGCGCGACGGCGATCTCATTGTCCCCGCCGATTGGGGCGCGATCGTTCCGGAACGTGCGGAGGCGGTGTATGACAGTCATTTTGATCGCTCCTGCATGATCGGAAATTCCCTCGTCGAGGGCTTCTTAATGTGGTCCGGCGTAACGAACATGCGGTATATTTACGGTACCGGCGCCGTCGTGAACAATGTTCTCGGCACGCTCGATCTCTCGCCGCTCACGCTCAACGACCCCGATTACTATCAGGATATCTATCTGATGTTCGGCCTCAACGAGGTCGGCACGGATGTGAACTCCTTTGTGCAGAGCTATAAAACGCTCATCGACTACGTCCGCGAGCACCAGACGAAGGCGAACATCTACATTATCTCCGTCACACCTGTGACGCGGGACGTGGACGCCGATCCCAACGAGGTGCAGAGCATGGAGCGCATCAATTCCTTCAACTCTGCGCTCAAGCAGCTCTGCGCGGACAACAACTGCTGGTATCTCGACATTTACTCCATGCTGGTGGACGAGTACGGCTTCCTTTCGAGCGATTATGCCTTCGCCGGAGACGGCAAGCACTTTGAAAAATCCGGGTATGTTGCCTGGGCCAATTATATGAAGACCCACTATGTGGATGAGGGTCTTCTCACCGAATAAGAAACGAGGTAATTTCATGAAAAAGACCATTTCTCTGCTGCTCGCGCTCGTGTGCCTCTTTGCCGTGCTCACCGGCTGCGGCAGCTCGAAAAAGACGATGGAGCCGCGCGCCTTTGTGGACGACGTGCTCGCGAACGCCAACTTCACCGACAGCCTCAGCCAGCTGGACGACGCCGTGATCCCCCAGTACTACGGCGTGGACACCGCTGACTATAAGAGCGCGCTCGTCTACTGCGGCACGGCAGCGACTGCCGAGCAGATCGCCTGCTTTGAGGCCGTAGACGCCGCTGCGGCGCAGCGCCTGCTCACAGCGCTTCAGGCATTCGTGGCTGACCGGATCGAGGCCTACAAGAGCTACGGCCCCGCCGCTGCGATGTCGCTCGAGAACGCGCCGGTAAAGACGATCGGCAATTACGTTATTGCCGTCGTCTGCTCCGATAGCGACAGCGCCCTCAAGGTCGTCGACCAGTACGCCTGACGGCAGAGAGAACCCCTCAGTCTCGCCTTTGGCGAGCCAGCTCCCCTGTTAGGGGAGCCAAGTGGGTTTTTCTGATGACTGACTTGTCTCCCCTAATAGGGGAGGTGGCAGCCGTTAGGCTGACGGAAGGGTTTTCCCGTCAGCACAAATTGCCCCGCCGGAATAGTCCGGCGGGGCTTTTATCTATTCTGTCAGCTTTCGGGCGGTTCTGCCGACTCAGCTTCCTCCGGGCATTCCTCCGGGATCCCGGCAAGAGACGTTAGAAGCGAGAGCACACCCGCGATCAGCGAGGTGCTGCCGACGAGCATCCAGTTGATCTCCGAGATCACAACGGATGTGCCGATGGCGGCAACGGCGGTTTGTGCAACGGTTTTGAGCGCGCGGATGCCTGCCTTTCGTATCCAGTCCTTCCAGCAGCGTTTCATGGATTTCCCCCTTTCCGCCGCAATTCGGCTACGGCTTTGGGGGGCGCGCCTCACTTCATAGTATGGAAAGAGCGCCCTGCATGTGCGGAGCGCTCCTTCTATAATTTACATGTAGTACCCGGACACAATGCCGTCGATCACCACGGCGTCGCAGTCTCCGGCGGCGAGCGCCGTGAAGCAGGCGGCGAGATCGTCATAGTACCATACCGAGCCGACCTTCGCGTCCATGCCGCTTTCCTTGAGCGCGGCGAGCGCGGTGGCGTCGGTAATGCCGATCACCTTGCCCTTGAGACTGTTTTTGCGCGTATAGCGGCTGTCGCTCCGCACGACGAGCTCGTGCGTGTTGCGCAGCCATCCAGGGGAGAGGGAGACGGTGCTCGAGCTGCCGGAGAAGGACGCCGCCATCCACGCGCAGTCGATATTGCCGCTGCCGAGCTCGGCGGCGACGTTGTCGCTGTTGATGACCATGTACTCGAATGTCCACCCAAGCTTTTCCGCCACGAGCTGCGCGAGATCCGGGATCAGACCGCCGAACGAGCCGTCATCGCGGGAGGAGGAGATCGGCGCAATGCCATCCTGCACGCCGATGCGAAGCTTCCGTCCCGGCTCCGGCGGCGTTTCCAGAAGCTGGACAGCGCCGGGGACAGCCTCCATGCAGCTATAGTCCGTGCCGAGATATTGGGCGCTCAGGCGGGAGATCTGGCCGTCGGCAGAGAGCTCCTGCAGCGCGGCGGTGAATATATCGCAGAGCGGATCGTCCTTGCGGAAAGCAACGCAGAATTCCTCCTGATTGAGCTCCGCGATCATTTTAAAGCGGATGGTATTCCCTGCGCCGCAGCCGGGCAGCAGGAAGCACAGCACGGCACACAGCACGAGAGAGAGAATTTTCCGCGTCTTTTTCATACGTTCGATCCTTCCAAACAAAAAATCCGCCTATATTATATAAAAAGGCGGATTTTATGATAGCGGATTCCGGTGAGAAAATCAAGCCCCGGCGAAAATTACCGTTCCAACCGGCGCAGAAAGGCGCGTGTGCGCTCCTGCTGCGGCGCATCGATGACCTGCTCGGGCGTGCCCTCCTCCACGATGCACCCGCCGTCCATGAATACGACGTGGTCGGCGACCATGCGGGCAAACTGCATTTCGTGCGTGACAATCACCATCGTCATCTTTTCCTCGGCGAGCGAGCGGATAACACGCAGTACCTCGCCTGTGAGCTCCGGGTCGAGCGCGCTCGTCGGCTCATCAAAGAACAGCAGCTCCGGCTTCATGCACAGCGCGCGCGCGATCGCCGCGCGCTGCTGCTGTCCGCCGGAGAGCTGGCAGGGATAGGCGCCGGCGCGGTCGGCAAGCCCCATTTTCTCCAGCAGCGCCATAGCCTCCTCGCGCACCTCGGCGGCGGGGCGCTTTTGCACCTGTATGGGCGCGTCCATTACGTTTTTCAAAAGCGTAAAGTGCGGAAACAGATTGTAGCTCTGGAAAACGAGACCAAAATACCGGCGGATGGCGTGCAGCTCGGCCTTGGAGACGTAAACGCCGTCCTTCGCCGCATATTTTCCCTCGTAGATAATGTCGCCGCCGTCGGCGGTTTCGAGCAGCGTGGCGCAGCGCAGCAGCGTGGATTTGCCGCTGCCGGAGGGGCCTATAATCGCCGTGACGCTCCCAGCCGGGACGGAGAGGGAGATATCCTCCAATACGCCCTGCCCGTCAAAGCTCTTGCGGATGTGGCGCAGTTCCAAAATACTCATGTCCGGCCCTCCTTCAGCGGTAGTAGGCGAACGCCTTTTCGATCCGCTCCATGGCGAGGGCGACAAGGCTGTTGAATACGAAATAGAATACGGCTGCGGCGGCAAACGCCAGCATGCCCGGCGAGTTCGGTGCAACGGCGATCTGCTTGGCGCGCGTGAACATCTCCACCGTGCCGATGACCGAGGCGAGGGAGGTGTCCTTTACGAGCGTGATGACCTCGTTTGT
>CAKTBC010000021.1 GCA_934533005.1 uncultured Oscillospiraceae bacterium | reverse complement strand
ATCGTGCGCCACGAAGAGGGGAGCGACCCCGCCGCCGTCGTGTTCGACGCGATCGCCGCGGCCAAGGCGCGCGGCCGTGATGTGATCATCGTGGATACAGCCGGGCGGCTGCATAATAAGGCCAATCTCATGAACGAGCTTTCCAAGATCCGCCGCGTCATCGACCGCGAACTGCCGGATGCGAGCGTGGAATGCCTGATGGTGCTCGACGCGACGACCGGGCAGAACGGCCTCATTCAAGCGAAAGTGTTCGGCGAGTCGGCAGGACTCACCGGCATCGTTCTCACGAAGCTTGACGGTACCGCCAAGGGCGGCATCGTGTTTGCCATCAAGCGCGAGCTCGGCCTGCCGGTGAAATTCATCGGCGTGGGCGAGGGTGTGAACGATCTCAAGCCCTTTGTGCCGGAAGAATTTGCGGAGGCGCTGCTCGAATGAAGCTGGTATTGGCATCCGACAATAAAAATAAGCTCTGGGAGTTTCGCACGCTGTTTGAAAATTTTGGCGTGGAGCTTCTGAGCAAGGCCGAGTCCGGTTTTACGGACGAGGTGGAGGAGACCGGGGAAACATTTGCGGAAAATGCCCGCATCAAAGCGGAAGCCGTCATGCGTGCTACGGGGCTTCCTGCCATTGCGGATGACTCCGGGCTTTGCGTGGATGCGCTCGGCGGCGCGCCGGGGGTTCATTCCGCGCGCTATACCGGAAACCATGCCGACTCCGATAAGGATCGCTATGAGCTCCTGCTCCGGAATCTCAGCGGGAGAAACGAGCGCACGGCACGGTTCGTCTGCTCGCTCTGCTGCGCCTTTCCGAACGGCGATCTGCTTGCCGCGGAGGGGACGTGCGAGGGACGCATCCTTTCTGCGCCCCGCGGCGAGAACGGCTTTGGCTATGACCCGGTTTTCTGTCCGGACGGATTTGACCGTTCCATGGCGGAACTGACGATGGAAGAAAAAAACGCGATTTCCCACCGGGGAAAGGCGCTGGCGCAATTCAAACAGAAATGGGAGAAATACTATGATCACCAGTAAACAGAGAGCACAGCTCCGCGGCATGGCGGCGGCGCTGAACACGGAGCTCCAGATCGGCAAGGGCGGCATCACCGAAAACGTTGTCCGCCAGACGGAGGAAGCGCTCGCAGCCCGCGAGCTTATCAAGGGCCGCGTTCTGGATAACTCCCTTTTGTCGGCACGCGAGGCGTGCGATGCGCTTTGCGAAGCGTGCGGCGCGGACGGCGTGCAGGTCATCGGGAGCAAATTTGTTCTTTTCAAACAGAACGAAAAGGACCCCAAGATCGTCCTAATAAAAGACCGCAAAGGAAAGAAGTAAGGTCCATGCGTCTTTTGATCTATGGCGGGACGTTTAATCCGCCGCATCTCGGCCATGCCGACGCGCTCTCCTGCGCTGCGGCAGCGCTTGGCGCGGATCGCGTGCTTGTCATTCCGGCGGGCATCCCACCGCACAAAGCGCTGGCGGAAGGAAGCCCGAGCGCGGAAGAGCGCCTTCGCCTGTGCAATCTGGCGTTCCCGGAAGCGGATGTCACGCCCATGGAGCTGCACCGTGAAGGGAAGAGCTACACCGTGGATACTCTGCGGGACATATCCCGTGAGAATCCCGGAGCAGAGCTATATTTTCTCGTTGGAACGGACATGCTTCTCTATATGGAGCATTGGCACGATTTTCGGGGGATCTTTTCACTCTGCACGCTTGCGGCGCTGCCCCGGGCCGATGGCGATATGGCAGAGATCCAGCGCTATGCGGCCTATCTTCGTGAAACGTACGGCGCGCGGATCGAGATCATTCCCAAAACGCCGCTGCCGATGGACTCCACGGCGCTGCGCGCGGCGCTGCCGCAGCGCGGCGGTGCGGACAGGCTCTGTGGCGCGGTGTACTCCGAGATCATCCGCTGCCGCATGTACGGCGCAAAGCCCGATCTTGCATGGCTGCGTGAAAAGACGGACGCTTACCTCAAACCCGCGCGCATAGCGCATGTTCGCGGCTGCGAGGAGACGGCGGCACGGCTGGCGCTGCGCTGGGGCGAAAATCCGGAGGACGCGGCGGAAGCGGGGATCCTGCACGACATTACCAAAAAGCTCTCGACGGACGAGCAGTTGCGTCTGGCGGAAAAATATGGTATCGTGTTGGATGCTGCGGATGTTGCCGCACCGAAAACGCTTCACGCGCTCACCGGCGCGTGGTTTGCCCGCGAGCGTTTTGGGGTGCCGGACAACATTTTTTGCGCGATCGAATGGCACACGACCGGTTGTCCTGGAATGACGACATTGGAAAAAATCGTGTACCTTGCCGACTTCATCGAGCCGACACGTAATTTTCCCGGCGTGGAGCGCGTGCGCGCTCTGGCTTTTGCGGATCTGAACGGCGCGATGATCGAAGCGCTGCAAATGAGTATGGATGAGGTCGCACGCCGCGGCGCTG
Source organism: uncultured Oscillospiraceae bacterium (assembly GCA_934533005.1). Taxonomy (GTDB): domain Bacteria; phylum Bacillota; class Clostridia; order Oscillospirales; family Oscillospiraceae; genus Apopatocola. Next base: position 21,578 of record CAKTBC010000021.1, on the reverse strand, counting down.
CGCCGCATCCGAGATCGGCGGAAGCGCTCCGCTGGCTGCAAACACAGAATTGAGAAGAGGTCTATGAGTATTTTTTCCCGTAAGGGCGGCGCGCACGAAAACGCCGCAAGAAAAAAAGACACCGAAGCGGAAAGCTTTGCCCAGCGAATGGAAGCGCTCTCCGGGGAAGCAGACAGCTCCAAAAAGAAAACCTCCAAAAAGGGAAACACCCGCGCTCTCACCGTCACGCTGATCGTGATCGCCAGCGTTCTCGCGCTTCTTCTTTTGGTGCTTCTGGCCTACAGCATCTGGTCAACGGCACCGGAAACCGATAATTCCGGGCTGAAGACACAGGAGACGGCAACACCGGAAACGAGCGCTACCCCTGCCGGGGCAACGGCGCAGCCGAGCGCCACGCCGACGGCGTCTCCGTCGCCGACACCGAAGGAAGAATCCGCCGTCCGAAAGGACAATGTGTATACGCTCCTCGTTGTCGGGCGCGACCGCGTCGGGCTGAATACCGACTCCATCATGGTCGCCCGGTTCGACTGTGACGACCATACGGCAAACATCGTGAGCATTCCGCGCGATACGCTCGTCAACGTCCCCTGGGCGGTAAAGAAGGTCAACTCCGTGTACGGCAGCGCCGGCATCGACGGGCTCGTCTCCGAGATCGAAGATCTCGTCGGCTTCGGCATCGACAGCTACGCGGTCGTGAACACCTATGTGTTCCGCCAGATCATTGACTGCATCGGCGGCGTGTATTTCGATGTGCCGATCTATATGTACTATGATGATCCCGATCAGGATCTCTATATCTCGCTCTCGCCCGGCTATCAGCTCCTTAACGGCGATCAATGCGAGCAGGTCGTGCGCTTCCGCCAGAACAATGACGGTACCGGCTATCCGAACGGCGATCTTGGCCGCATCGAAACGCAGCATGCCTTCTTTGAGGCACTGGCAAAGCAGGTGCTTCAGCTCGGCAACATCTCCAATCTGCCGCAGATCATCGGTCTCATCATCGATAACACCGATACGAATCTTACGAGCGGAAACATTGCGTTTTATGCGCAGGAGTTTTTGAAAATGCGCTCGGAGGATATCAACTTCTACACGCTCCCGTACGAATCCGTGTATATCCGCGGCGGGTCGTATGTCAGCATTCAGCTGGAGCCGTGGCTGGATATGATCAACACGTACCTCAACCCGTTTACCGTGGATGTCACGGCGGCCAATCTGGATGTGCTCGGCTTTGACGGGACGAACTTCACCTCCACGACCGGCAACATTCCGGATATTTACAGCTTTTATGATTACTTTGCCGGCTGACGCCCGGCGCATAAAAAAAGAAAGGATGCGGCATATGCTCACTTCCAAGGAAATCGCTCATCTTGCGGTGAAAGCGCTTGACGATAAGCTCGCCCGCGACATTCAGATCCTGAAGACCGATAAAGTAACGGTGCTGGCCGATTACTTCATTCTCTGCACCGCCGGTAACTCCACGCACGGCAAAACGCTCGCTGACGAGGTGGACAAGGTCCTCTCGCAGGCAGGAGAACCGCCGCTGCGCCGCGAGGGCTATCGCTCCGGCGGATGGACGCTGCTGGACTTCGGCTGCGTCGTCGTCCACATTTTCTCCGAAGAAATGCGCTCGTTCTACTCGCTGGACCGCCTGTGGTCGGACGCGGAAAAAATCGACTATAAGGACTTCCTTTAAATAAAAAAGAGGGCAGGGGACATACCGTCATGGAGTACAATTACGCAGAAATCGAGAAAAAATGGCAGAAATACTGGGTCGAGCATAAGTGCGGCAAGGCCGTCACCGGCTCGGACAAGCCGAAGTTTTACGGCCTGATCGAGTTCCCGTATCCGTCCGGGCAGGGACTGCACGTCGGCCACACGCGCCCGTTCACGGCGATGGACGTCATCTGCCGCCGCAAGCGGATGCAGGGCTACAACGTTCTTTTTCCTATCGGCTATGACGCTTTCGGTCTGCCGACGGAGAACTATGCCATCAAGAATCATGTGCATCCCTCTATCGTAACGAAGCAGAACATTGCCAACTTTGAAAAGCAGCTCCATATGCTCGGCTATTCGTTCGACTGGGATCGCGTTGTGGATACGACCGACCCTGAGTACTACAAGTGGACACAGTGGATCTTCCTGCAGATGTACAAGAAGGGACTTGCGTACAAAGCCTCCATGCCGGTCAACTGGTGCACGAGCTGCAAGTGCGTCCTCGCGAACGAAGAGGTCGTGGACGGTGTATGCGAGCGCTGCGGCAGCCCCGTCGTGCGCCGTGAGAAGAGCCAGTGGATGCTTGCTATCACGAAGTATGCCGACCGCCTGATCGACGATCTGGACGATGTGGACTTCATCCCGCGCGTAAAGATCCAGCAGCGCAACTGGATCGGCCGCAGCGAGGGTGCGGAGCTCACCTTCGGCACGACGCTCGGAGATCCGCTCACGGTATATACCACCCGCTGCGATACGCTCTTCGGCGTTACGTATATGGTCCTCTCCCCGGAGCATCCGGTCCTCGATACGTGGAAGGATAAGCTCTCCAACTGGGATGCCGTGGCGGCCTACCGCGAGGAAGCCGCGCACAAGTCCGATTTCGAGCGCAGCGAGCTCAACAAAGACAAGACCGGCGTGCGCCTCGAGGGCGTGCGCGCCATTAACCCTGCGACGAAGGAAGAGATCCCCCTTTTCGTTTCGGACTATGTTCTCATGAGCTACGGCACCGGCGCCGTTATGGGCGTTCCCGGCCACGACCAGCGCGACTGGGAGTTTGCCACAAAGTTCGGTCTGCCGATCATCGAGGTCGTGCAGGGCGGCGATATCACGAAGGAAGCCTTTACGCTCAAGGACGACACTGGCATCATGGTGAACTCCGGCTTCCTCAACGGCATGACCGTGAAGGACGCTATCCCCGCCATGAAGAAATGGGTCACGGACGAGGGGATCGGCCATCCCAAGACGAACTTCAAGCTGCGCGACTGGGTTTTCTCCCGCCAGCGCTATTGGGGCGAGCCCATCCCGATGGTGAAGTGCCCGGCGTGCGGCTGGGTGCCGCTGCCGGAGGATCAGCTCCCGCTTCTGCTCCCGCAGGTAGAGAGCTATGAGCCGACGGATGACGGCGAATCGCCCATCTCCAAAATCACGGACTGGGTCAACACCACCTGCCCAAAGTGCGGCGGTGCGGCGCAGCGCGAGACCGACACCATGCCGCAGTGGGCGGGCTCCTCGTGGTATTTCCTGCGCTACATGGATCCGCATAACAAAGAAGCGTTCGCAAGCCCCGAGGCGCTCAAATACTGGTCCCCCGTGGACTGGTACAACGGCGGCATGGAGCACACGACGCTCCACCTGCTCTACTCCCGTTTCTGGCACAAGTTCCTCTATGACGAGGGCCTTGTCCCGACGAAGGAGCCGTATGCCAAGCGCACGAGCCATGGCATGATCCTCGGCGAGGGCGGCGAGAAGATGTCCAAGTCCCGCGGCAACGTGGTGAATCCGAACGATATCGTTGAGCAGTACGGCGCAGATACGCTGCGCGTGTACATCATGTTCATCGGCGATTTCACGAAGGCTGCCGCGTGGTCGAGCAACGCCGTGGCGGGCTGCCGCCGCTTCCTCGACCGTGTGTGGAATCTCGCGAGCGAGCCTCTCACCGGCGACGAGATTTCCAAGGACAACGAGAAGGAGATACACCGCGCTATCCAGAAGGTCAGCTCCGATATCGACGAGATGAAGTTCAACACCGCCATTGCGCAGCTCATGTCGCTCGTCAATCAGTTCTATTCTAAAAAGCCGAGCCGCGGCGATATCCGCGTGCTGCTCCAGCTCCTCTCTCCGTTCGCGCCGCATATCTGCGAAGAGCTCTGGCAGATCCAGGGCTTTGAAGGACTCGCGAGTGAAGCGGAGTGGCCGGAGCATGACGAAGCGAAGATGGTCGATACCGAAAAAACCATCGCCGTGCAGATTAACGGCAAGCTCCGCAGCACCGTTGTTGTCCCGGCGGACAGCACCGTGGAGGTCGTTTCCGCCACCGCTCTTGCGGATAAGAAGATCGCGGGCTACGTGGAGGGCATGGAGATCGTTAAAACGATCAATGTTCCCAACAAGCTCATCAACTTCATTCTCAAGCCGAAGAAATAAGCAAAAAAGGCGAAGCGTACAAGAAAAAGGCACGCTTCGCTTTTTCATTAAACTGCGCCGATATCCTTATGAGAGGTTATTTCAACATGAAAATCACCCAGTCTACAGCAATGAATATCGTTACGGAGATGAAGAAAATCATCGGAGAAGATCTTACCTTCATGGATACGACCTGCCATATCATTGCGTGTACGGATCCTGGCCGGATTGGGGATTATCATGGGGCTTCCGCACGGATGCTTCGGGAAGGTCTGAAGGAAATGTCTGTTTCGGATGACAATACGTATGCCGGTACGCGCTCAGGCATTAATTTGACACTGGAGCTGGATGACGCGACCGTGGGCGTCGTGGGGATAACCGGGAAAGAGCAGGATGTTATCCGATACGGACAGGTCGTCAAGCGAATGACGGAGATCCTGCTGATGGAAAGCGCACTGAAGGATCAAAAGTACAACGAACGGCAGGCACGCAATCGTTTCTTACAGGAATGGATGACAATGGATCCCGAGGATATGACGCAGGGCATGGAAGATGAAGGGCAGCGACTCGGGATCCGAATGGATATTCCCAGAAGACTGGCTCTTTTGGAGCGTGCGCCGGGGTCCATTATGAATGAAGAGAAGACAGCCCGGGTAGACCATTGCATCCGCAGCATTCTCAGGGAAGATTCCCGGAACCTCAGCGGCAGTACCGGCGGCAGCTATGTGATTTTGCTGACAGAACGGCCGGACAGTCAGATCCAAAGCGTGATAGAGCGGATCCAGCAGACCGTAGAGAAAGAATGCGCGCATCGTTTGATCGCCGGCGTTGACAGCCGCGGTATCACCGGCGGTCAGCTTAAGCAGGCATACGCCAGAGCCAGACGGGCGCTTCGCGCCGCCGGAAACGGCGCCGGGCTGGTATTTTATGACGATATCCTGCTGGAGATCGTGTCCAATGAGGTTTCCGAAGAAGCAAAGCGCGAGTTTCTGCGACGCCTATTTCGGGAAACATCCGGGGAGAAGTTGCGGGAGGAGATACATCTCCTTCAGACGCTTTATGCCTGCAACGGCTCCATTGGGCAAACCGCGGAAAGACTGTATCTGCATAAGAATACCGTGCAGTATAAGCTGAACTATATTACAGACTACACGGGTTACAACCCCAGAAAACTGGGAGACACATGCCTTTTTTATCTGGCAATGACTTTTTATAAAGAATTGCACAGCGAATAAGAAATTGCTAGGGCTAAAGAAATGTCAAAGCACGAATACTCTAATATGCCGCCGGAAACGGCGGCTTTTTCATGCCGTCGAGACCTCATTCGTTTTCCACAGCAGCGATTTTATTGATTTGTGGATTCTACACAAAAAAGGCACGCGCTTTTCTGCGTGGCATGCGTAACTAAATTAGCGCGTTCTTTTTAGCTTCGGTAACATGTTTTTTACGCAGGTTTTATACTATAGTAATTTCAACGGCCGAAACAGACACAAGACATCGATGCGCGTGCTGAAAAAAGAAAGAGGAGATGCGTTTGAGAGTTGCGCTGCCCTTTGGGCATGGCAAAATTTCTGCTGAAATCGCGGATGAGCGGATCTTAGCAATTGCTCAAAATGACCTTGCTTTAAAGGAACCCACGGCTTCTGCGGATGCGCTGGTAGCGCAGGCGCTGCAAAAGCCGATCGGCAGCCCGCCCCTGTATGAGCTGGCAAAAGGAAAGCAGAGAGTCGTATTGCTGGCGAGCGATCATACACGGCCTGTTCCGAGCAAGGCGATCGTGCCTCAAATGCTTCAGCAGATCCGGCGTGGAAATCCGAATGCGGAGATCACGATCCTGATCGCGACAGGCTGCCATCGGGGAACGACCCATGAGGAACTGATCCGGAAGTTCGGGCCGGAGATCTGCCGATGTGAGCGTATTGAGATCCACGACTGCCAGAAAAGCCCGATGGTCGATTTGGGGATTCTTCCCTCCGGCGCGCCTCTTCGTGTCAACGCGCTGGCAGCTCAGGCGGATCTGCTGGTTGCGGAAGGATTTATTGAACCACACTTTTTTGCCGGTTTTTCCGGCGGAAGAAAAAGCGTTCTGCCGGGCGTCTGCTCCACAGAAACCGTATTTGCCAACCACAGCGCCTCGCTGATCGACAGCGAATATGCCCACAGCGGAAGTCTGGAGAGAAACCCCGTCCACCGGGATATGGTCGAAGGGGCCAGACGTGCCGGGCTTCGCTTTATTGTAAACGCTGTGATCAACGGTGCGCATGAAACGGTTGCGGTTTTTGCCGGAGATATGGAGAAAGCGCACCGTGCGGGGGCCGATTATGTAAGTAAACTGAGCCGGATTGAGGTGCAGGATCCCGCCGGGATCGTGATCACAGGCAACGGAGGCTATCCCCTGGATCAAAATATTTATCAGGCGGTCAAAGCCATTTCCACCGCGAACGTTGCGGCAAGACGCGGAGGCGTTATCATTATGTGCGCGGCCTGCGAGGACGGTCACGGGGGAGAAAAATTCTACCGCACATTTTCGTCCGGCCGAAGCGCAAAGCAGATCCTGTCCGATATCCGGCAGATACCGATGGAGAAAACGCAGCGGGATCAATGGCAGTCCCAGATCATGGCCAAGGTGATGGCGGAACACCCCGTGATCCTGGTCAGTACATTGGAGCCGGCCTTTGTAGAAAAAATGGGGCTGATCGCTGCGGAAAATCTGGAAGCGGCCATCGAAAAGGCGGATGCGCTGCTTTATACTCATGAGAAGATCCTTGTATTGCCCGACGGGATCGGCTGCATCCCGGAACTTAGAGAGAAGTCTTGATCCAGAAAAAAGGAAAGGGGAACGAAATGAAAAACATAGTTAAGGATCGCTCCAAACGGCTGCTGGTGATCTGCATCGTTATGATGCTTATCAGCATGATCGCGACCAATTTGATTCAGACAAACTTTGGCAAAGTGGAAGTGAAAACGCTTACCATTGAAACGATCTCCGGGCATACCATGAGCGCAAAACTTTATATTCCGAAAACTGCAACACCGGAGAATCCGGCTCCCACGGTGGTTTACGCCCACGGCTGGTATAATAATAAAGAAAACGCCGATATGTTCACAACGGAATACGCAAGACGCGGCTATGTTGTTTTAGCCATCGATATGTACTCCCATGGCAACTCGGAAAACCTGACGAACACGGAGACGGCAGACGGCGCATACGGCCTGTACGATGCTTGTTACTATGTTTCTTCGCTGCCCTATGTTGACCGGACAAGAATCATTGCCAGCGGCCATTCCGCGGGTTCCAACGCCGTAAGCAAGGCGGTCGTGATCGACGATGAAAAACAGACAAATCTGATTGCAGGATGCCTGCTCATCTCCTACGACCCGGTCGTTATGGATAACTCCAACGACAACAAGGATATCTTCGGCATTAAGGTCGGAAGCAACGGCGCATACAATAACATTTACGGCTCGCGCGATACGGGGCTCATTGCCGGACGCTATGACGACTATTTCTTTACGGTGAAAGAGAACAATGTTCCGCAAACAGCGACACGTGACTACGTTTCCACATCTATGGCAAAGGCGTTTGTCACATTTGGCGATCCGGATTCCTTTGAAGAAGATGCCGTGACGCCCGGTAAGCAGTACGTTTCCGTGATCGATGGGAAGGAAACCGTACGTGTGATCTATACGCCGTCTACGATCCATGCGCAGACATGGTTCAATTCGGGTGCGGCGGCGGATGGCATCAGCTTCCTGCAAAGCCGGTTTCCTTCCGGATATTCCATAGATGAAACCAGCCAGATTTGGCAGGTCAAGGTTTTCTTTAATGCTGTCGGACTGATCGGGTTCTGGATATTCCTTGCCTTCTTTGCCGTTGCCCTTCTGGAATGCCGCAGCTTTGAACGGCTCAAGCACCCGGTGGAAATGCGTCAGACCGCCGGACGCGCGGATCTCGCATGGTCCCTTGGTACTACGGTCGTGAAGGTCGTTCTTTCGATCGTGATCATCTGGACAATCATGACAAGCTCGATGTACAGCCGGATCGACCCGATCTGGAAACAGAAGAATACATTCTGCATTGCCGGATGGGCCGCTTTGAACGCTGTGGTGATTATGATCACGTTCTTTGCATGGTACTTCAGCTGCGGAAAGAAAAATGGCGTTGATCTTCGGGAAACCGGCGTGATCCTGCCAAAAAAGGAGATACTGGCAACGATCGGCATTGCGGCGGCAACGGTCGTGTGCGCATGGGGCATCGTCTTTTTTGCAGACTACTTCTTCCAGACCGACTTCCGGTTTTGGCAGTGGTCCGTCAAAGCGTTCCCCGCAAATAAGATCCCGGCTACACTGGCATTTTTCGTTCTGTTCCTTCTTTTCTTTATTGCAAATTCCATTGCGGTCAACGCCCAGGGCTACAGCACGACGCTCTGCAAGAACGAAAAAGGCAATATGCTCCTTCTGGCGCTCTTCAACTGTCTTGGGCCGCTGCTGATCATCATCGTCCAGTACACGACATTTGCGTCCACCGGGTTCCAGATGTGGGGTGTCGGCGCGACGGCACGTATTCCGACGTGGCTGCATACGGCGGTTTTGATCCTCTTTGTTACGCCGTACATTTCCCGTGCCATTTATAAGCGCACCAGAAATCCATACATCGGCGGCATCATCAATGCAGTTCTTGTTACCCTTTGCATGTGCATGAACTCCACAACGCTGCTGGGCGCTTAAACACCATTGCGGAGCGAGGCGCAAAGGTGAATCCAGATTCTGCCGATCGCATAAAGCCCATCCTCAAGCCGAAGAAATAATATTGCAAGCCGAGCGCCCGGAGAAATTTCCGGGCGTTTGGCTTTTTGTAATAAATTCGGAAGAGAAAGGCATACTAACGGCGGATTTCTTGTTTAGGAGGATTTCGCATGAAAAAGGGAATCGTATATATTCTCGCACTTGCGGCGCTGCTCTCGCTCTGCGCATGCGGCGCGGCAGATAAGCCGTCGGCGACGAACGAGCCGAAGCCCTCGGGCAGCCCGATGACCGCAACGCCGGACATGAACGACGGGATCGTAAACGACGATGATGGCATCATCACCGATGACGATACCGGCGTTGTGCCCACACAGACGCCGGTGGCGAGCGCGTCGGCCAAACCGTCCGCTTCGGCCATGACGACAGACGACGCCGGAAAAGAGTGAAAAACACCCCGCCGAACCATATGATTCGGCGGGGTGTTTTATAAAGCGAGAAAGCCTGTAAGCCGGGTTCTGTCTGCGCAGCCATCTATCTAGACGCACCGTTGCCGATGCGTTCCAGCCGCCTCCTCGGGACGACCGGGCCGGTCGTATGTCCCTCCACGGCGTTGCTCCGAATAGAGTTTACAGCACCGTTCCGTCTCCGGACGGTGGGTGAGCTCTTACCTCGCCTTTCCACCCTTACCTGCCCGAAGGCAGGCGGTATATCTCTGTTGCACTTGTCCTGGGGTCACCCCCGGCGGGCGTTACCCGTTATCCTTGCCCTGTGGAGCCCGGACTTTCCTCACGCACAGGCTTTCGCCTTGTGCCCGCGGCTGCTTGGCTTTCTCGCATAGGTATTTTACCCGCTTCCGGGACGGTTGTCAACGCTGATAGGAGTTGAATTTTTGCCGGAAAACGAATATAATACATAAGTTAAAGAAAAACTTTCAGGAGGCAATTATGACGCTGGATTCTTATATACAATCGCTCCATGGGAAGAGCATCACTGTCGTCGGCCTCGGCGTGAGCAACCGGCCGCTGCTGCGGCTTCTGCTCAACGCGGGCTATACCGTCACGGCGAGAGACAAACGCACGCGCGAGGCGTTTGGTGAGGACGAGGCCGCGGCACTCGAAGCGGCGGGCTGCCGTCTTGTGCTGGGGGAGGATTACCTTGCCGGTATTACCGAGGACGTGATCTTCCGCACACCCGGCCTGCATCCGTTCACGCCGGAACTCGCTGCGGCCGAAGAGCGCGGCGCACTCCTTACATCGGAGATGGAGGCGTTCTTCGCCGTCTGCCCGTGCCGTATTATCGCCGTGACCGGCTCGGACGGGAAAACGACCACGACCACCATTATTTCGGAACTCCTAAAGGCGCAGGGGTACCGCGTATTTCTCGGCGGAAACATCGGCACGCCGCTGCTCGACAAAGCGCCGGAGATGACGAGCGAAGATTGGGCGGTGCTCGAGCTCAGCTCCTTCCAGCTTCACAGCATGAACTGTAAGCCGGACATTGCGGTCGTCACCAATGTTTCGCCGAACCATCTCGATGTCCATCCGAGTTACGAGGACTACCAGACCGCCAAAAAGCAGATTTTCCTTTCTCAGGGTAGTGCCGGTATCACGGTGCTCAACGCCGACAACGCCATCACCCGCGCATTTGCGGAGGATTGTCCGGGGAAGGTACGTTTCTTCAGCCGTCAGAGCTCGCCCGAAAACGGCGTGTTCCTGCGCGATGGCATCATTTACCGCAGCCACGGCGGAAAAGAGACGAAGCTCATGGACGCCGAAAGTATTTTGCTTCCAGGTTTACATAATGTCGAAAACTATATGGCAGCGTTCGCCGCGACCGACGGCATCGTCTCGGACGATACCTGCCGCGCCGTGGCGGAGAGCTTCCGCGGTGTTGCGCACCGGCTCGAAATGATTCGGACACTCCGGGGCGTTACCTACTGCAACGACTCCATCGCGTCGAGCCCCACACGCACGATCGCGGGGCTGCACGCCCTGCGGCAAAAGCCGATCCTCATTGCGGGCGGCTATGATAAGCATATCCCGTTCGATACGCTCGGCGATGAGATATGTGCCCATGTCAAGGCGCTGTTCCTTACCGGCTTCACGGCGGAGAAAATTTACGATGCGGTGACAAAGTCGCCGCTGTATGATCCGGAGAAACTTCCAATCCGCAAGATCGACGATTTTCGGGAAGCGGTGCTTGCCGCCGCGGCGAGCGCGGAGGAGGGCGATCTTGTGCTGCTTTCTCCGGCGTGCGCGTCGTTCGACCATTTTAAAAACTTTGTGGAGCGCGGCGAGTTGTTCCGCACCATTGTAAACGAACTGCAATAAAAGGATTAAGATCATGAATTACGAAGAGCTTTATACGCTGGCCGAGCAGGTAGAAGAGCGCCTCCAGCCCGTTTTCCGCGGCTTTGAGCGCACGGCGGAGAAAAATACGAAGCGCGTGCTGGATGCTTTCCGCGCGCACCGTGTGTCCGAGCCGTGTTTTGCCGGGACGACCGGCTACGGTTACGACGATCTGGGCCGTGAAACGTTGGAGAAGGTCTATGCCGATGTCTTTGGCGCGGAAGCGGCGCTTGTGCGCACCACGTTTGTAAACGGAACGCACGCCATTGCCTGTGCGCTCTATGGAGCGCTTCAGCCGGGCGATACGCTCCTTGCCGTCACGGGAGCGCCGTACGATACGCTCCACACCGCTATCACCGGCTCCGGCCGCGGCTCGCTTGCTTCGCTTGGCATCCGGTATGAGCAGCTCGAGCTTGCCTCGGACGGCGGGCCGGACTATCCCGGGATCACGCGGCGCGTATCGGAGCTGCACCCCGCGGCGGCATTCGTGCAGCGAAGTCGCGGGTACGCTCCCCGGCGCGCGCTGGCCGTTTCGGAGATCGGAGAGATCGTCCGCGCGGTAAAGGAAGGCTGCCCGGACACGGCGGTCATCGTGGATAATTGCTACGGTGAGTTTACCGAGGAGTGTGAGCCGACGGCGCTCGGCGCCGATCTCATTGCCGGATCGCTCATCAAAAACCCCGGTGGCGGTCTCGCCCCTATGGGCGGGTATGTTGCCGGACGTGCCGATCTCGTGGAGCAGGCGGCGGAGCGCCTGACGCTTCCGGGCATCGGCAGCGAATGCGGCGCTTCGCTCGGCGTGAATCGAACGCTGTTCCAGGGCTTTTTCTTCGCGCCGCACACCGTGTCGCAGGCGCTCAAAACGATGGCGTTTGCCGCCGGGATGCTGGAAGCGCTCGGCTTTGAGAGCTTCCCGGCCTCCGACGAAAAGCGCTCGGATATTATCCAGACCATCCGGTTGAAAACAGCAGACAACCTTGTGAAATTCTGTCAGGGCATTCAGAAGGGCTCGCCCGTGGACAGCTTTGCGCTGCCTGTCCCCGCGCCGATGCCGGGATATGAAAGCCCGGTCGTTATGGCGGCGGGTACGTTCATTCAGGGCGCATCGCTGGAGCTCTCGTGCGACGGCCCCGTGCGCGAGCCCTATCTCGGCTTTCTGCAAGGTGGACTTACGTATGAATCCGGCAAACTCGGCGTGCTGAGTGCGCTGACTGAAATGCTTGCCTGACGCATATACTTTTCGGCATAGGGGGTGAACCCGTATGCCTTTGCAGAGAAAAATCACACCGCGGCAGACGTCGTTTCTGCTTTTTCTCGCGCTCATCGGCGCGTCGATCGCGTTTCTGATCCCTGCTGTGCGGTATTTTCGAACTCTTACCGGCGCGATGGCGGTGTCCAATGCATCCGATCTTATCACGCAGACCGTGAGCAACATTGTAGAGAATGAAATGCGCCTCCTCGGGCCAGACGGCGGGAAATTTGTGTCGTTTGAAAAGGATGGCGATGGGCAGATCAGCGCCATTGTAACGGATACGGCGCGGGTGAATATTCTTTCTGCCGAGCTTCTCAACGCGATCGTGGAGGCATCGGACCGTGGGGATTTGGATTTGTCCATCCCGTTCGGAAATCTGCTGGGCGTCAGCTTTTTCCTCGGGCGAGGTCCTGCGGTGCCGGTCAAGATCACGATGCTGACGTCCTCGCGGGTAGATTTTCGTAATGTATTGACCGACGCCGGCATCAACCAGACAAAACACCAGCTCCTTTTGGAGGTATGCGTCGACGCGGACGTCCTGCTGCCGTGGGAAATTCGCTCCACGCAGATTGTCACGGAAGTATTGGTTGCCGAAACGATCATCGTCGGACGCGTTCCGCAGACTTATTTTTATACGGGAGAGACATGATGGACTATTTACAGGAGATTTCCGAGCTTCGTGCCGAGCTGCGCCGCCACAGCATAGCCTATTACGACAAGGATGCCCCCACCATTTCCGACTTTGAATATGACGCGATGATGCGCCGGTTGGAAGACCTGGAAGCGGAGCACCCGGAGACCATTACGCCGGATTCCCCGACGCAGCATGTCGGCGGTCACCGCTCGGAAAAATTCTCGCCCGTGCATCACGAGGTACCGCTCGAATCGCTCAGCGACGTTTTTTCGTATGAGGAACTGACGGACTTCATCCGCAAGACCAACGAAGCCCTCGGCGGTGAGCCGGTCTATACGGTCGAGCCGAAGATCGACGGCCTTTCGATGGCGCTTGAGTACCGAAACGGCGTATTCTATCAGGGCGCGACGCGCGGCGACGGCGTCACGGGCGAAGATGTGACGGAAAATCTCCGTGTCCTGCGGAATATCCCGCTCAAGCTCGAAAACGCGCCGGAGCGGCTGATCGTCCGCGGCGAGGTGTATATGGCGCGCGAGGTGTTTCTCGAGCACAACCGCCGCCGGGAGATCGAAGGGGAAACGCTCCTTGCCAATCCGCGCAACGCCGCCGCGGGATCGATGCGTCAGCTTGATCCGAAGGTGACGAAGGAACGCCAGCTCGATATCATCGTTTTCAACGTCCAGCTCACCTCCGGCGAGCAGCCCAAAACCCATGCGGAGTCGCTCGATATGCTGGAAAAGCTCGGCTTTTACACTGTGCCGCATAAGGTGTTCCGCACCGTGGAGGAGTGCTGCGAGGAGGTACGCCGTATCGGCGATACGCGTGAGAGCTATCCATTTGATATCGACGGCGCGGTCATCAAGATCAACGATCTTTCGCAGCGCGAAATTCTCGGCAGCACCGCCAAGGCGCCGCGCTGGGCAGTGGCATATAAATACCCGCCGGAGGAAAAGCCGTCCGTCGTGCGCGATATCGTCGTGCAGGTCGGCCGTACCGGCGTGCTGACGCCGAAGGCAATTGTGGAACCGGTACGCCTTGCCGGTACAACCGTTACGGCGGCAACGCTTCACAATCAGGATTTTATTGACAAGCTCGATGTGCGCATCGGTGATACGGTCATCGTGCGCAAGGCAGGGGAGATCATCCCGGAAGTCCTCCGTGTCGATCTTACAAAGCGGCCGGAGGGAACCGTACCGTTCCATCTGCCGGATACCTGCCCGGAGTGCGGCTCGCCAGTAGAGCGCGACCCGGATGGCGCGGCGGTGCGCTGCACGGGCGTGGAGTGCCCGGCGCAGCGGCTGCGCAATCTCGTCCATTTCGCCTCCCGCGAGGCGATGGACATTGAAGGTCTTGGCTTCTCGCTCGCTGAGGCGCTCGTAAACAGCGGTATGGTAAAGACCCCGGCGGATCTCTACCGGCTCGACGCGCAGACCGTTGCAACGCTCGAGCGCATGGGAAAAAAATCCGCGGAAAACCTCATGGATGAAATTGAAAAGAGCAAGCAGCAGGATCTCTCGCGCCTGCTGTGTGCGTTCGGGATCCGACAAGTTGGACAGAAGGCCGCCAAAGTCCTCGCCCGCACCTTTGGCTCCATGGAAGCCATCGAGAACGCTACGCCGCTCGAACTGACTGCCGTGGACGATATTGGCCCCATCACCGCCGAGAGCGTTGTTTTCTGGGCACAGAACCCGCAGACGAAGCATCAGCTCCGCCTGCTCCGGGAGGCGGGCGTCAATATGCTCAGCCGCGAGGAACGCCGCGATAACCGATTTCTCGGCAAAACGTTCGTCCTCACCGGTGCACTCACCAAATATACGCGCGACGAGGCGAGCGCCATCATTGAGTCCTTCGGCGGCAAGGCGTCGTCCTCGGTTTCAAAAAAAACGGCGTATGTTCTTGCGGGCGAGGCTGCCGGGAGCAAGCTTGACAAAGCGCGCACGCTCGGCATCCCCGTCATTACGGAAGATGAATTTGAAGAGATGATCCGTTGAGGATTTGCCGAAAAGCGTTAAATAAGCGCACCATAAAAGACCTCCGCGTGAACTCTCACGCGGAGGCTTTCCATCCTTATTATGGAAAGTTCTGCCCTGTCGCGTTTTCAAAAAAATAAGACTTTTCTCATTTTTTCCTTATAATTATTTTGTATAGTATCATCAGAAAATATTGCTTTTTTCCGCAAAGTCGGATAATCTGAAAAGGACTATAACCGAGCCTGGGGGATCTCTCTTGGAGAACAACATTCTGAAAAAATTGTCGCAGCAGATCGTTGACAAACGTGTCTTTATTATGATCGCGTTTTTGGCTGCCTGCATTTACTGCGCGCTTTCCGTCAGCCGCGTGCGGGTGAATAACGATATAACCTCGTTCCTTCCGCCGGATACCGATACGCGCCGCGGACTTACGATCATGGAGAACGAGTTCACAACGTATGCGAGCGCTAACGTTATGCTCGCCAACACAACGTACGAGCGTGCGCTCGTTGCCGCGGAGAAGATCGAAAAGCTCGAGCATGTTACCGGCGTGACGTTTGACGATTCTTCGGCGCATTTTGTGGATTCGTCAGCGCTCCTCACGATCTCCTTTGACGGTTCGAGCGACGATGAAAACGTTATTGCAGCCATGAACGAGATCCGTGCGCTCACGGCGGGCTTTGATACATATACCTCTTCGGAAATCGGCGCAGATCTTCTTGGAGAGATTGCGCAGCAGATGGTCGGTGTTGTGGCGCTGGCTGCCGTCGTCATTATGGCGGTGCTGCTTTTTACGTCGCGCAGCTATTTTGAGGTCGTTATTTTCCTCATTGTATTTTCGGTAGCCGCGCTGCTCAATATGGGCACGAACTTCTGGCTGGGCGAGATTTCCTCAATCACCAACTCTATTGCCGTCATTTTGCAGCTCGCGCTCGCGATCGACTATGCCATCATTTTCTCCCACCGCTATCAGGACGAGATCGACCGCTTCCCGACGGAGCGCGAGGCGCTCATCGAGGCGCTTTCCAAATCGATCGTTGAAATTTCCTCCTCGAGCCTCACGACGATCTCCGGCCTCGTTGCGCTGATGCTCATGCAGTTCCGGCTGGGCTATGATCTCGGCCTTGTGCTCTCCAAGGGTATACTTTGCAGTCTTATTACGGTGTTCCTTTTGATGCCGGGACTGATCGCAACATTTTTCCGTCCGCTGCGCAAAACCGCGCACAAGTCCCATGTGCCAGACATCACCGGCTGGGGACGCTTCCTTATGAAAACACGCGTCGCTTTTGTGGCGTTGTTTGTTATTATTGTTCCGATCGCGATCTGGTGCTCCAGCCGGACGGAATACGCATTCAACGATGCGGGCATCGACGAACTCAAATATTCGGAGAGCCGTGCGGCGGCGCGGAAAATTACCAGTACGTTTGCGAACGATACGACGATCGCCGTCCTTGTGCCGAGCGGTAACTACGAAGCTGAAAAGCAGTTCCTGCGCGAAGCCGCGGAGCTTGATAATGTAAAAACCGTTACCGGGCTTGCCAACATCGAGATCGAGGACGGAAAGGTACTGACCGATTCCTACACGCCCCGGATGCTCTCCATGCTGCTGAACATCGATTTTGAGGAGGCAGAGATGCTCTATGCCGCTTACGGCGTGGAAAACGGGCAGTATCAGCCGATTTTCGGCAACGCCGAGACCTATTCTGTGCCGCTCATCGATGTATTTCTTTTCCTCTTTGAAAAGATCGATCAGGGCATCGTGACGCTGGACGCCGATTCACAGGAAACGCTCGACAGTCTCCGCGGGGAGCTGGAGCGCGGCGAAGCGCAGCTTCGCGGCGAAAACTGGGATCGTATGGTTATTACGGCGGATGTTCCGATTGAAGGAGACGAGAGCGTTGCGCTGGTAAACGCGCTGCGCTCGTTAGCCGACGGACACTACGGCGAAGGAGAGTGTCTCGTTATTGGCGATGTGACGAGCGCCAAGGAACTGGCGGACACATTCAACGGCGATTCGCTGCTCATTAATCTGCTCACCATCGCGTTCGTGTTCGTCATTTTGATCTTCACCTTCAAATCCGTGGCCGGCGCTGCGATCCTCGTGTTTGTCATTCAGGGGAGCATCTGGATCAACTTCACGTTCCCATACCTGACGCATACGCGCGCTTCGTTCGTAACGAACATGATCGTTTCCGCCATCCAGATGGGCGCGACGATCGATTACGCCATCGTGATCATGAGCCGGTATCTGGATCTTAAAAAACTCCATCCGCCGCGGGAAGCAATGGCGATAGCGGTCAACGAGAGTTTCCCGACCGTTATGACCTCCGGCACGATCATGACCGTTGCGGGCATTCTGATCGCCTACCGTGTGACGGACGTGTATATCGGCCACATTGGCCTCGCTGTCGGCCGCGGTGCACTCATTTCGGTTATTCTTGTTTTGACCGTTCTGCCGCAGCTCATCGTGCTGCTCGATAAGCTCATCGAAGTGACAACGTTTCGGAAAAAGACGGGAGGTGCTGCAAAATGAAACGATGGATCGCCGCGCTGCTGTGCGTGCTGCTTTTGCTCTCCGTTTCCGGCGCGGCTCTGGCCGCGGATGTGGACACCTATGAAATATCGTCGGCCGAGGATTTGGCGAAACTTGCCGTGCTGTGCACGTCCGACGCCTGGTCCGAGGGAAAAACGATCGTGCTCACGCGCGATATCAGTCTCACCGGTCATGAATTTACGCCGATCCCGCTTCTCTCCGGAACATTTGACGGCCGCGGCCACAGCATTCTCGGCATTTCCCTTGACGGGGATGCATCGACCCAGGGACTTTTCCGCATGGTACTCAAGACCGGCGTTGTGAAAGATCTCACTGTATCCGGCACTCTCCACGCCTCCGGGAATGGCGAAAACATTGGCGGCATTGCCGGTGTGAACTACGGGACGATTGAAAACTGCCGCTTTGACGGAGATATCCGCGCGCAGGCGGCTGCGGGCGGCATTGTCGGACTGAACGCCGAAGGCGCTCTGGTAAGCGGATGCGAAACCTCCGGCTCCGCTGCGGCATATCATCGCGCGGGCGGCATCGCGGGGGAAAACCGCGGCGTATTGAACGAATGCGAAAACCGTATGAGCGTCAATACGGAATATATTGCCGTTGAGCCGTCCGACCAGAAAAAGTCTTTTGACATCTCCTCGCTCACCCTTCAAGAGGAAACGATCGTCGATATCACCGATCTTGGCGGCATTGCCGGACTGAATACTTCCGTAATAAAATACTGCGACAACTACGGGGATGTAGGCTACCCGCACACGGGCTACAACGTTGGCGGCGTTGCCGGACGGCAGAGCGGCCGCATTCTCGGCTGCACAAACGCCGGAGAGATCACCGCCCGCAAGGACGTTGGCGGTATTGCCGGGCAAGTCGAGCCTTATACGGTATGGAACGTCACCGGCACGGGACTTGCGGATGTACAGTCGCAGCTATACCGCCTGGAAAGTCTCCTGCGCACAATGCTTGATGATTTCGGCGGCTCGCAGGCCGACGCT
This sequence comes from uncultured Oscillospiraceae bacterium, assembly GCA_934533005.1. Classification (GTDB taxonomy): domain Bacteria; phylum Bacillota; class Clostridia; order Oscillospirales; family Oscillospiraceae; genus Apopatocola. Next base: position 2,966 of record CAKTBC010000021.1, on the reverse strand, counting down.
GGCGCGCTCATGCAGGAGATACTGCGTCTGCTCGGAAATTGCAGCGACATCATCGGCGGCATGTACCCGGATGTTCCGTGGCCGGACCCCGGTGACGGCAGCGGCGACGGGAGCGATTCCGGCGCCGGAGACGGCAGCGGAGATGCATCCGGCGGCTGGCTGGATCCGGACAGCGGATCGATGGACGATCTTTCCGACAATCTCCAGCAGATCGTGTCGCTCTTTGGCCAGATGACAGACGTTATTGCGAGCGACACGGTGATCGCGGACATGCAGAACGTGCTCTCTCAGCTCATGAACGTTTCGGCGTCCGTCATGAATATGATGTACAGCCTGAGCAGCGCTTCCGTTCAGATGGAGGATGTCTCCGAGGTTGACGAAGACGATGAAGCGCTCTGCCTGATCGCGCAGAGCACAAACACTGCCCCGGTCAGCGCGGATACCAACGCCGGCGGTATCGCCGGAAATGTCTCTCTGGACATTTCCTTTGACCGGGAGGATCGGCTCAACATTTCTTCTACGCTGATCGGCAGCGGGAAGTATGAGATCTTTGCGCGCATCTCCGGCTGCGAAAACCGTGCCGCCGTCAGCGCCTCCAAATCCTGCGCGGGCGGCATTGCTGGGCGGATGGAATACGGTCTTGTGATCTCGTGTGATGCGGTCGGCGAGGTGAGTACGGCGGAGGAGTATGCCGGCGGCATCGTCGGCCACAGCTCATCCATCATCCGAAACAGCCGTGCGCGTGTCAACCTCTCCGGCCAGCGGTATCTCGGCGGTATCGCCGGGCTCGGCAAGAACATTTCCTCATGTCTTGCCATGCCGCACTTTGCGGATAAAGCAGAGCTCTGCGGCTCTGTAGCGGGATACGCCGACGGCGAGATCGCCGAAAACATCTATTCGGATTCTACGCTCGGCGGCGTGGACGGATTCAGCTTCACCGGCCAGTCCGATTACATGGATTACGAGGCGTTCGCGGCTCTCCCGGATACGCCGGATTACTTCCGCAGCATCGGCGTGACATTTGTTAAGGACGGTGACACGGTAGAGACGGTCGAAGTGCCGTTTGGCGGCACGATCGATTCGCTTCCTGCCGTCCCGGACGAGGACGGGATGTACTGGCAATGGAACGATTTTGATCCGGACGAGGCCATATACTACAGCCGCACGGTTGAGGGCGAGTACATCCGCCCTGTCACGACGATCTCGACCGGGGAGGACGAGCCGCTGTTCCTCGCCGAGGGCGTTTTCCGCGACGGCCAGACCATCCTCGCGGCACCCTTTACGCCGGATGCCGAGTCGCTCGGCATTGACGCGGGATCGGTTCTTGCGGCGTACACCGTGCGCGTATCGGATTATTCCGAGCCTGTCACCGTGCGTATGCTTGCTGCGTCTGCGGGAAGCTTGTATACGCTCACAGACGGCGCTCTTGCGCCGCTCTCCTGCACTCGTGACGGAAGCTACATTGTTTTCAGGATCGATAATGGCGCGTCAATCGTCTATCTTTCGGATACCTCCTCGCATAACGGCTGGCTCATCGGCGGCATTGCGGGCGGCGCTGCGGTGATTGCTGCACTTGTTTTCGTGATCGTCCGAAAAAAGAAGAAAAAATCCTTAACAGCTTCTTGACGAATCCTTTATTTCCCTGTATGCTTAATATAGGTTTTCTCCGGCGGTGTGTCCGCACAATCCGCCGGAGAGCGTTATTTTGTAAAGCAGAAAGGTGAAATAAGAGAGTGGAATTACTTCATTGGGCGGAAATTGTGCTGAATTATCTTGTACAGATCGGGATCATTTTGCTGGAAGGGGCAGGAGCTGTCATCCTGGTTAGCTCCGGCGTGAAAAGCGTTGTTCGGCTTTGCAAAAAACAGCCGCACGCGCGCCTTTCCATGGCGCAGGGGATCGCACTTGCGCTGTGCTTCAAGCTTGGCGGCGAGGTGCTGCGCACGGTGATCGTGCGTGAGTGGAGCGAGCTTCTTGTGCTTGGCGCGATCATTTTCCTCCACGCGGCTATGAGCATCCTCATCCATTGGGAAATCAAAATGGAGGAAAAGCGTCTTTCGGCCATGAGCGATCTCGGAGACTGAGATACATACAATTGGGAGAGCCCTGTGGTTATAAAAACCGCAGGGCTTTTTGTGGTCATTCTTTTATGACCAGGCTTGATTTTATCAAAGAAGATGTATATAATCTTACCCGAATCCAACAGGCAAAGGGGAAAAACCATGCTCTCCATGAATGAAACGAACCGCAAAGCGTATTTTATTGAGATCATGAAACGCCGTATTCTGTCCGGTGAACTCAAGCCCGGTGATCGTATCACGCCGGAACGGGAGCTTGCGGCCGAACTCGGCATCAGCCGCGGCTCGGTGAATCAGGGAATGCTCGATCTTGCCCGTATGGGGTTTTTGCGGATTGTGCCGCGTAAGGGCGCGTTTGTCGCGGAGTATGTGAAATCGGCGACGCCGGAAACACTCGCCTCGATCATGAGCTATGATTCCGCGCTGCTTGACCGGTCTCTTTTTAAGGATCTGATGAATCTGCGCATTCTGATCGAACGGGAATGCACCCGCTTGGCTTGCGCCAATCTTACGCCGGAATCTCTGGCGCTTCTGCAGGCGCATACCGATGCGATTTACGCCGCCGATGACGAAGAGGCGCCGGAGGCCGTGTATCTCTATCACAAATGCCTGACGGAAATTTCGCAGAATGTGGCATATGCCATGGTGTTCCAGAGCTTTGAAAAGATGATCCGCAATCTGATTCGGGAGCATTACAGAAACCGGGAAGAGCTTGCCACCAGTATACCGAAATTTCAGATGCTCACCGCTGCGATCTCCCGCCGGGATGCCTATGCCGCCGACATGGTGCTCCTCTCGCTTCTCGGCCAGGCGTCCGACTATCTGGGAACGCATCTGGAACAGTACCATAGCTGAATCATTAAACGCAAAAAGCTGCCCTTGCGGGCA
>CAKTBC010000020.1 GCA_934533005.1 uncultured Oscillospiraceae bacterium | reverse complement strand
TGCCCGACGATCGAGATGCGCGTCGTGCTGCCGAAGCTCCGCCAGATCCCGGCCGAGTATCAGGAGAAGATGAAGTTTCTGTGCTCCTTCTATGTCCCGCTCGGCTGGCGCAGCCAGTACTGCGGGCTCTTTGAGCTGCGGCGCGGCGGCGTTACGTGGTATTTTCTCGATAACGAGTATTACTTCGGGCGCGACGGCGCTTACGGCTATTTTGACGACGGCGAGCGCATGGCGTTCTTCGCCAAGGCCATCTGCGAGTGCTGCCGGTATCTGCCGGACTTTTTCCCGAACGTTCTGCATTGCAACGACTGGCACACGGCGCTCGCACCGGTGTTTCTGCGCGAGCAGTATCGCTATGCCCCTGGCTACAGCGACATCCGCACCGTGTTCACCATCCACAATCTCAAGTTCCAGGGCCAGTATGACCCCCACATTCTCAGCGACATTCTCGGTCTCGACGGCGTCGCCGCGGCGCGCAACCAGCTTCTGCGCGACGACGGCAAGTGTGTAAACTACCTCGCCGGCGCCGTCAGCTACTCCGACCGCATCACGACCGTCAGCCCGACGTATGCCAGGGAAATCTGCACGCCGTATTTCGGCGAGGGCTTGCAGGATCTCTTCCTGCGGCGGCACGACATTCTCTCCGGCATTCTAAACGGCATTGATACTGCCTCCTATGATCCCGCGAAGGACAAGGCGCTCGTGCACAACTACACCGACCCCGACGGCAAGGCAGAAAATAAGAAAGCTTTGCAGGAAGAGCTCGGTCTCACGGTCGACAGTAAAGTTCCCCTCTGCGTGTGCGTCAGCCGTCTCACAGAGCAGAAGGGCTTCGATCTTCTCAACGCCGTGGCGGAGGAAATGCTCTCGTGCGCACAGATCGCCGTGCTTGGCACGGGCGACCGTACCTACGAGGACTACTACCGCGCGCTCGAGGCGCGCCACCCCGGCCGGTTCAGCGCCCAGATCCGCTTTTCCGAGCCGCTCTCGCGCCGAATGTACGCCGGGGCGGACATTTTCCTCATGCCCTCGCGCTTTGAGCCGTGCGGCCTGAGCCAGATGATCTCCATGCGTTACGGCACCGTCCCCGTCGTGCGGCAGACCGGCGGACTCGCCGACAGCGTGGAGCCCTACAATCGCTACACCGGCGAGGGTACCGGCTTCGGTTTTTTGAACTTCAACGCCCACGAGCTGCTGTTCACAACGCAGGAGGCCTGCCGGCTGTACACCGAAAGCCCCGTTGCGTGGGGCAATCTCGCCGCACAGGGCATGGCGTGCGACTTCTCCTGGCGCGCGAGCGCGCGCGAATACCGCAAGCTTTACCGAGGTCTTTTCACATGATCGTACACGAATCCAGAAACAGCGCCTTCCGCCGTCCGTTCGGCGCCGCCGAAGCCGGGACGGAGGTCTATCTCGCCGCGGAGAAGGCGGGCGCGCCGGATATGACGCTCCGGCTGCACCCGTTCACGGGCGAGGATACGCTCCTCCCCATGGTCTCCGAGGGCGGCGGGCGGTTTTCCGTCACCGTGACACTGCCCGAAACGCCGTGCGTGCTCTGGTACTCGTTCCATACCGGGGACGACGAGACATGTGCCTGGCAGATCACGGTATACAAAAAATCCGCCGTCCCTGACTGGTGGAAGGACGGCGTCGTCTATCAGATCTTCCCCGACCGCTTCGCCCGCGAGCGCGGCTGGACGCCGCACGAGCCGGAAGTGCGCCGCGGTACGCACCGCTTTCTCGTGCGCGACTGGGACACGCCGGTATTCTACCCACGCGCGGAAAACGGGGACGTCTCCTCGTGGCCGTTCTGGGGCGGGACGCTCCGGGGCATTGAGGAAAAGCTTCCGTATCTCGCCTCACTCGGCGTTACGGTGCTGTATTTAAACCCGATCTTCGAGGCCGCAAGCAACCACCGGTACGACACGGCAGATTATACCCGCGTCGACCCGCTGCTCGGCAAGAAGAAGGATTTTGAATCGCTCTGCGAGGCTGCGCAAAAACGCGGCATCCGCATCGTGCTCGACGGCGTATTCAACCACACCGGCGCGGACAGCGTGTATTTTGATAAGTTCGGCAACTACGACCGCACGGCGGAAAAATACCGCTCGTGGTTCCGCTTCGGGCCTCAGTACCGCCACGGGTACGAGTGCTGGTGGGATGTGCCTGATCTCCCGAATGTGGAGGAGAACGATCCCTCGTTCCGGGAATTTCTCTGTGGCGAGGACGGCGTAGTGCGCCGGTGGCTGCGGCGCGGCGCTTCGGGCTGGCGGCTTGACGTTGCCGACGAGCTGCCCGACAGTCTCATCCGCGACATCCGCGCAGCGATGAAGGCCGAAAAGGAAGATTCTCTCCTCCTCGGCGAGGTATGGGAGGACGCCTCCTGCAAGGTGAGCTACGGCGCGCTGCGCGAGTATTTTCTCGGCAGCGAGCTGGATGCGACGATGCACTACCCGTTCCGCACTGCGGTGTTGGACTTTTTGCAGGGCAAGATCAACGCGCAGACCGCCTGCGACGCGCTCTGGACGATCCAGGAGCACTACCCGAAGGAAAATCTCTATGCCGCGCTCAATCTCATCGGCAGTCATGACCGTGCCCGCGCACTCACGGTGCTCGGCGGCGACACGAACGCTCTCAAAATGGCGATGTTTCTCCAATTCGCTCTGCCGGGCGTTCCGTGCATCTACTATGGCGACGAGGCCGGCATGACCGGCGGCATTGACCCCTACAACCGCGGGAGCTTCCCGTGGGGGCACGGCGATACGTCGCTCACCGATTTTGTCCGGAGCCTCACCGCGATGTATCAGGAAACGCCGCTGCTGCGGCGGGGCGAGTGCGAGCTGCTGTTCTTCGGCGAGAACGTGCTCGGGTGCCGCCGGTTTGACGAGACCGGCTCGGTTACTGCGCTCATCAACCGTGGGGAAGAGGACGCCGAATGCTTCGGCGTCACCGTGCCGGGAAGGGGGTATATCTTAGAATGAAGCACTACATCATTTCCAAATTCCGTCCCGGAACGCCGTGGCGGGAGTATCTGCCGGAGATCCGGGAAATTTTCGGTCGAACGCTCCAAATTGAGGGTGTGCACGGCGTGGACGTGCTCCCCTCCTGCTCCGAGAGGCCGAACCGATTTGATCTCATGATATGCATGGACATGGACGCTGCGGCGCTGCCGTTCTACGATGCGAGCGAGCCGCACCACACCTGGAAGGAAAAATTCGGCCCCCTGCTCGAGGGTAAAACCATTTTTGACCACGAATAAGAAAGAAGCCGGACGCATCCTCTCCCCCAACGGGGCGCGGATGCGTCCGGCTTTTTCTGTCCGGCTTATTCCTCAATATAAAAATCACGGTCGTTATGCTGCTTCACTCGGGTGTATGCCTGCTCCTTGTTGCCGGAGCGGATGAGCGCAACGATCTGGATGTGCGCCTTAATGACCATCGGCACGGCGCTCGGCACCTTTTCCAGGTGCTGCTGCGTCATTTCGCGGATCTTGTTCTCAAACTTTTTGTACGTCTGGCTGATCGTCTCGTTGTGGAGATAGTCGATCATGATGTTGTGAAACGCAATGTTGTTCTCGGCAAACTTGCGGATATCCAGTTTGCCGTCGTGCAGCATCTGCTCGTCGACGTCGATGCTCTCGTTCAAACGGCGGATAACCTCACGCGCCTCGCGGGTCTCGTTGCGCTCGGCGAGAACATACGCGGCATAGCCCTCCAGCGCGCAGCGGATCTCCAGCGTCTCCTTGATTTCCGCCATGCCGACATCGCGGATCATAAATCCGCGGCTGGGATAAATTTCCAGCAGGCCCTCCATGTTCAGCCGCAGCAGTGCGTCCCGCACCGGCGTGCGCGACATATTGAGCGTCTGCGTGAGCTGCGATTCGGAATACAGCTCCCCCTCGACCAGTTCCCCGGCGAGGATCTTCTCTTTTAAATAATCATATGCTTCATCCTGAAGCCGACGGATCGGTGCTATGTGACTCACTCCTCACGAGATATGATACCGGTATATCGTACCAAATTTCTTATCCCTTTGTCAACTCGTCCATGGAAAAAACTGTCTTTTTTCTTTGGACCATCAATACTTTTTTCAAAAAAGTCGTCAGCGGGAACCGTCCCCGCTGACAACTTTGATTCAGAACTCCGAATTGGAGATGTGCGGCTTTTCGTCCTCGGCAACGCAGAAGCGGCGCGTGTGGCGCGCAACGCCTATCACGGCGATGATGCCGCAGCCGAGCGCGAGAGCGTCCTCGCCATGGAGCGAGTAAAATACTGCGGCGCTCACGCCGTAAAGCGCGAATACGAGCATGCTCCGCAGCCGGTGCGGGCGGATCTCCACGACAACGGAGAAGAAGATATAGAGCCCGGCCAGAAGCAGCAGTCCCGTCACGGAGACATCCATGAGCGCGAGCGCAAGCATCGCGCCGAACGCGGAGGAGATGCACTTGCCGCCGTGGAAGCCGTTGAACACGCCGACGGCGTGGCCGAGCACGGGCGCGGCTATTGCGAGCGCGAACCACACCGACTGCGTATCGAGATACCGCGCCGCGAGCGACGCGGGGAGATACGCCTTGAGCATGTCAAGTGCGAGACACAAAAGCCCCATCGGCACGCCGCATACGGCGAACACGTTGGCCGCGCCCGGATTCTTATCGGCGCGCAGCGCGCAGACGTCCTTCCCGGTAAGGAGCTTCGGCAGGGTGCGGCTGAACATCACGCCGCCGAGCAGAAAGCCCCCGGCGATCAGGGCAAAGGTGAGAAGCGCTTCGTTTCCGGTCATGACAGCAGCATCCTTTCCGCAATTTTATCGGCGGCGTCAGGCGCGATGGTATGGCGCTGCGCCTCGCGCATCCGCTCGGCTTTTTCCTTATCCCGTGCGAGGGCAACGGCCTTTTCCGCGGCGTCCGCGGCGTTCTCCGCGCGCTCGGAGAGGCCGTGGGAGGCAAAAAACGCGATGTTCGGCGCTTCGCACGCGGTGTAAACGAGGAGCTGCACGAGCGGCACCTGCGCCACGGCGGCCTCGGTGCTCGTAAGCCCGCCGGGCTTGGAGATCATCACGTCGGCAGCGTTCATGTATACGTTCACCTTTTTCGTGAACGTGACGATGCGGACATGCTCGTTTCCGGCGTACTTTTCCTCGAGCGTCCGCTTGAGATCGCTGTTGCGCCCGACGAGGATGTAGACCGTGTACGCCCCATCGTCGTGCCGAAGAAGGATCTCGTCGCAGATCGCGCCCGCGTTCCCGACGCCGATGCCGCCGCTCATGACGAGGAACACATCCTGCTGCTGCGGTATGGCGAGATAGTTCCGCGCCGCCGCCTTGTCCATGCGGTCCGCAAACTTTTCGTCCACCGGGATGCCGGTGACGATGATGCGCTCTGACGGTATGCCCTTTTCCACAAGCTCGGCGCGCAGATCCTCGTGCGCGATGAAATACCCGTCCAGATCGGTCTCCGCGAGGAACGGGATGCAGGTGTAGTCCGTCAGCACGCCGTAGCACGGCACGGTGAAGTCCCCGGCCTTGCGGATGGCAGTCATGGTCTCCATCGGGTAGAGGTGGGTGCACACCACGCGGTCGTAGCCGTTCGTTTCGATGAAGGAGCGGAGGTTCGCCGCATACCGGGCGTTCGCGTGGTAGACCGGCGAGGTGATGCCGGTAGAGCTGTAGATATCCCCCGCGCGGTAAAGCGCATTAAACGCCGAGGGGGCGTTTTTCATAATGGCGGTGTATGCGCCGGACACGAAGCGCTCGGCATACTTTCCGGCGAGCACGAGCGGGTCAAAGACCCGGTTTTCGATACCGCGGCGCGTCAGCGCCCCGGCGACGGCGGCCGCGGCGCTGTTGTGCCCCTCGCCCGTGTCGCAGCTTAAAATCAATACCTTCAACAGTTTTCTCTCCCCTGCTTGCTTTATGTAACGTGTGTGTATTATAATAGGAAAGAATCCGCGGCGAGGCAATGGACACGCGCCTGCCAAACCGTGGCGGAAGTCTCAAAGAAATCACCCGATGAAGATTATTCCACACTTGACGAAAAAGATGTAGAATCCGATTTTTAAGGAGGGCGCACGATGGAACCGGCAAACCGGAAGAGCGATCTTCGCGTCATGAAAACGAAGCGGGCGATCCACACGGCGTTCGCGGAGCTGCTGACCGAAAAGAACATGGACGACATCACCGTCACGGACATCGCCTCGCGCGCGATGATCAACCGCAAAACGTTTTACAACAACTACCGCGGCGTGTACGAACTGGTGGACGAGCTGGAAAACGAGGTCATCCGCACGTTTGAAACGGCGATGCAGGGGATCGATTTTATCGAAAACCCGTACGCGGTGTTCGTAAAGCTCACGGAGATCATCAACAGCGACATGGATTTTTACGGCGCACTGCTCCGTTCCAGCCGGAACGCGGGTCTGGCGCATAAGATCCGCCAGACGCTTCAGCAAAAGGCGCAGGACATGTTCGCCAGCCGGGTCGATATGCCGCCGGATCAGATGGAGGTCATGATGAACTATTCCATTTCCGGCATGGTGGCGGTGTATCAGAGCTGGTTCAATTCCGAGCGCCGGCAGTTGATCGAGGAGGTATCCGATATCGTCAGCCGCATGTGCCTCGCGGGGCTGCGCGCCGCAGCGGCGGACGCGCGGCTGAAGGAATGAGCGGAGGAAACGCTATGACAAACGCAAAAGACAGAAAGAAGATCATTCTCTGGCTGATCGTGCTCGCGGTCATCGCCGCGGCGGCGTTCGCGCTCGTGGCCGTGGTGCGCCATAACCAGCGCCCGGCGTGGGATGGCGGCTACAGCGTCCACATCAGCGAGGTCATGACCGACAATACGTCCTGCCCGAACGACGAGGGCGTTCTCTGCGACTGGGTGGAGATCGAAAATACGTCCTCAAGGGACTTTTCTCTTGCCGGGTACTATCTCTCCGACGAGGCGGGAAAGGGCAAATACTGCTTCCCGGCGGGGACGGTCGTCCCGGCGCGGGGGTATCTCGTCGTGTGGTGCTCGCCGGACGAGGAGGGCGACTACGCGCCCTTCGCGCTGCGCAGGGCGGGCGGCGAGACGGTGTGTCTCATGAACGAAAACCGCACGGTGCTCGACAGTGCCGTGACCGTTGAGTGCCGGAAGGGACAGTCTCTCGTCCGCAGCAGTGACGGCTCTCTCGTCCCCTCCGACACGCCGACGCCTGGCTACCCGAACAACGACGCGGGCGCAAAGGCATGGCAGGAGGCGCTCGCGCAGCGCAGCGGCGGCACGCTGGAGCTCAGCGAGATCGTGTCCTCCAACTCGCTCTTTGTCGCGCCGGACGGGAATTACTACGACTGGATCGAGGTACATAACCCCTCGGATTCGCCGGTGTCTCTCTCCGGCTACAAGCTCTCCGACCGCGCAAACAAAACAAAGTACACCTTCCCGGACGAAATGCTCGGCGCGGGCGAATACCGGATCGTCTGGTGCGCCCCCGGCGTGGAGGGCGCGGATTACGCCTCCTTCGCGCTTGCGAGCGCGGGCGGCGAGACAGTCGTGCTCACGGCCCCCTCCGGCGCGGAGAGCGAGAGCGTGGAGCTTCCCGCTCTGGAAAAAAATATGGCCTACGTGAAGGAAAACGGCGAGTGGGCCGTTTCCACTCGCCCGACGCCGGGATACTCCAACGATGACGCCGGGTACGAGGCATGGCTGCGCTCCGGCGGATACGAAAACGACGAAATTTACATCACCGAGGTCATGGCGCACAACCGCGGCACGCTCGCCGACAGCGACGGCGATCTCTCCGACTGGATCGAGATCGCAAACTTTGGCCAGACGAGCGTGGATCTTTCGGGCTGGTATCTCTCGGACAGCGAGGATGTGCCGGACAAATGGAAGATCCCGGCGCTGACGCTCGCGCCGGGAGAATACGCGGTGATCTTTGCCTCCGGCAAAAACCGCACCGAGGGCGAGCTGCACACGAACTTCTCTCTCACCGACGGCGACACGGTCATTCTCTCGACCGGGAACGGCGCGGAGTTCTGCCGCGTGAAGATCGAGGATGTGCCGGACGGTGCCTCGCTCGCCATGCGGCCGGACGGCAGCATCACCGTTTCGGATTTCCCGTCCCCGGGGTTTGAAAATACCGCCGCGGGCTACGCCGAATACTGCGAGACCGACACGCGCACCTCGCCGCTTTTGCTGTGGGAGATCGTTGTCTATGAGGAAGGCTCGTCCGACTGGGTGGAGCTGAAAAACGTGTCCTCGCAGCCGATCGATCTGACCGGGTACACGCTCTCGGACAAGCTCAAGGAGCCGGCGCGCGACGCGCTGCCCGATGCAGCGCTCGCCCCCGGCGAGAGCTTCGTATTTGCGCTGGAAAACGTCTCTCTCAGCGCGCAGCGCGACGAGCTCTATCTCTTCGACGCCTCCGGCGCGCTCTGCGACTGGGCGTTCCTGCGCGAGATCCCGTCCGGCGGCAGCTATGGCCGCATGGACGGCGAGGACGGCTATTTCTATTTTGCCGCGTCCAGCCGCGGCGAGGATAACGGCGAGGGCCGCCGCTCCGTGGCGGAAAAACCCACGTCCGACGTCGCCGCGGGCGTGTACGACGATGCCGAGAGCCTCACGCTGGTGCTTTCCGGCGAGAACGTCCACTATACGCTCGACGGCAGCGACCCGACGGAGGCCGATGCGGCCTATCTCTCCCCCATCACGATCACCGAGACCACGATTGTCCGCGCCGCGAGCTTCCCGGCGGACGAGCTGCCGAGCAAACCGGCAACATGGTCGTACTTCCTGCGCGAGAACAGCTCGCTGCCCATCGTCAGTCTCGTGACCGACCCGGACAATCTCACCGGGCCGCAGGGCATCTATGTGAACCACGAGCAGGCGTGGAGTGGAAAATGGGAGCGCGAGGCGACCGTCGCCATGTACGAGGACGGCGGGGAGTTTTCCATCGACTGCGGCATCCGCATGCACGGCCGCACGAGCCGCCGCGTGAGCGAGAAGAAGTCGTTCACGCTCAAATTCCGCGGCCGGTACGACGGGGAGCTGAATTACGACGTATTCGGCGACGGCGTCGTGACGGAGTTTTCGTCCCTGCTCCTGCGCGCGAGCGTGGAAGATACCTACACCTCTTATATGCGCGACGAGTTCTTCGCCCGCATCGCCATGGACTATACGGACGTTCCCGCGCAGAATTACCGGTACGTCACACTCTTCCTCAACGGCGAATACTGGGGCATTTACGCCATCCGTGAGCACCACAGCGAGGAATACTTTGCCTCCCACAAGGGCGTGGATGCCGACACCGTCGATATGCAGACGGGCGAGTTTGAAGGCGACACCGCGTGGAGTCAGCTTCTGGACTACGCGCGCAGCCACGATCTCAGCCAGCCGGACGCATGGGCATACATTCAGGAGCATCTCGACGTGCCGGAGGTGATCGACTGGCTCATTCTCGAGTGCTGGTCGGGCGATCTGGACGTTTACGAAAACGTCCGCTTCTACGCGAGCCCGGAGTACGAAAACGGAAAGTATATCTACGGTCTCGCGGACATGGATCTCACGATGATCACCGCGAACACATACCTCATCGGCTTTGACGGGTATCTCCTTCACGGCATCATCCCCTCGGCGCTGCTGTACAACACCGAATTCAACGACATGTTCCTCACGCGCCTCGGCGAAATGCTGCGCGGACCGCTCTCGGACGAGAACGCACAGAAGACGATCGATGAGCTCCGCGCAATCGTCGAGCCGGAGAGCGCGCGCGATCTTGCACGCTGGGGCCAGAACCCGACGCTTTTCGAGGCACAGATGCGGAATATCCAGCGCTTCATCTCCGGCCGCGGCGAGCGCATGAAAAACGACGCCATCACCCTCTTCGGCCTCTCTGCCGAGGACGCCGAGAAGTATTTCGGATAACCGGAGAATCTCAGTACAAAAATATCCACCCGGTAAAAACACACCGGGTGGGATACTGTTCTCATTCTTATGAAGCAAAACAGGCTCTCTCATCTGCGAAGAGCCTGTTTTTTCTCAACGAAAAGTGCGGCGTCGGTCTGAAGACCGGCGCCGCATTTCTCTGCTGCAGAAGAATCTCTGTTTTATTCCTTTGGGGGCAGATGCTTATGCAGCGGAAGACTGCGGATGCGCACGCCCGTGGCGTCGTAATAGGCGTTGGCGATGGCCGGGCAGACGGGAAGCATCCCCATCTCGCCGACGCCCTTCGCACCCATCGGGCCAATCGGGTCATAGTTGTCAACGAGGATAATCTCCATGTCCGGCGTGCCGTCCATCTGAATCATCTTGTATTTGGAGAGCATATCGGTCTTGCTCACGCCGTTTTCCACAACGAAGTCCTCGTCGAGCGCCATGCCGAGCGTCATGATCATGCCGCCCTCGAGCTGACGGCGCGCCGCCTCGGGGTTGATGACCGTTCCAATGTCGGCGGCCTCGATCATTTTGAGCACCTTGATGCGCTTCGTCACGGGGTCGACCTTGATGGCCACGGCGAGCGTCAGATACGAGTTCGTATCGTGGATGCGGTAGTCCTTCGGCGCAACGGCATGGTTTTCGTTGCAGTCCTCGCGCGGCCACATGGTCTTGGGCAGGCGGTGGTAGTCGTGCACCGTCAGCTTCACGCCCTTGGCCTTGCAGAGCTTCGCGAGCTCCGGCAGCGTGTAGAGCTGCTCGCCGTTACGGTAAACGATGCCGCCGCGGAAGTCGAACTCCTCCTCGCCGCAGCTGAAGTAGCGCGCGAGGAAATCCTTGATCGCGTGCACCATCTTCTCGCCAACGCCGATGGCGTTATGGCCCCAGAGGAACGTGCCGCGGCTGGACATGACCGAGCCGCCCCAGGAGAGCTTGTCCGTTTCCATCACGCCGAGACGGATGGTCTCAAACGGGACATCCATCGCCTTGGCCGTGAGCTGTGCCATGGAGATCTGCGTTTCGTTGCCCATTTCGGCCACGCAGATGCGCAGGAGGAACGTGCCGTCGTCCTGGAAATCCAGATCGGCGTTCGAATCCTCGTCCGGGCCGAGACCGCCGGACGTATGGCGCCACGCGGACGCCACGCCGATGCCGATCGTCGGGTCGGCCTCCTTCATGGGAAGAAGAACTTCCTTTACGCGCTTTTCCACCGCATCGAGCGTGGCGATGTAGGCGTGGCCGTCCACGGCGAGCTGGCCGTCGCCGCATTCCGCGCCGGGATAGAGCCCGTTGAGACGGCGGAACGCAAACGGATCCATATTGAGCTTGCGGCAGGCCTCGTCCACGGCGCTCTCGACGGCGAACAGGCACTGCGGCGTGCCGTAGCCGCGCATCGCGCCAGAGGAAACGTTGTTCGTGAACGCCACAACGCCGGTCGAATCGAAATTCGGGATGACATAGGGACCGCTGCTGAAGCAGACGGCCTGCGGCATGACGCGCGTGCTGAAGTAGGTATACGCGCCGCCGTCGCCGAGCAGATAGTTCTGCAGGCCGAGAATACGTCCGTCCGCAGCGACCGCGAGCTTTTCGCGCATTTCAAACGGATGGCGCTTGTTATGATAGCGCAGGGAGTCCTCGCGCGAGAGCGTGACGCGCACGGCGCGCCCCGTGACCCGCGTGCCGACGCACGAGAGCAGACGGAAGAGATGGTCGCCCTTGCCGCCGAACGAGCCGCCGACCTGGATCTGGCAGAAGTTCACCTTTTCCGGGTCGCACTCGAGAGCGCGGGCACAGTTGTCGCGTGCGCCGAAGGCGGCCTGCGAGTTGCTGTAGTTCACATAGCGCCCGTTTTCGAGCGGCACGGTGATGGAGCACTCGGGCTCGATGTAGCCGTGCTCGATGCGCTGGGAGGTGTATTCCTCGTCAATGACGACCGCCGCTTCCGCGAACGCCTTTTCCACATCGCCCTTGCCGATATGCAGCTTGAGCGTCACGTTGCCGTCCGACTCCCGCGCGGGATGGCCGGCAATGGGAATGCCGGGCTTGGCGTAATCGGTCGTAACGCTCGGCGCGCCGGGCGCGAGCGCCTCGCGCGGCGAAAATACCGCGGGGAGGATCTCATAGTCGATCTTCACGAGCTTGGCCGCGGCGTTGGCGATCTCCTGCGTTTCCGCAAGCACGAGCGCAAGCGGTTCGGCGCGGCTGCGGATACGGCCGCCGCAGAGCACCGGCGCGTCCATCGTCAGCGGGCCGTAGTAAAGATCCGGGCAGTCGGCGTGCGTGAGCACGCGCACCACGCCCGGCATGGCAAGCGCTTCCGAGGCATCGATGCCCAGAAGCTGGGCGCTCGGCTCCTCCGACCAGACGACCTTGCCGCAGAGCATACCGGGAACATAGTAGTCGTCCACGTATTTCAGGCTGCCCGTCACCTTTCCGACGGCGTCCACCATCGGGTACGAGCTGCCGATCACATCGTCAAAAACGCGCTTTTCGTCCGTCCATTCGTCGCCGCGCATAATCGCAGCGGCGCGGTGGATGGCCTTGATGACGCGCGGATACGAGCCGCAGCGGCACAGCACGCCCTTGAACGCTTTGTCGATCTCCTCGCGGGTGGGCGTGAGCGTTTTGCGCAGCAGCGCCGCCACCGCCATGATCTGGCCGGGCGTACAGAAGCCGCACTGCATGACGCCTTCCACGATGAAGCTCTCCTGAATGGGATGGAGCTTGTCGCCGTCGGCAAGGCCTTCCACGGTCAGGATGTCCTTGCCGTCAAGTTTTTTCATTTTAAAAAGGCACGAACGGCGGCACTCGCCGTCGATGAGCACGTTGCAGCTTCCGCACTGGCCGCGATCACAGCCGCACTTCGCGCCGGTCAGACCGAGCACCTCGCGCAGATAGCGCAGAAGGCTCATTTCCAGGTGCTCATCCGCCACCTCGTAGGGTTTGGCGTTGATCGTCACCGTAACAGACATAAAAATCCCCCTTTTCGTCTGTTTTGTTCTGCATGGATCCAAAATCATGGACCTATATGGCTTATTTCCTATGTAAACGGCGTTTCCGCCGGTCGGCTTCAAAAGAAATGCATGTCCCCGGAAGCCGTTTATGGCAGATCTTCCGGGGATGCGTACAGGTTTCCCTGGGGTGGAGTCTCCCGTCCGGCGGAGACCGCCGGACGGGACGGACCGATTCATTTCGCCGCAGGATCTACGACGTACACTTCCTTGAGGCTGTCTTCCAAATCCTCAAAGAACGCAGGATTCTCATTTTCCGGCTTGTAGGTAAGCAGGGAGACAACGATCATCGACACCGCCGAGAAGGCCATGCCGATCGCGCCATAGTAGGTGTTGCCCTTGCCCATCGGGATATAGGTGACCCAGATGCCGATCATGCCGACAATGGTGGAGACCCAGGCGGCGGTGGTTGTCGCCTTCTTCCAGTACATGCCGATAACAAGCACCGAGAAGAGCGGCATCGTCATGCCGATGGAGAACATGATCATGGTGGAGATAAGCTCGGGCGGCTTGATGGCCATGACAACACCGCCCATACCGACGATGAACACGATGAGACGGCCGAGCGTGACGCGAGCCTTGCTCGTGAGCTTGAGACCGAAGAGATTGACAAGGAAGTCGTCCGTCACGATGGAGGCGGCGGAAAGAAGGTAGGAATCCGCCGTGGACAGACCGACGCCGCAGGCGCCGCAGAAGAACGCGATCATCAGCACATGGCCGAGGATCGGGTTGCTCGGGAATATCTGCCATTCGATCAGGAACGGGATAACGTACTCGGCCTGGCTGGTCTCCAGATCGGGCAGGAGACCGAAGCACACAATACCGACGACGAAGCAGCCCGTCCACACGAAGAAGCGGATGATCGGGGTGATCTTGCCGAGCATGCGCTGGGTGTGGAGATCCTTGCCGGCGTAGCAGGCGCGGACGAAAATGTGCGGGAGCATGATGGAGTAGCCGACGAACATCGCAAACGGATAGCCGAAGCGGTAGTCATACGGCACCCAGCCGCGCGGGCCGGGATAGGAGAAGTACGCGTCGCCGCTGGTGGTGAGAATGCTCTGGATGCAGTCCTTCAGGCTGCCCTTGAAGCCGAACCAGAGAGCGATCAGGGCGATGCCCCACATGACGATCATGTACACGATGCCCTGGATGGTATCGGTGAGCGCCACGGACTTGAAGCCGCCGATGGCCGTGAAGGCGACCATGGCGAAGCCGAGCACGAGGATGACCGCGCCGTAGTTCAGGTTGCCGCCGGAAACGCGGACGCCGCCCTGGGCGATGGCCGCGATAACGGAGGTGACATACGGGAACGCGGAGATAAGGTAGATCAGCGCGATCAGAGCGCGGAGCAGCTTGCTGCCCTTGCCCTGGAAGCGGTCGCAGTAGAAGTCCGCGCAGGTAACATAGTTGCGCTTGCGCGAAAGCGCCCAGATCCTATTGGAAACGAAGTGCGCAATGATCATGTACATGGGGATCCATGTCATTTCGGCGCACCAGTACACGAAACCGCCCTTGAAGTAGCCGCCCGGGCCGGCAAAGAACAGCCAGACGCTCATAAGGGAAGCGATGTACGTCATAACGGCCTGCGGCCAGCTCAGCTTACTGGTGAAGAGCTGTCCCGCGCCGTGCTTTTTGGAGTTGCGGTAGTTCATATAGGAACCGATGCCGAGGATAAAGACAATGTAACATATAATTGTCAGCCAAAACTCAGCGGATGAAAGCATATGTTGCCCTCTCTTTCTTTTTCTTGTCTATCCGGTTGTCGGTAGGGGTTGTGCCGGGCTGCCCGGTGATGAGGCAGGCGGCCGTTTTCTGGCCAGCCGTTATTTGCCGCTCTTTTTCTTCGCTTTCTCCGCGAGAAGCTGCGCGTCCCATTCCGCTTCCGCTTTGGCGCGGGCCGCGTCCATGGCGTAGTTTTCCTGCTGGAACTCTTCGCTGGTCTTCGCCGGCTTGTAGATCTTCTCGATCTTCGCATTAAATATTTAAATATATAGTTAATGCTCCACATCAGTACAAAGCCCAGAATGTTCCAGATGACGGCGCCGCGGGCATCGCCATAGGCCGGTACGCCGGGAATGTTGTACAGCGCGTAAACGCCCAGACCCAGGATCAGCCACCATTTTTCGATTTTTAGGATCTTCATGCTTTTCCTCCTTTTTTATTAGAATCGGTATTTTTTCCTCTCCACCCGAGGGATTTGCACTTCTTAATTCATTTGATACACCGGTATACCGGTTAAAAAATAAAACAACCGTGGGCTAAAAGCTGCATCCGTTGTATTTCAGTTGTATTTCATTCTTACGCGGGGCGCTGCCCGTATCGAAAACTCAGCGGATCCAGCCGTGTCCACAGCCATGATTTTGTTGAACTGGTTGAATTATATTCGCATTTTTCGGCAAAGTCAAGCCAGTTTTGACAATTTAGCAATTACCAACAGCGTTGTGTTGACATTTTGTACTTAACTCACAAAGTAAAATTTTTCTCTTGACATTTTCCGGCAAAGCGTGTAGGCTCGAGATAACCGGTATACCGGTGTGTAACTTTTTTGATTCGGAATTAGAATTTTTTAGAAAGGGAGTATTCAACATGCTCGAAAAGAAAGTCATCCGCGGCGAAGGGATCAAGGTTCCCGTTCACAAGCTGAACTCCGTCCTCCAGATCGGCGATTATATCATCACCTCCGGCGTTTCCCCAAAGGACTTCGTCACCAACGAGTGGGCCGTCGGCATGCATGACCAGGCTCTCATGTGCCTGAAGAACATCCAGACCATTCTCGAGACCGCGGGCGCCACGCTCGAGGATCTCATCTCCATCGAGGTCTACATCAACGACGTGCGCTGGTACAAGGAGTTCAACGACGTCTGGAATGAGTTCTTTGCCGACGTGAAGTGCCCGCCCACCCGTTCCACGTTCCAGCTCGGCCTGCTCGCCCCCAACATGCATATTGAGATGCGCGCCTACGCCGTCAAGAACACGAAGTACGTCGAGGAATAATCCTCCAGTAAAAATAAGGAGAGATCAACTATGAGCAAAACGCTGATCCGCAATATCGGCTGCCTGCTTTCCGGCGACATTCACGAGCCGATCCTCAGCGCCGATTCCGTTCTCATCGAGGACGGCGTCATTCAGGAGATCGGCACGGGACTGACCGCGGAGGACGCCGTCGTTTACGACGCGAAGGGCTCTACGCTCATGCCCTGCCTCATTGACAGCCACGTTCACGTTTCCATCGCCGAGTGGGCGCCGCGCCAGAGCACGATGCAGTATCTGGACGCCTACGCCGCCTCCGGCATCACCGGCATCATTTCCGCCGGTGAGACCCACGTTCCCCACCGCCCCTCCGACCCCGAAGGCGTCAAGGCGCTCGCGGAGCTTTCGCACCGCATCTATTCGAGCTACCGCCCCGGCGGCGCGAAGGTGTACGGCGGCGCGATCATCCCCGTCATCGGTCTGACCGAAGAGGATTTCAAGCACCTGCACGATATCGGCGTCATCCACGCGGGCGAGTTCGGTCTCGGCAACGCCGTTGACCCGGAAACCGCCGGACCCATGGCCGAGTGGGGCCGCAAGTACGGCGTGCGCACGATGACCCACACGGGCGCAACGTTCCTCGCCGGTTCCACCGGCATGAACACCGAGCGCATTCTCGGCATTAAGCCGGACGTGATCTGCCACGTCGCCGGCGGCGGCATCCCCATCGACGGCATGCGCCGCTTCCTGGACGAGCTGCCGAACGCGATGATGGAGATCTGCGCGGTCAATCGCCCGTCGCCGAAGTTCTGGCAGGCGCTCATCGACATGATGCGCGAGCGCAACGCGTTCAACCGCCTTATCCTCGGCACGGACACCCCGTCTGGCTACGGCATTTTCCCGCACGGTGTGTGGGAGGTCATGGCGCTTCTGTGCGGCTACTGCGGTCTGGAACCGGAGATTGCCGTTGCGGCAGGCTCCGGCAACACCGCCGCGTGCTACGGCATCACGAGCAACACCATCAAGACCGGCTACGCGGCCGACATTATTCTCTGCGACGCACCTCTCGGCTCTGCCTATGAGACCGCGGCCGACAGCCTGAAGGCCGGTGTCGTCCCGGGCGTGAGCGCGGTTTTCATGGACGGCGAGATTCTCGTTTCCGGCGACAAGGTCAACACGGCGCCCGCCAAGCGCGCCGCCGTCCGGCTCTGAGCAAGAAAGAGAGGTATTGACGGATATGAGCAAAACTTTGATCCACAACATCGGAACGATCCTGTCCGGTGACTTTGAAAACCCCATTCTGGCCGGGGATACCGTCTGCACCGACGGCGATAAGATCGTCTTTATCGGCAGCCGCGCCGACGCGCCCGCGCTCGACTACACGCTCGACATCGACGCGAACGGCCTTACGCTCTGCCCGGGCATCATCGACGCCCACGCCCACCCGCCTCTTGCGAACTATCTCGAAGCCTACAAGGCTTACGACTGGGTAGACAACTACGCCGGTGCGGGCATCACGAGTCTTGTCAGCCTCGGCGGACACAACTTCGCCGGCGCCGCCGGAGACGTCGTCTCCGCCAAGGCGCAGGCCATTTATTCCAAGTACTACTGGGATCACAACCACCCCTCCTTCGCCAAAATCCACGCCGGAGCGGTGATGCTCCAGCACGGCATGACCGACGCCGACTTTGCCGAGCTCGCCGCGCAGGGCGTCCATGTCGTCGGTGAGATCGGCATGAGCGATGTGAAGGATGTGGAGGAGGCTGCGCGTCTCGTTGCGATGGCGAAGGCTCACGGCTTCGTCACGACGCTCCACTGCGCCGCCCCCTGCACCGCTGACGGCGTTGCCTACACCTATGAAGAGATCGAGCGCATCGCGCCCGACGTGCTCACCGCCGTGAACGGCGATCCCACTCCGCTCGGCGACGAGACGGTCAAAAAGCTCGTGCAGAGCGGTAAGTACTGGTTTGACTGCCTCTCCAACGGCAGCGAGCCACAGCTCATCAAGATCGCGCGCTGGGCCGCCGAGGCCGGCACGGCCGACCGGATGCTGCTTGGCACGAACGTGCCGTCCATGTCCGGCTTCTCGCCGATGGGCCTCTGGATCCAGATGGCCGCCATTGCGCAGAACACCGATCTCGCGCCCGAGAAGGTTTTCGCGATGGCCAGCGGCAACGTTGCCCGCTGCTACGGTCTTGACCACGGCGTCATCGCCGACGGCATGACCGCCGACTTTCTGATGACCTCCACCGGCAGCATCATGCCCGATATGCTGGGCACGCTCGGTTACGGCCGTGTTCCCAGTGTTGCCGGAACGTTCATCAACGGCGCGCCCGCCCTTGCCAAGTGCAAGAATATGGCCCCGCCGAAGAAAAAACCGGTTTACACCAAGCTGTAAGCCTGGAAGGAGTTTCACATGGGAAACATTTGCCGCGTCCTCACCGAGAAATGCGTCGGCTGCGGTATCTGCGAGCGCAACTGCCCGACCGGCGCCATCCATGTCGTCGACCGCAAGGCGGCCATCAACGACAAGTGCGTCGGCTGCAACATCTGCTTCAAGGTCTGCCGCAAGGAAGCCGTGGAGAAGATCGACGTTCCGGAAGGAAGCGTCCGGTGCAACTGCTGCCCCGTGCACTGCAACGTGCCCGAGGGCTGCCTGGGCTCCTGCCAGCGCTTCCGCAACGAGAACGGAAAACTTGTACGTATCGAGCCGATCAACATCGTTGATCCCTCCGAGATCCGCATCAACAATCTCACCGGCCTGCCCGACCGCCCGCTCGTGAGCGCGTTCGGCGCCGGAACGAATCTCTACTCCACCAACACCCCATCCAAGATCGTGGCGGAGGCAAAGGTGGGCGATCTGGACGTTATCACCTGCGCGACGGAGACGGTTCTCTCCTTCAACGGTGCGCGCGTCAAGGTCGACACCGATGAAAACATCGGTTCGAACGGCTCCCCCATCCGCCGCAACGGCGTGATTGTCGGCTACGTGAACACCGCGGAATACGGCTCGCGCATGCTCTACTTCGGCGGCGCGGAGCTCAACACCGGCGCCGGCGGCTTCATGGTCACGCGCACGGTCAGCGACCTGCTCAACAAGCGCCCCGTGACCGTCAGCACCGACACGGTCAAGAAGCTCGTGCTCCAGCATGGCCAGCCCCCCATCGTCGACGGCAAGCAGGCGCAGTTCATGCGCATCGGCTGCGGCTCGATGGTCTCCTCCGCCTACGCTCCGCACTGGATCAAGGTCGTGGACGAGTGCATCACCATCGACTATGACATCACCGCCAAAATGTCCACCCACACGACGAGCGGTCTGCGCTACGGCTTCCGCGACAGCGGCATCACCCCCGCCGGCACCTACAGCTCACCCGGACGCTGGTTCGGTGAGCCCGGCGAAGGCTGGGGCGGCTCGAACATCACGAATCCCGACGACGTATTCGCCGATGTCGACAAGACAAAGGCGTGGCCGGGCATGCGCGTGATCGTCACCGAGCCGACGGTCGAGCGCGCGGCGTTCTATGTTGCAGACGAGGACCGCAATCTTGTCCGCCAGCCGATCCCGCCCGAGGTGCAGGCCGTCATCGATCTCATCCACAGCAACTGCGAGCCGTGCCTCTGCAATGTGTCCGTCTGCGCCGGTTTCGGCGGCGGCGTGCGCAACGTTATCTCCCACGTCAGCCCCATCAATGTCAACAAGGCTCTCAAGGAGGGTAAGGTGCTCTACACGATCTGCGGCCGTCCCGCCCACATCTGGGAAGGCGGCGGCATCACGGCGGAATGCAGTGTGGATGACTGCCCCGAGGGAGCATTCTCCTGGGTCCCCACGCCCGCCGGCGTGACGCCGCTCGAGGTCACCATGACAAAGGAGACCTACGAGGAGATCGGCGGCTACATGGACGCCATCCGCACCGTTGACGAGATCCGCGCGACGGAAAACACCAAGATCATCTCTCTGGAGCATTAAACCGCTCCGCTCTCAAGCTCTTTCAGTATATCCATCCTATTAATTTTTGTATATCTTCCCCCTCCCTTCATCCCCTATCATTTTGTCTCTCATTTGCGCCCCCCTATCCCTATCCCAGCATCGGCACAGCACGCTCCCTGATTGCTGCCAGGCGAGCGCGCACGCCTCCGAACCCCACGCAACGATCGCCATACTCCCCTTTGGCATAAAGGGGAGTATGCGGCCCCTCCTTTTCGGCTGCGACGCGGCTGTTTTGTTGGGGACTGCGCCGGCAGAAAATCGCTACAGAGGAAAGGAATTGCTATGAAAAGAAACCATACCTTCCGGTCTTTTCTTTGGGGAATCCCGCTCACCGCACTGCTCACGCTTCCCGCGCTCGCCGCGGAAGAAACGGCCGCTTCGACCGGCGGCTACAGTCTCGGCGGCAGCCTTGTGATCGGCTGCATTATGCTCATCGCCGCCTATTTCATCATGATCCGTCCGGACGTGAAGAGAAAACGGCAGATCGAGCTGGAACGCGACAGCATGGAGATCGGCGACAAGATCGTCACCGACGGCGGCATGGTAGCCAAGGTCATCGACCTGACCGAGGATACCGTCACGGTGGAGAGCGGCCCGAACAAGACGACCTTTGTGATATTACGATCCTCCGTCGCGCAGAACAAGACCCGCCGAAGCATTGCCGAAAACGAGCGGAAGCTGGCCAAAGAACAGAATAAGGCCAAATTCACGCGACTCTTTAAAAAATTCTGACCAGAGTATCCGATTCTTCCCATTTGCTTACTGCCTCCCTTCGATCCATGCGCTCAAGAGCCGTATAGTGCGCAGCTATACGGCTTTTGAATCTTTTTACAGGAGAAATCACTATGACGATCCAGGAACGAAACCAAATGCTCACGCAGCGCCGCTGGCGTGTTCTTGCGGCGTGCTGCATCGCCAATCTCTGTCTTGGCGGACTGTACGCGTGGAGCGTTTTTGCCGGGCCCATGGCCGAACACCTCAACGCTCTGCACGGCACGGCCATGACCGCCGCCGATCTTGCGCTGGCGTTTTCCTTTTCCAATTCTCTGACCTTTATCACGATGATCGCCGGCGGCTATCTGGAAAAGAAGATCGGTGCGCGGCGGATCATTTTTGTCGGGGTCGTCCTGTTCGGCGCCGGTTTCCTCGTCTGCGGCATGGCCCGCAGCGTGCTGGCCGTCATTTTCGGCTTTGGCGTCATCGGCGGACTGGCCAACGGTCTCGGGTATGTCTGCACCGTCAGCACGGCGGTGAAGTTCTTCCCGGATAAAAAGGGGCTCATCGGCGGCATCAGCACCGCGTCCTACGGCATCAGCTCCGTTATCATCCCGCCCGTCGCCGACGCGCTCAACCGTTCCGTCGGGATATCCAGTGCGTTTACCATTTTCGGCCTTGTCATCATCGTCCTCGGCGGGCTCTGCTCGCTCTTCATTCTCAACTGCCCGGACGACTATACGCCCACCGGCTGGGACGGCAGCGGCAGCGCAGCCGCCGGGTCCGGCCGGGATACGACAGCGCTTCAAATGCTCGCCTCGCCGATCTTTTACGTTATGCTCGGCATGATGTTCATCGGCGCGACCATTGGGCTCATGATGATCTCCGAGGCGTCCGCCATTGCGCAGACGATGCTCGGCATGTCCAGCAGCGCCGCGGCGCTCGTCGTCTCTACATATGCGCTCTTCAACACCGGCAGCCGCATCGTTGTCGGCTGGATCTCCGATAAGATCGGGCGCATCCGGACGATCACGTTCGTATTCGTGCTCATGGCGCTCTCGCTGCTGGCCATATATCTCAGCGGCTCGAACGGGAACACGTTCCTCTTCCGCGCCGGCATCTGCCTCATCGGCTTCAGCTACGGCTCGTTTATGGGCGTTTATCCCGCGTTCACGAGCGACCAGTTCGGCGTGAAGTACAGCGCGCTCAACTATGGCATTCTCTTCATCGGCTTCTCGCTGGCCGGAGTTGTCGGCCCGCTGGCGATGCAGAAGATCTTCAGCGAGTTTGGCTCCTATCGCCCCTCGTTCCCGATCGCCATTGTATTCGCGCTGGCCGGTATCGCGCTGACATTCCTTTATCGCGCGGTAAACCGAAAATTCGCCGAAAAATCGGCATAAAAATATCCCGGACACATCTTCTGTGTCCGGGATGTTTTATATTGTGTCAGAGAGACCGTCCCCGCTGATAACTTTTATGCCTGAATCTTTTTTCCGCGGATCTCGCTCACGAGCGCCGAGCCGATAATCAGCGCCGCGCCGAAAATGCCGGGCACCGTCAGCCGCTCGTGCAGCACGAGCGCGGAGAAAAAAAGCGAGGACACCGGGTCAATGTAGCTGAGCACCGCGACGGACTGCGCTGGAAGCTTATTCACGTTTCCGAAGTAGAGCGCATATGCGATGCCGCTGTGCACAAGGCCGACGATGAGCACAAGGATCACCGTGCGCGTATCGAGCGTGACCGCCGAGAAATCCTCCGTGAGCAGCAAGTACGGGATGAGCACCGCCGCCGCGGAGAGGAGCTGGACGATCGTCTTTTCGTAGGCGTCCTCCACTTCGATCTTCTTATTGATGATCACGGTCGCGGCATAGAGCGCCGCGGCGGCCAGACCGAAGGCAATGCCCTTCGCGTCCTGTGCACCGGGCAGAGCGCCCTCCGCCACGCCGGAGACGAACACCATGCCGACGATCGCCGCAAGCGCGCACAGCCATTTCTTTGCGCTGAGCTTTTCGCGGAAAACGACCGGCGAGAGCAGAATCACGATCGTCGGCTGCATATAAAAGCACATCGTTGCGACCGCTACGCTGGTATAATTGTAGGCCTCAAAAAGGAAGATCCAGTCCACGCCGATGATCGCGCCCGAGAGGACGAGCAGCGCAAGCTGCTTTTTTTCGATCTTCGCGAGCTTGTGGCGCTTCACCGCGACGAAAATCAGCAGAAATACGCCGCCGAGCAGCCCGCGGGAAAACGCGAGCAGCGCCGACGAGAACGGGATATTCCGCCGGAAGATGGCGATCGTGCCGAAGATCAGCATGGAAGCGCAGAGGGAGAGATATGCCTTGCGGTTTTCTTTCATCGCGCAGTATCGCTCCTTTCTTTTTCCGCCGTGCGGAACGCGAGCTCTGTCATGGCGATCATCAGCAGCACGAAGCAGAGAAGATAGACCGGCATAATGGAAAAGCCGAGGGCGTTGCCCAAAAGGCCGAAAAACGGCGGCACAAACGTTGAGCCGACATACGCGCCCGCCATCTGGATACCGATGATCGCGCCGGAGTTCTCCGCGCCGAAGTTTGCGGGCGTGGAATGGATGATGCAGGGATAGATCGGCGCGCAGCCGAACCCGATCACGAGAAACGCGGCAATGGCGGCGGTGTAGGATGCCGTGGGGAGCGCGAGCGCGCCGATGCCGCAGATGAGCATCCCCGTGCCGAGGCGGATCATGTTTCGATCGCCCAGGCGGTCAGTAACAAACCCGCTCACGAACCGTCCGGCAGTGATGCCGATATAAAAGAGCGCGGCCAGCCCCGCCGCACGCTCGGCGGGAAGGCCCTTGACTTCGGCAAAATACGTGCTCGCCCATTGCATCGCCGTCGCTTCCGCGGCGCAGTAGGCAAAAAAGCCCGTGAGAATATACGGCACACCCTTTATTTTCAGCGCGCCGCGCACGCCGACGCTTTGCTGCTTCGTCTCCGCGGCGGTCTTGTTGGCCCTCCACACTGGAAGCGTCACAAGCAGCAGCACGGCAATGGCAAGCTGCACGAGCGCAACGGTGCGGTAGCCATCGTTCCATGTCCGGTACGTCAGCGCCCAGCTCATGACAAACGGGCTGACGATCGTGCCGACGCCCCAGAAGCAATGCAGCCAGCTCATGTGGCGCGCTTTATAATGCAGCGCCACATAGTTGTTAAGCGCCGCGTCGATCGCGCCCGCGCCGAGACCATAGGGCACAGCGAAAGCGATGAGCATCCAGAATTTATTGGAAAACGAGAAGCCGAGCAGCGCCAACACCGTGAGAAACACGCTCACGACCGTCACACCGCCGGTGCCGAGCTTTCGCGTGAGCCGGTCGGACATAAGGCTCGAAACGATCGTCCCGCCGGAGATCACCATGGACACCACGCCCATGGACGAAACCGGCACCGCAAGCTCTGCGTGCATGACCGGCCAGCCGGAGCCGAGCAGCGAATCCGGCAGGCCGAGACTGATGAACGCAAGATAGATGAGCGCGAGCAGCAGCGAGTACATTTATACCACCTTCACGGCACAGCTCTGCTTTTCGGTCACGTAGCCGATGCGCGCGGCGTGCGGCACCTTATCGGTGAGCTCCGCGAGCAGGGCGGCGGCATCCTTCTCCGCCACGGCGAGCAGCAGTCCGCCGGAGGTCTGGGGATCAAAGAGGACATCCATCATCGCGCGCGTGACATTCGGCGCGCTCTCGCTGAAGGGCTCGGCAAAATTGCGGTTGCGGTACATGCCCTCCGGGAGGATGCCGATCTCGGC
>CAKTBC010000019.1 GCA_934533005.1 uncultured Oscillospiraceae bacterium | reverse complement strand
CTGCGCGAGATGCTCGTGTTCAAGAAGGTTCCCATCTATCTCGAGCACTCCATCTGCGAGATCGGCGACGGCTACGTTATGGTCAAGCCGCGCAACGGCGGAGACGCTTTCAAGGTCGAGTGCGACAGCGTCGTCAACGGCCTGGGCTTCCGTCCCGCGCCGGTCGCGCCGGAGGGCAAGCATGTCCACCAGGTCGGCACCGCCGCAAAGTGGGGCAACCTGCGCAACGTCATCTGGGGCGCGTGGGATGTCTGCATGAAGATCTGAGGCTCCTTACTTATCCCGATTTTTCCCCCGGACGGAGATTTTCCCCGTCCGGGGGATTTGTACTAAAGGAAAAACAGGCAATGAAAAACGAAAAAGGAACGGCGGCAAAGCATGTTCTGCGCGCCATTGCCGTTTTGCTGCTCGGCGCGGCCTTGGGGACGCTGCTGCTCGCCGGTATATACCAAATCCCGCAAAGCGCCATGCGCCGCAGCGTGGAAGTCTCCGCCGCCATCTTGCACGAGGAAACACTGTACCCCCGGGTGATGAAGAACGTTCCGGCATCACAGCTGGATAACTTCACCGATGCGCTCATGCTGGACATAACGTATTACAAAGGCGGCTCCTTCGCGGAAGATATGCTGAGCTCGGTTTATATACGAAACGGTGAGAGCGATCCGCTGGAATCCCTTTATGGTTATATGACGGGCGCGGAAGGGGAGTATCACGAGGAATATTACGGAAGATACTGGCATGGCTATCAGGTCGTGCTCGCTCCGCTGCTGACGATTTTTGATCTTTCACAGATCCGCTGGTTGAATACGGTGCTGCAGATCGCTCTGGCGGCTGCGGTTCTGCTCACGCTGTATGTCCGTGGACGAAAGGACTTGCTTTTGCCGTATGGGATCGCGTGGATGAGCCTTATGCCGGCCGCGCTTTTTTATTCGCTCCAATTTTCCTCTACATTTTATATTATGGCGATCCTCTCTCTTGTCGTTGCATCCCGAAGCGGGAAAACGGATTTTGCAAAAATGTGCCTCGCTTTTGAGATCGCCGGTATCCTGGAAGCCTATTTCGACTTTTTAACGTATCCGCTCGTGACCTTCGGAGTACCTGCCATTATGTGGTTCGCGCTGGATATTGGAAAAAAGGAGCCGCTGCGCCGCCGGATTTGGCAGCTTGTGCGGCTGGGCGTCTCATGGGGGCTCGGCTATCTGGGGATGTGGA
This sequence comes from uncultured Oscillospiraceae bacterium, assembly GCA_934533005.1. Classification (GTDB taxonomy): domain Bacteria; phylum Bacillota; class Clostridia; order Oscillospirales; family Oscillospiraceae; genus Apopatocola. Next base: position 23,763 of record CAKTBC010000019.1, on the reverse strand, counting down.
GCAGCAAGTGGGTCATTGCGGCGCTGTTTGCCAGGGACGATACATTGGCGACCGCTTTTCAGGCGATCAAATTCCGAAGCGCCATGCAGCTGACCGACGAGGTGAAGATCTCCTATCTGGACGTTTTAAAGGCGAACGTTTTCTTTTATGTGTTCTGGGGCTTTGCCGTACTGTTTGCCGCAGGCATTCTGCTGTGGCTGGTAAAATGGCTTCGGCAGAGAAAGAGGGAACCAGCCCCTGAACTGCGAAGCGCTCTGCCGACGCTCGCGATTATCGCCGTGTGCGCCATGACGCCCTTCGTCTGGTATCTTGCCACGGCGAACCACTCGTATCTCCATAGCTGGTTCACCTTCCGGGAACTCAGCATTTTCCTGTACGGCGGTTTTACCATTCCCTATGTATATCTGTACTGCCGCCGCGGCTGCCGCAAAGAACAACAAAGGTAAAAAAAGCATCGTCCCGGTCTTTCAGAAAAGGTCGGGACGATGCTTTCGCTTACCTGCGCAGACAGTAGTATGTAAATTCGCCCTTGGTGAGCAGATTGCGTTCGGAATCGAAGACGCATACCGTTGCCACAACGATGTGCCGGCCGCGGCGGATCACATCGCCCTCGGCGGTGAGCGTGCCGGGGACACCGGGGCGGAGAAAGACGGTCGAGGCGTTCTGCGTCACGCAGCGGATCGTCTCCCCGGAATCGACCGTGCGGGCGGCATATCCTCCGGCCACGTCCATCATCGTGAAGAGCAGGCCGCCGTGAACGGTGCCGTTGGGATTCATGTGCTTTTCTCCGGCGCGGCACACCACGGTGCAGTGATCCCGGCGCTGCTCGGCGATCTCCAGACCGCAAAGGTCGTTGAACGGGCTGTTCAAAACGGAAACCGGCGCGGGGGTATTTGTCTCTTTTTCCATATCGGGCTCCTTGTATGTATTCGGTATATTCAACAGGAAAATTATACTCCCAAACGGGCGGGGTGAAAAGAGGCAAGTTGCGCCGGAGACAGGCCGGTGGTATAATGCCCGAAAAGAAAGAGGTGGGGACTGTGGTAAAAAACGTTGCGATCGTGAGCCTTTCCGCCGGTACGCTGGGGGAGAGCTTCGTAAAGCATGAGCTGGACATCGGCGTGAAGCGTCTGGAAGACTATGGGCTCAGCGTCCGGTTTATGCCGCACGCACTTGCCGGCATCGAATATGTGAAAAACCACCCGGAGGATCGCGCGGCGGATCTTCTCGCGGCATTCCGCGACCCGGAGATCGACATGATCCTCTGCGCCATCGGCGGGGACGATACGTACCGTCTCGCACCGTATCTCTTCGGGCACGGCGAGCTTCCGGCTGCCGTATCCGGCACGGACAAGATCTTTCTCGGCTTTTCGGATACGACCGTTAACCACATGATGCTCCACAAGGTGGGGATAAAGACGTTTTACGGCCAGTCGTTCCTCTCGGACGTGTGCGAGCTGGATCGCGAAATGCTGCCGTATACGCGCCGGTATTTTGAAGAACTCCTCGAAACCGGCACGATCCGCGCCGTCACGCCGGGCGATACGTGGTACGAAGCGCGCACGGACTTCTCGCCGGAGCAGGTAGGTGTGCCGCTTCCAGCGCATCCGGATACCGGCTTTGAGCTTTTGCAGGGGAGCGCCCTGTTCTCCGGGAAGATCCTCGGCGGGTGCATCGATACGCTCTTTGACTTTTTCGACGGCGGGCGGTACGCCGACATGCCGGCCGTGTGCCAAACGTACGGCCTTTTCCCGAGTGCGGAGGACTGGAAGGGAAGGATCCTCCTGCTCGAATCGAGCGAGGAATATATGCCGCCGGAGAAATACCGTCGCGCGCTTGAATACTTCAAGGCCGCCGGGGTGTTCGGCGCAGTGTCCGGTGTGCTCGTCGGAAAGCCGATGGACCGGAAATATGAAGCGGAATATAAAGCGGCGCTCACGGACGTGATCGCCGATCCAACGCTGCCCGTTGTATGCAACGTCAACATCGGCCACGCGCTGCCGCGGTGCATTCTTCCCTTCGGCGTGGAGGCTGCGGTGGATGTGAATTGGCAGAAGATCACGTTCGCCTAAATAAAAAAGCCTGGACTGTGAGATGTTCACAGTCCGGGCTTTGCCATTTTACGAATCAAAGAAGCCGAAGCCCGCGACCTCGCTCGTGGGGAGCGAAAACACGATGGCCTTCGCCGGGGTGTCCGGCCCGGCTTTTTTGAGGATGGAGCGCATGATCTCGCCCTTTTCCTCGCTCTTGGAAACGATGAGGATGACTTCCTTTTCTTCGGCGATGGAGATGTTGTGGAACTTGGGATCGGCCTTCGCGCCGGTGCCCTTGCCGTGGAGCACCGTACCGCCGCGCGCGCCCGCGGCGCGGGCGGCGTTCATCACGAGATCGGTCTGTCCCTCGCTCGCGACAACAACGATCAGCTCATACGCATAGCCCACCGGCGGAGCTGTCTTTGCGGATACGTTCTCTTCTCCCATCAGATATGCCACGGTTTTCCCTCCTCCAATGCTTTTGACCGGTACGGCGATCACGATGCCGTGACCCGGTACGCCGATGTGCAGCCACCGCTTCTGCGCTTCGATCAGCGCGGCGGTCTTTTCCTCGGTCGCCGTAGACAGGACGACCCACTTTTCGTTCGATTCGATCCCGAGCAGATCGAGCATGCTCTGCACCGCCGTGCCGCGGCCGTGCAGCGTCACGTTGAGCGGGAGCGCGAGATCCTCGCAGATGTCCTCGAGCACGCCGAGCGCTTCGGGGGTGGTGATGGATATGATGTAATTCATGCGCTCGCCTCCCAAAGCTCGATGATATCGTAGTCGCCGTAGACGGCCGTCTCTTCCTGCGGACGCTTCGCGATATGCTCATAGTAGAATCCGACGGCCTGGATCGAGAGCAGCGGCATCATCGCGACGAGCGCCACAACGCCGAAGGCGTCGCACAGCACGTCGCCACCGAGAGCGATGCACGCGCCCATCATGAATTGCAGCATGAACGTTGCCGTCATGGGGCCGGAGGCCACGCCGCCGGAGTCGAACGCGATGGCGGTGTAAATGTCCGGTACGAAGAACGAGAGGATCAGCGCAAGCGCATAACCCGGCACGATGAACCACAAAAGCGAAATGCCGGTCACAACGCGCAGCATGGCGAACGCCATCGCGAGCGCGATTGCCACGGAAAGGCTGACCTTGATCGTCCGGCCGGGGATGGCGCCCGCGCTCACATCTTCGATCTGCTTTTCGAGAACGCCGACGGCAGGCTCCGCCGAGATGATAAACCAGCCGAGCAGCGCCGCAAGCGGGAGGAGAAGCCAGCGCTGATTTCCTTCGGCAAGCGCCGCGCCAAGCTCCGCGCCGAGCGACGAGAAGCCGACGTTCACGCCCGTGAGGAACAGCACAAGCCCCACATATGTATACACGATGCCGACCATGATTTTCCAGAAGCTCCGGCGGTTCATGCGGAACATGACAAGCTGGAAAATGAGGAAAATGCCGACGATCGGCAGCATGGATATGGCCATTTCCTTGAGATACACCGGGATGGCGCGGAGAAACGCCGAGCCGATAACGGTCGTGCTCGCGTAGGATACCTCCGTGAGCTCCGCAACGCCGGAGCTGTCGCGGTAAAAGAGCCCCAGAATGAGCACCGCGAGGATCGGCCCGATGGAGCAGAGCGCCACGAGACCGAAGCTGTCGGCCTTCGCGCCGCTGTCGCTTCGGATGTTCGATACGCCGAGACCGAGCGCAAGAATGAACGGCACGGTCATCGGCCCGGTCGTCACGCCGCCGGAGTCGAACGCGATGGAGAGAAAGCTTTTGTCTGTAAATGCGGCGAGCGTGAATACGATCGCGTAGCATATAAGCAGCACCCAGCGCAGGCGGATGCCGTAAAGGATGCGCACCATGCAAAGCGCCATGAAAAGCCCCACGCCCGCGCCGACGACGGCGAGAAGCACGGTCTTTTCAATGTGCGGCACCGTGTCGGCGAGCACCTGAAGATCGGGCTCGGCAACGGTGATGGCAAAGCCGAGAAGAAACGATACGCCGAGAATGAGCGGCAGATTTTTCGTTTTTGTGAGCGCCGTACCGATACGGCTGCCGATGAGCGTCATAGACTGCTCCGCACCGAGCGAGAAAAGCCCCATGCCCACGGTGAGAAGCAGCGCGCCGATGAGGAACGTGAGCAGCAGATCGGTGCGCATCGGCACGATGCAAAGGCACAAAATCACAACGATCACAAGGATCGGCAGCACGGACACGGCGGACTCGCGGATCTTTTCTCCGAGCACGGTGCGCGTTTTCTCGAGAGCGGAACGCTTGATCTTTTTCGGTTTCTGCACGCGCACAGAGCCTCCTTTTTTATTACAAGAATGTAAAAAGTATACGGGAATCCCGACAAAAAAGCAATTAACGATTTGTTAAGAATGTCAGATACAAAAATGCTCCCCGGAGATAAACGCCGGGGAGCCCAATAAAGCCTCGCAGAGTTTGCTCCCGCAGGAGCAAATAGAGTTTCAATCATTTTCTCCGGAGACATGTGAGTCGGAGAAAATCGGCCATCGATGGGCAGGGAGCCATGCGTCGGACAGCCAGTCTTTTCGGAGCTTTTTGCCCTTTTCTCCTTGGCGGGCGTCAGCCCGCCTGCGTCCAAAAGAACAAAAATCCCTCGAAAATCCAAGGCTGTCCGATGCGAAGCAGTTCTGCCGGTGCGGAAATGCTCCCAGACAAGGAAAAGTCCGCAGAGAATACTTTGTGTATTCTCAAGGGCTTTGACGCCATATGAGGGCATTTCCGCCTGGCAGAACCGCATGCCTCCCTGCCTATCGATGGCAAGCTCGGCTCGCAAACGTGCGAACGCAGTGAGTGCGCTGCGGCGAGCCGCATCCCCCCAAACGGGAGACCTGTGCAGCAGGTCTCCCGTTTGAATGTGTTAGAAGTGGCCGCTTCGGCCGGAGCCTCCTCCGCCGGTGTGGGCGACGCTGCCGCCTCCGCCGGAGGGCTTGGGCGGCTCGATGTGGCGGCGTGTTTCGGTGCGGTGGGTGAAGCGGTCGGTCTGCCGTGAGAGACGGAGCTTGCCGGAAACATAGCCGTCCGCCCGCGCCTGTACGTAAACGCTCTTCATCTTTCGCTTGAGAATGGAGCACACGAGAAACGCAATGAGCACTCCCGAGACGCACGAAATGACGATCGCCGGTACCGGGCTGCGGCGCACGGGCTGCCCCTCTTCCGCAAGCGCGAGATACTTGCCGCACGCGGTCAGATAATCGGAAAAGCCGCCGTACCAGTCGTTTTCGCGGAAGTTATCGAGAAATACGTCCTCGATCTGTTCCTGCCCGTATTTATTGAAAGCGTATTCGCTCTCGGAGCCGTAGTAGAAGTGGGCGGAAGCGCGGTCGTTCATGCTCAGAAGGAGGATCGCGCCGTTTCGTTCCGCGCCAATGCCGAGCGAGTAATTGTGGTAAATGGTGTACGCCGCCTCATGCGTGCCGCGGCTGTCGATGCGGTTGGCATCGTCCACGGTGACGATGTAAATGCCGACGCCGTAGCGCTGCGCGATGCTCTGCGCGGTCTTTTCGAGCGAGGCAATCTCACTCTCGGTGAGGATACCGGCACTGTCCGTTATGTAGGAGAGTTGCGCGTCATCTGCGAGCGCAGCGGGGGCGAGGGCGAGGGCCAAAAGGAAAACAAGAAGGAAAGCGGTGATCCGTTGTTTCATGTTTCTTCCCTCCTTATCGCAGCAGAAGGCTGAGCGCCGTTCCGAGAAGCGCGATCGGCACGGCAATGGCCGCGAACGTCCGCCAGTACTTCCCGGCGTCCGTCGGCAGGTCGCCGACCATTTTGCCGGTCTGCCCGTTCATGGCAAAGAGAAAGCTCTTGCCGTTCCAGCGCGTGGAGAGCATCCAAACCGGCAGCAGCGCATAGTGCACCTTGCCGCGGCGGAGGCGAACGTCCTGCACGCGGGGAAAGCAGGTGTCGTATCCGCTCACGGTGCGGTCGAGTGCGCTGAGCACGGTTTTCCGGCAGCGCTCGTCGGCACGGCTTTCGCAGTCGGCGACCGGAACGTCGTACTTATCCGCGAGAAAGCCGGGGAGATACGCCGTGGAAAACGGCTTGAGATTGGCATAGTCGTAGGGCTCAATGGAGTCCATGTGCGCGTCCGGCATGCGGCTCGAAGCGTCCACCGGCACCTTTTCAAAGGGCATCGATCCGTCACGGCAGACCTCAAAGTGATCGGTCGTTGTGATCTCCCAATCGCCGGAGCGGAAAACGCGCGAGCGCGTCGCGTCGTAGCGCGCGTGGCCTTCGGCCTCGCCGTCAAACATCCAGAAAGGGACGTATACGCCCTGAATTTTCTCGATCTGGTTTTGGGCGGAAAACGCGCGGGGGAGGAAGGGCTTGCTTTTATAGTGCCGCCGGAGCGCGCCGATCGCGTCCTCGCGGCTGAGCTTGAAGGGCAAAACATAGTCCGGCCGCAGCGCCCCGGCAAACTGCCCGGGCACGACCGTCGGGTTGCCGCAGTACGGACAGGCGGTGGCGGCGGTGTTTGCGTCGCAGAGGAGCTCCGCGCCGCAGGAAGGGCAGGAATAGGTTTTCATCCTGGCGGCGTCCGCGCCCCAGTCGGAGTTCATGGCCGAGGTGTCCCATGTGCCGCTGTCCGCGTCAGAGTCTTTCGCCCTTTCCGCGGCCTGTTGCGCCGCGGCAGCCTTGGCCTCTTTGTCTTTATACAGCGCCTCGATCTCTGCAACGGTGTATGAGCTGCCGCAGTAATCGCATTCCAGCTTTCCGGACGCGCCGGAATAGTGCAGCGGCCCGGTGCAGGACGGGCATTGGTAATTGGTCACCTGTGCCGGCATAGGCTCTCATCCTTTCCGATATACTCCTTATTATTTATAACATAAGCGTCCCCCGGCTTCAACCCAAGAAAGAGCGGGGGGACGCTTTATTATGTAAGAGGGGCGCCGCCGTCTTTCAGCCGCCGGACGAGCGCGTGTACAAGCTGGATGTCAGCATCGGAAAGGCCGTCGGTGCGGATGGCGGAAGCGCCGCCCAGACCGAGCAGATAATCGGTGGATATATCAAAGATCTGCGAGAGCTGCACGAGCGACTGCGTGGACGGGACCGAGATCCCCATCTCCCAGGCGTTCACGCACGAGCGCGTGACCCCGAGCATTTTGGCCAACTCCGTCTGCGTATATCCCTGCTTTTCGCGGAGCTGTTTTATCCTCTCGTAGACCATGATCTCCACCTCCCGGTTCCTGCCATAAATCGACACGATGTATGGTAAAATAACCAAAATGATATTGCATTATCATTTTGATTAATTGAAATTGACAATCAAAAGGAGCTGTGGTTTAATGGCTTTGTATAAGGAAAAATATGGCGGATGCCGAAAATTGGAGGTCGCGTACATTGAAAAAGCTTTTGGCGATGCTTCTTGCGATTACGATGGTTTTTACGCTGTTTCCTGTTTCTGCGCTGGCGGAGGATGGCATAGCGGGTGAACCTTCGGCGGAAGAAGTGACACAAATCGCGGAAGAACCGCAGCCCGATCCGGGAGAAATACCGGAAAAAACGGCGGACGATCCGCAGGAAGACCCCGAAGAAACCGCGGAAGAGACGCCGGAACCGGAGGGGACCACGGAGGAGACCCAGGAAGAGGTCTCGGAAGAGACTCCGGAAGAGTCCCCGGAAGCCGAAGCGGAGGCCTATGCCACTTCCGAAGAGGGAACGTCCGCCGAGGAGGAGCTTATCGCCGCCATTGCCGATGACAGCGTAAACGAGTATGGCGTCACCGGCGACTGCGTGCTCTCCTCTAACCTCGCCATTCCGGCAGGCTTCTTTCTCAGTGTAGGGGAGCAGGGAACGCTTACCGTCCAGAAGGGTATTACGCTCACAAATAACGGCACCATGGTGGTGGACGGCGGCCTTGTCATCGAGTCCGGCGCAAAACTGGTAAACAACGAAGATTTCCAGGCGCGGGAGTCCGCACAGGTATCCATGGCCGGTACATTTGAAAACACCAAATGGGCGAGTGCCTATGCCGAAGGCTGGAATTGCACCGGCACGCTCGTAAACAATGGAGGAAACTTCGGGCTGTTTTCGGATGCGGCAACAGCAGACGAACTGGAGACGGCGCTCAAGGCGGACGGAGCTTGCGTGTCGGTAACAGCGGATATCACGCTTGACCGTTCGATCACCGTTACGGAAGGAAAACAAATCAATATCAATCCCGGTGTGAAGCTGACGGTTCCCGCGTCGTATACCGTTACGAACAACGGATCGATCCTCGTATATGGAACGCTCGAAATTAACGGAACGTACAGCGGCGAAAGCATTGTCCTTGTGATGAGCGCCGGCACACTGGTGCCCGAAACCATTCCGCACCAGAAAGAGGGCGTGCTCATCGAGCAGATAACGGTCAATGGCCCGGACACTGTGCAGTCCGGCAGCAGCACGTGGTACGGCGCTGACTTCCTCCCGGCGAATGCGTGGGACACGTGGCTCACGTGGTCGATCGTCTCCGGCGGCGACCTTGCGAGCATTACCGAAAACGGTAATCTCACGGCCGGCGATGCCGGCGGCGAGGTCACCATCCGCGCCACTGCGGCCGACGGCTCCGGCGTTTGCGGCGAGAAGACCGTGACCATCGAAGGCTCGGGCCTTACCGTCGAGGAGCGGCTGCGCAACGCCATTGCCAGAGGCGACAGCCAGTTCAACATTACCGGCGACTGTGTCCTCTCTGCAAATCTCACCGTTCCCGCGAACTTCAACCTCTTTTGGAATCAGGGGACGCTTACCATTCCGGACGGCGTTACGCTTACGATAGAGCGGAGCGGCTACATTGCCGTTTCGGATATGGTGATCCAGTCCGGCGGCAAGATTGTGAATAATGGCGCCATAAGCGCCGGCATGAGCGCAAAAATCACTGTCGAGTCCGGCGGCACCTTGGAGAATAACTTGAGCGTTTCCGTGAGCTCCGGCGGAAGCTTCCATAACAACGGTACATATACACCCGGCGCGCGAGGCAATCTGTATTTTGACATCGGCGAAGGGAATCTGGATACCGATCTGACCGGTGTAGACCTGAAGCTGGTGGCGCTTACGAGATCGGTGAAAAAGGAAGCGGATATCCGCGCTCTGTTTGCTGAAGCCGAAAATGTGAACTCGGTGGTGGCGACACTGTTTGAATCGACAGCGATTACGCTTTCCGACGATCTGACGATCCCGGAAAACGGCGATGTCACGATGGACGGAAACGCGGTGCTTACTGTGCCGCAGGGTAAAACGCTTACCAACAACGGCAGCTTTACCCTGTGCTCGAATGCCCGGCTGATCGTTGAATCCGGTGCGAAGCTGGTAAACAACAATAATTTCTATTCATTCTATTCAGAGGATTCCGTGCAGATATCCATAGCCGGTACGGTTGAAAACACCGGATGGGTCTATGTTCCTGTCAAAAGCTGGAACTGCACCGGCACGCTCGTAAACAACGGGTACCTCGATCTGTTTGCGGACGTGACGACGGCGGACGAGATGGAAACAGCGCTCCGGTCGGCGGACAGAGTGAATGTGACGGCGGATATCACGCTCGACCGTTCGATCACTGTTCCGGACGAAGTGCAGGTCGATATCGAATCCGGTGTGAAGCTGACGGTTCCCACAGCGTATACCATTACGAACAACGGATCGATCTTTGTGTACGGAACACTCGAAGTCAGCGGAACGTATGAAGGCGGAAAAGTTCGGGTATTTCAGGACGCTGTGCTGACGCCTGACAGCATCCCGCACCAGAAGCAGGGCATGCTGGCCGAACAGATCACGATCACCGGCGCGGACAGCGTGCAGCCCGGCAGCAGCACGCAGTACGATGTGGAAATTCTTCCGGATAATGCATGGGAGACGGCGGTGGAGTGGTCGATCGTCTCCGGCGGTGAGCTTGCGACCATTGACGGCGGCGGCTATCTCCAGACGAACGATACCCCCGGCACGGTCACCATCCGCGCGACCGCGACGGACGGCTTCGGCGCTTCCGCCGAAAAGACCGTGACCATCGAGGGAACGGCTCTTACCATCGAAGAGCAGCTTCGTGCTGCCATCGCCAACGGCGAGAGCGAGTTCCGCATCACCGGCGACTGCACGCTCTCCAACGGCCTCACCATTCCGGAAGGGTTTGCTCTCTACATAGATCAGGGCACGTTCACCATTCCCGAGCAGGCTGCGCTCTGGATCAACGGCAGCGTCACCGTTGCAGCTGATGGCACGCTGGAAAATAACTGGTTTATCGAAGTGTATGGCGGCGGCAGCATCCACAATAACGGAACCTATACGCGCGGAACAGAGAAAGGCTACCTATACTTTGATATCGGCGAGAGCGATCTGGAAACCGGCCTGACCGGCATAGATCTGAAGCTGGTGGGGCTTGAATGGGCGGTGAAAACAGAAGCGGATATCCGCGCGCTGTTTGCCAAAGCGGAAGCGGTAGAAAGTGTAACGGCGAGCGTGGAGGAAGCATCCATCACGCTTTCCGATGACCTGACGATTCCGGAAAACGGCGGTCTTGACTTGATCGATGGGACTCTCACTGTGCCGCAGGGCAAGACGCTCACAAACAACGGCAGCATCGAGCTTTATTATGGAAATAGCCACCTTGTCATTGATTCCGACGCAAAGCTGGTGAACAACGGCAATTTTGAAGCGAGCAAAGGCACGGAGGTATCCGTGGCCGGTACGTTTGAAAACAACGGCAGAGTGACTACCGTTGTCGGAAGCTGGAATTGCACCGGCACGCTTGTAAACGATGCGGGCGATTTCACGGTGCGGGCGGATGTGACAACGGCAGAAGAGCTGGAAGCGGCACTCAAGGCGGGCGCGACCTCCGTGACGGTAACGGAGAATATCACGCTTGACCGTTCGATCACCGTTTCGGAGAATACGGAACTCAATATCAGATCCGGCATAAAGATGGTTGTCCCCGAGGCATATACCCTGACGAACAACGGCACGATCCTTGTGGACGGAACGCTTGAGATCAACGGAACATTCAGCGGCGAAAAGATCCAGGTATTTCAGGGCGGCACGCTGACGCCCGACAGCATCCCGCACAAGACCGAGGGCGTGCTGGCCGAAAAGGTTACGATCAACGGCCCGGATACCGTGCTCCCCGGCGGCAGTGCGTCGTACAGTGTTGAGGTTTTTCCGGACAACGTGTGGGGAACAAGCGTGGAGTGGTCGATTGTTTCCGGCGAAGACCTTGCGAGCTTTGTTCCAAGCTTTTCCGGCGAGCCGGTTTTCCGCGCCGGTACTTCTACTGGAACGTTCGTTATCCGCGCCACTGCGACTGACGGCTCCGAAGTTTACGGCGAAAAGACCGTGACTATCGAAGGAACGGCTCTCTCCATTGAGGAGCAGCTCCGCGCCGCCATTGCCAATGGCGAGATGTATTATACGGTTATGGGCGATGTAACGCTCTCTGCCGATCTCGCCCTTCCGGCAGGCTTCCATCTCTGCATAGAGCAGGGCACACTCACCATCCGGGAAGGCGTTTATGTTGATGTCGAAGGCGGCAGCATCACCATCGAGGACGGCGGTACGCTGGAGAGCAACTGGGTGATCTCCGTGTCCGAGGGCGGCAGCTTCCATAATAACGGCACCTATACGCCCGGCGAGACCAGCGACCTGATTTTCGATATGAGCGAGATCGATCTGGACACCGGCCTGACCGGCGTTGACATGAAGCTGGTGCGGCTTACGACCCGGACGGAAACGGAAGCGGATATCCGCGCTCTGTTTGCCAAGATCGGAACCGTAAAAGGCGTGACGGCGAGAGTGGAGGAAGCGTCCATCACGCTCTCCGACGATCTGACGATCCCGACCGAAGGCTTTCTCCAGATCAGCGATAACGGGGTTCTCACCGTGCCGCAGGGCAAGACGCTCACAAACGACGGCAGCATCAATATGTACTCGAATGGCCGCCTCGTTATTGAACCCGGCGCGACGCTGGTAAACAACGATACGTTCCTGGCGTGGGAAGGCACGCAGGTGTCCGTGGCCGGTACGTTTGAAAACAACGGCAGAGTGACTACCGTTGTCGGAAGCTGGAATTGCACCGGCACGCTTGTAAACGATGCGGGCGATTTCACGGTGCGGGCGGATGTGACAACGGCAGAAGAGCTGGAAGCGGCACTCAAGGCGGGCGCGACCTCCGTGACGGTAACGGAGAATATCACGCTTGACCGTTCGATCACCGTTTCGGAGAATACGGAACTCAATATCAGATCCGGCATAAAGATGGTTGTCCCCGAGGCATATACCCTGACGAACAACGGCACGATCCTTGTGGACGGAACGCTTGAGATCAACGGAACATTCAGCGGCAAAAAGATCCATGTATATTACGGCGGCACGCTGACGCCCGACACCATCCCGCACAAGACCGAGGGCGTGCTGGCCGAAAAGGTTACGATCATCGGCGCGGACACCGTGCCCACCGGCGGCAGCACGCAGTACAGCGCCAGCCTCTTCCCGGAGGATGTGTGGGAAACATGGGTGAGATGGTCGATCGTCTCCGGCGGCGACCTTGCGGCCATTACCTCAGACGGCGTTCTTACGGCCGGTGACACTACCGGCACGGTCACCATCCGCGCCGACGCGGTCGACGGCTCCCTCATTTACGCCGAAAAGACCGTGACCATCGGAGAGGCGGCGCTTACCATTGAGGATGAGCTCCGCGCCGCCATCGAAAGCGGCAAGAGCGAGTTCACCATCACCGGCGACTGCACGCTCACCCGCAATCTCGACCTTCCGGACTATTTCGTTCTCCGGCAGGAGGAGGGAACGCTCACCGTGGCGCAGGGAGCGACACTCACGAATAACGGTGAGATACATATTGGGAGAGCATCCAGCAGCCTTGTCATTGCGTCCGGCGCCAGGATCGTAAATAACAATAGTTTTGTTGTGGAGGATGGCGCGCAGGTATCCATGGCCGGTACGTTTGAAAACACCGGCCGGGCGAATATCCGCGCCGCAGGCTGGAGTTGCACCGGCGAGCTCGTCAACAGCGGGACCTTCCTGCTGTTCTTCGAGGCGGCAACGGCGGACGAACTGGAAGCAATGCTCCGCTCGGGCGTGGGCTACGCGAATGCGAATGTTGTAGTAACGACGGCGGACATCACGCTCGACCGCTCGATCACCGTTCCGGGGAATATGCAGCTCAATATCGATTTCGGTACGAAGCTGACCGTGCCCGCGCCGTATACGCTGACGAACGAGGGCTCGATCACCGTAGCCGGAATGCTCGAAGTCACCGGCACATTCAGCGGCAATCCCGTGGATCTGCTCGATTGCGGCACACTGATCCCGGAAGATATCCCGCACAGGGATCGGGTCGTGCCGGTTACGGAGATCACGATCACCGGCGCGGACACCCTGTCCCCCGGCAGCCACACGCGGTACAGCGCCGAGACCCTCCCGCTGGAGGCGACGGACGGGCGCGTGGAGTGGTCGATCGTCTCCGGCGGCGACCTCGCGACCATGCTCGATGATGGCATTCTCCTTGCCGGCGCATCTACCGGCGAGGTCACCATCCACGCCACGGCGATGGACGGAACCGGTGTTTACGGCGAAAAGACCGTGAAGATCGAGGGAGACTATGTTCCCTGCGAGGAGCAGCTCCGCACCGCCATCAAAAACAACGAGGAAATGTTTGAGATCTACGGCGACTGCACGCTCTCTGCGGATCTCACCGTCCCGGCGGGCTTCCGCCTCTACGTGCAGTACGGCACGCTTACCGTCCCGAACGGCGTCACGCTCACGGTGGCGCAGGACGGATGCTTCTATTCGTGCTCGAACGTGGTGGCGCAGTCCGGCGGCAAGATCATAAACAATGGCATCCTCGGTGCTTTCTCGAACGGCGACATCACCGTCGAAGCCGGCGGCACGCTGGAAAATAACTGGTACTTCTCCCTGTATTACGGCGGCACTTTCCATAACTACGGCACGTATACGCCCGGCGAGGAAAGCGATCTGTATTTCTCGGACGGCAATTATAAGACCGACGTGACCGGTGTGGACTGGAAGCTCCTGACGGTGGAAAGCCTGGTGCAGACGGAAGAGGAGCTCCGCACGCTGCTCGAGAATTCCGTAAACGTGAAGCAGCTGACGGCGAGACTGTACGGAACAACAGCCATTACGCTCTCCGACGACCTTACGATCCCGGAGACCGGCTGCATCATGCTGGCCGGAGAGTCGTCTCTTACCGTCCCGGCGGGCAAAACGCTCACAAACAACGGCAATGTCCACATGATCGAGAACGCCCGTCTCGTCATCGAGTCCGGCGCGGCACTGATCAACAACGACTATATTGGTTCAACGGAGGACACGGAAGTGTCTGTGGCCGGAACGCTTGAGAGCACCGGCTGGGGATATGTCCATATCGACAGCTGGCATTGCACCGGCACGTTTGTGAACGGCGGGCAGGGCATTGCGCTCTTTGAGTGGGCGGCGACGGAGGAAGAACTGGAAGCGGCGCTCCAGTCGGGGGCGAACACCGTGGAAATCACGGCGGATATTACGCTTGGCAGCTCGGCTGCCGTTCCGGAAGTGCAGTTCTATAGTCTGGCGAGCGTCTATGCAGATACGTCCGCAGCCAACGGCTCGCTCGTTATCCCGGAGGGCGTGAATCTCGTCATCAAGGAGAACGTTGAGCTGACGATCCCCGCAGAATATATGCTGACTTGCCTTGGTCAGATCAGCGTGCTCGGAACGCTCAACGTGAGCGGAACGTACAGCGGCGGACAGGTTCTGGTGTACGAAAGCGGTACGGTGACGAGCGAGGAGGAGATCCCGCAGCAGAACGAGGGCGTTCCTGTCACGAACATCACGGTCACCGGCGAAGACACCATCCTCCCCGGCGGCAGCGCGCAGTACATCGCGGAGATCCTCCCGGAGAACGCGTGGGTGCAGCAGGTGAAGTGGTCGATCACGGCGGGCAAAGAGCTGGCGGAAATCGACGCCGACGGCAACCTCTTTGCCGACGGCACCACCGGCACGGTCACCATCCGCGCCGCCGCAACCGACGGCTCCGCGGTCTACGGTGAAAAAACCGTGACCATCGAGGGTGCGTCCATCGAAGAGCAGCTGCGCGCCGCCATCGAAAATGGTGACAGCCAGTTTGACATTGCCGGCAGCTTTACGCTTTCGGATGATCTCACCATTCCGGCAGGCTTCAATCTCTACGTGGATCGGGGCACGCTCACCATCCCGAACGGCGTTACGCTCACGATCGATCAGGAAGGCTTCTTCGGCTCTCGCACGAATACGGTGGTACAGTCCGGCGGCAAGATCGTCAATAACGGCACCATCAACTCCTTCATGGGCGGCAGCATTACCGTTGAAGCCGGCGGCACACTGGAGAACAACTGGGACTTCTTCGTGTTCTACGAGGGCAGCTTCCACAACTACGGTGCGTATACGTCCGGCACGGACGGAAATCTGTATTTTGATATCAACGGGAGCGATCTGGATACCGACCTGACCGGCGTGGATCGGAAGCTCGTGACGCTCGAGACCCGGACGGAAACGGAAGCGGATATCCGCGCGCTGTTTGCCATGGCCGATACCGTAAAAAGCGTAAGAGGAGCCGTGGCGGACACGTCCATCACGCTTTCCGATGATCTGACGATCCCGGCCGGCTGCTATCTCCATATCGCCAAAGACGGTGTGCTCACCGTGCCGCAGGGCAAAACGCTCACGAACAACGGCGGCATCAGCATGTATTCCAATGGCCGCCTTGTCATTGAGTCCGGTGCGGCGCTGGTAAACAACAACGATTTCTCGGCGTGGGAAGACACGCAGATATCCATGGCCGGTACGTTTGAAAACAACGGCTGGGCGAGCGCCACTGTCGGCGGATGGAACTGCACCGGCGAGCTCGTGGACAACAATCAGGCCTTCACGCTGTCTGCGGAAGCGGCAACGGCTGCCGAGCTGGAAGCGGCGATCAAGGCGGGCGCGACCTCCGTGACGGTAACGGGGGATGTCACGCTCGACCGCTCGATCACCATCCCGGAGAATGTGGAGCTCTATATTGACGTTAACGGGAAGCTGACGGTTCCCTCGCCGTATACTCTGACGAACAACGGCAGCATCTATGTGGCCGGAACGCTCGATGTCAGCGGAACCTACGAAGGCGAGAAGGTTATGGTGTATTATGACGGCACCGTGACGGGCGAGAACATCCCGCAGCGGAACGAGGGCGTGCCTGCCGCGGAGATCAAAATCACCGGCGCGACTACCGTGTCCGTCGGCGGCACCGCGCAGTACACCGCGAAAATTCTCCCGGAGAACGCATGGGTAACGTGGGCTGACTGGTCGATCGTCTCCGGCGGAGAGCTCGCGGAAATTTCCCCCGACGGCTATCTTGAGGTGGGCAATACCCCCGGCGAGATCACCATCCGCGCCGACGCGGCCGATGGCTCCCTCGTTTACGCCGAACTGACCGTGACCATAACCGACCGTATCCCGGGTGATGTCAACGGTGATGGAAAGGTAAACGGCAAGGACGTTACTGCGCTGAGCCGCCATCTGGCTGGCTGGGATGTGGAAGTCAATGAACTGGCTGCCGATGTGAACGGCGACGGGGTTGTAAACGGTAAGGACGTGACGCTCTTGAGCCGTTACCTTGCCGGTTGGGATGTCAAGCTGAAATAAGGGACAGTATCCGAGCTTGGCCATGCCAAACCGGAAATTGAATAATGAAAGAGTAAGCAAATGGAGGAAAAGAAAACGATGAAAAAACTTCTGTCAGTTTTTCTGCTGGTAGGAATGCTGTTCTCGTTCGCTTCGGTCGGCGCGTATGCCGATGGCGGCCAGTTCGCATTGTCTTCGGCAGAAGGAAACCCGGGCGACACTGTGACAGTGAACGTATCCATGACCGCCAACCCCGGCATTATATATGCGGCCTTGAGAATCCAATACGATAGTCGCCTGACGATCGTGTCCGCAGATACAAAAGGCCTCATGTCAAACCCTATGTTTGGTCCGACAACGAACAATCCGTTCTATATGTGCTGGGCCGAAAATACCGCTCAGGCAAACTTTACGGGAACCGGCGCGCTTGGCACGATCACGTTCAAAATCCCGGACGATGCGGTACCCGGTACGACCTATGCACTTTCGATTTCCTATCAGGAAGACGACGTTTATGATTTTGACACGAACAACGTTTCCTTTGGAACTTCCGGCGGAACCATCAAGGTGCTGGTTCCCGATCATACCCACAACTTTGTCGTCGAAACGACCACGCCTGCGACGTGCGATGCGAACGGCTCCACGGTGTATAAGTGCACCCAGCCCGGCTGCACCGAGACCAAGACCGAGACCATCACCAAGCTCGGCCACGACATGGGCGCGTGGACGGTGTCGAAGGCCGCGACCTGCGGCGCGAAGGGCGAGGAGACCCGCACCTGCCAGCGCACCGGCTGCACCCACAAGGAAACGCGGGAGATCGCCGCGACTGGCAAACACACCTGGGATAACGGCACGGTAGAGACGGCGGCGACCTGTGGCAAAACGGGCGTCAAGACCTACAAGTGCACGACCTGCGATACGACCAAGACTGAAACCATCCCGGCACTCGACCACAGCATGGGCGAGTGGACGGAAACGAAAGCTCCGACCTGCACCGAGAAGGGCGAGGAGATCCGTACCTGCCAGCGCGCGGGCTGCACTTACAAGGAAACGAGAGCGGTTGCCAAGCTCGGCCATGACCTGGGCACTTGGACGGAGACCAAGGCTCCGACCTGCCTCGCAAAGGGCGAAGAGACCCGCAGCTGCAAGCGCTGCGACTACAAGGAAACGAGAGAAGTTGCCGCGCTTGGCCACAAGATGGGCACGTGGACGCAGACGAAAGCTCCGACCTGCACGGAACCGGGTGAAGAGACCAGCACCTGCCAGCGCGCGGGCTGCGGCGTAAAGGAAACGAGAGCGGTTGCCAAGCTCGGGCATGACCTGGGCGCGTGGACGGAGACAAAAGCTCCGACCTGCACCGAGAAGGGCGAACAGACCCGCAGCTGCAAGCGCTGCGACTACAAGGAAACCAAAGAAGTTGCCGCGACCGGCCACAAGTGGGATAACGGCACCGTGACGACTGCCCCGACCTGTACCGAGAAGGGCGTCAAGACCTACAAGTGCACCAACACCGGCTGCACCGAGATCAAGACCGAGGACATTGCCGCGACCGGCCACAAGTGGGACAACGGCACCGTGACGACTGACCCGACCTGTACCGAGAAGGGCGTCAAAACCTACAAGTGCACGAACTCCGGCTGCAAAGAGACCAAGACCGAGGAAGTTGCTGCGCTCGGCCACAAGTGGGATAACGGCACGATCACGACCGCCCCGACCTGCACCGAGAAGGGCGTCAAGACCTTCAAGTGCACCAACAGCGGCTGCACTGAGACCAAGACCGAAGCCGTCGCCGCGACCGGCCACAAGTGGAACAGCGGCACCGTGACGAAGGCGCCGACCTGCACCGAAACCGGAACGAAGACGTTCGCCTGCACGAACACGGGCTGCAAGGAGACCAAGACGGAGACCGTGAAGGCGCTCGGCCATAGCTGGAAGGACGTGGAAGTGACCAAGGCGGCGACCTGCACCGCGGAAGGCTCGAAGAAGGTCGCCTGCCAGCGTGAGGGCTGCGGCGTTACAGATACCGTTGCCATTCCGGCGCTCGGCCACAGCTGGGGCAACGGCAAGGTGACCACTGCCGCGACCTGCACGAAACCGGGCGTTGAGACCGTGAGCTGCACCCGCGGCTGCGGCGCTGCGACCACGAAGGCGATCCCGGCGACCGGCCACAAGTGGGATAACGGCAAGGTGACGACCGAGCCGACCTGCACGAAGGAAGGCACCAAGACCGTCTCCTGCACGAACGCGGGCTGCAAGGAGACCAAGACCGAAACCATCAAGGCGCTCGGCCACAAGTGGGATGACGGCAAGGTAACGACCGAGCCGACCTGCACCGCGGAAGGCGTCAAGACGATCTCCTGCACCAACACCGGCTGCACCGAAACCAAAACCGAGACCATCCCGGCGCTCGGCCACGATTGGGACGAGGGCACCGTGACGAAGGAGCCGACGAAGAAGGAGACCGGCGAAATGGTGATCACCTGCAAGACCTGCGGCGAGACCAAAACGGAGGAGATCGCCGTTCTCGAGTCCACCGGCGTTCCGGCCGGAGTCTGGGTCGCTATCGGCGTCGTCGTAGTGGGCGGCGTGACCTGGTTCATCCTTGCCAAGCGCAAGAAAGAGGACAAGGAAGAAGCCAAGCACTAAATCCTTACATAAGAAAACGCTCTGCCCAACATCGGGCAGAGCGTTTTTCATAATAACCGGGGAAAACCCCTCCGTCTTTTGCCTGCGGCAAAATCCACCTCCCCTGTTAGGGGAGGCAAGTAAGTATTCCGGGAACCCGCTTGGCTCGGCTTATAGGAGAGCTGGCACGGCGCACAGCGCCGTGACTGAGAGGTTCTCCTTCCATGTTTCTGCCCCCTTTGACGAGAGCGGGTTCCTGGCGGGCGGAGTAGAGCCCTGCCCCTACAGGAATTCCAAGCTGTGCCCGTAGGGGCGGGGCTTGCTCCGCCCGGAGTAAAGTCTTACTTCGTGCTTCCGCGTTTCCTGAGATACACCGCGAGGACAACGCCCGCAATGAGCATCACGACACCGATCACGATGACGACCGTGCCGACGACGGCGACGGGGTTCGTAAAGCCGGCGCTCGCGCCGGACGAGCCGAACGGGGAGGAGATGACGTTCCCGGCGCTGTCGTACCAGATGGTGCCGCTCCCGGCAAAATCGGGGAAGCCGCCGTATCCGCCGAAGGAGCTCATGCCGCCCATGCCGCCGAAGAACGAGCGCTCCATGCTGAGGCTGACGCCGCGCGCAATCGCGCCGATCACGATGAAGCCGAGACCCGCGAGCGCGGTATATACGCCGTAGAGCCAGCCGTAGCGCCGAATGAGCCGCCCGATCACGCCGGGGATAGACTCGACCCAGTTGCCGCTCTGTGCCGGAGTCTCCGGCACCGGCGGGATTTCCGGCTCCGGGGATTCTTCCGGCTCCGGCTCGCTCTCCGAGAGCAGCCAGTCCGTCGTTACATCAAATGCCTTCGCGAGCAGCACGAGCTTCGAGAGCTCCGGCACGGCATCGCCGGTCTCCCACTTGCTGACCGCCTGCCGCGACACGCCAAGCTTTTCCGCGAGAGCTTCCTGCGAAAGCCCCGCCTTCTTCCGGCAGTATAAAATCTTTCCTGCGAGATTCATAAAGGAATATCCTCCTTGGACTTGATGGTAACAGTATGGCAGTCGGGACGGTTGCGGTGCCACCATTCCGGCTTGGAACTTTCGCAACCGGGGATTGCAAAACCTATTATATCAGAAAAACACGGCAAAAGTACACCAGAAAAACACAAATGTTTTGCTGAAAAAGACTTGCTTATGTGTTGGAAAAGATGTACAATTGGTTTTACATTTTAAATTGCAAAACAATTTTGCATCGTATGAGGGAAAAGAAATGAAAGAGAAATTGAATTTCCGGCAGTTGATCGCCGTGGCAAGCATGCTGTTCGGGCTGTTTTTCGGCGCGGGGAACCTGATCTTCCCGGTGCACATGGGCCAGCTCGCGGGCGCAAACTCCTATATTGCGGCGCTCGGCTTCATTGTCACCGCGGTAGGTCTGCCGCTCGTCGGCGTGGCCGCATTCGGCATCAGCCGCTCCGATGACCTGCTCGCCATGAGCAGCCGGGTGGGGAAGGGGTACGGCGTGTTCTTCACCTGCGCGCTGTATCTGACGATCGGGCCGCTTTTTGCCATCCCCCGCTGCGCCGCGACGAGCTTTACCATCGGCGTGGAGCCGCTGCTCACTGGCGGCGCGGTAACGGAGCTTGCCATATTCTCCGTTGTGTTCTTTGCGCTCGTGCTGTTTTTCTCGCTGCGCCCGAGCAAGATCCTCACATGGGTCGGGCGGATCATCAACCCGCTGTTTCTCGTGTTCCTCGCTGCGCTCGTCGTCACGGCGCTTGTAAAGCCCCTTGCGCCCGTGTCGTCGGTCGCGCCGGAGGGCGCGTATGCTTCGAGCGCCTTCTCCGCCGGATTTCTGGACGGCTATAACACGATGGACGCGCTCGCCTCGCTTGCGTTCGGCGTGATCGTCGTGAGCGTCATCCGCGATCTCGGCATCAAGCACGATGCCGCCGTCGCGGGCAACACCGTGCGCGCGGGCGTGTTCTCCTGCGTGTTCATGGGGCTCATCTATCTTGCCATGACGATCATCGGCGCGCAGAGCCGCGGCGCATTCGCCGTGAGCGCCAACGGCGGCATTGCCTTGGCGGACATCGCCGGGTACTATTTCGGCACCGCCGGGCAGATCATTCTCGCCGTCACCGTGACGCTCGCCTGCCTCAAGACCGCCATCGGCCTTGTCACGAGCTGCGCGGAGATCTTCCGCGTCCTGTTCCCGAAGTCCATGAGCTATAAGGCGTGGGCGATCGTGTTCAGCGTTGTTTCGCTCTTCATCACGAACATCGGTCTCACGATGATCATCGGCTACTCGGTGCCGGTGCTCATGTTCCTCTATCCGCTCACCATCACGCTCATGCTGCTGAGCCTGTTCGGCCACTTTTTTGCATACGATAAGCGCGTGTTCGTCTCCGTCACGGCGTTTACGCTCGCCGCGGCGGTGCTGGATCTCCTTGCCGCGCTGCCGGACGGCGCGCGCGCCTTCCTGCACGTGAACGGGCTTGTCGCGTTCTGCAAGGAATCCCTGCCGCTCTTCAGCATCGGTCTCTTCTGGCTCATTCCCGCGGCGGCCGGCCTTGTTCTCGGCTTCGTCCTCCGCACCGCCGGGAAGAAAAAAGCGGCATAATTCTGATCCACGTTTGCACCACGGCTATGGCCCCCTCTGACGAGGGCGCTGTCGAGCGAAACGAAACGGAGGGAGAGAAAAACCGGCGTTTTCCGCGTCGAAAGTCTTTCTCTCCCTCTGTCAAAAATCTTCAATTTTGCCACCTCCCTCGTCAGAGGGAGGCGTTTTTTTCCTCTTCCGCCGCCTTGGCGTTCTTAATATACCGGTACACGCTCGCCTGCGAGCAGCCGAGCTTATCCACCGTGAACTGCACTGCGCCGCGCAGCTCGAACATTCCCTGCTCATAGAGCCGTGCGACGATCTCGGCGCGCTCGGCCTGCGTCAGCCGCCGCAGCGGTACGCCGGTGTCCTTCGTTACGGTCACGAACAGATCCTCCATCAGCCCGTTCATGTCCGACTGGAAGTGCTCCGCCGGCTGTGCCGGGGCGTGCTGCGGCTGCATCGGCTGCTTGGCGGGTGCGTCGCTGGGGAAATAGTGGTGGTGGACAAAATCGTCCGGGTGCACCAGGCGGAGAATGCTGTCGCTGATCTCGTGGAAGCGGCTGTCGTCAAAATTGATGCACAAAAGCCCTACGAGCTTTCCGCCGTCCTTGATGAACATCGTGCTCGAGCGGAGCGTTTTTCCGTTCGAGAGCTGGCCGGTATAGTTAATAATGTAGTTGTTCGATTCATACTGTTTTTGTATGATCATGCGCAGCGCTGCGTTTGTGATCGGCGCGCCGACGTCCCGCCCGCTGATGCCGCCGTTGGCGATCGCGGCAACGCGGCTCTGCTCCGGTAAAATTTCATGCAGAATGATCTCATAATCCGGCCCGAGAACGTGGCCGAGGAACTCGACCAGCCTTGTATACTGCGAAAGAAGCTGCTCTGTCATGGTTTTTGTATCTCCTTCGGGGTGCGGTGATTCTCATACTACCACACCAAAACGCCCAAGACAAGGAAAAAGGGGGGCAATTTCCGGGAAAATTCTCACTGCGAGAGGAAAATTTCTCGATGCGTGCGAATTGCTTGCGCAAATTTGTGACTTATACACAAAATCGCGTTTAGACACTGAAAAGAATTGTGGTTTATATTGACACTGTTTCTGCTGGATGATAAACTATTCTCACACCAAGGAGGTGAAAACCAGAATTGAAAACCGTTATTTCCACCGAGAAGGCACCCGCGGCGATCGGCCCCTATTCGCAGGGCATCCAGGCGGGCAACCTGATCATCACGTCCGGCCAGCTTCCCCTTGACCCGGCCACCGGCGCCTTCCCCGCCACGATCGAGGAGCAGACCCGCCAGTCTCTCGAGAACTGCAAGTCCGTCCTCGCGGCCGCCGGAGCCACCATGGAAAACGTTATTAAGACTACCGTTTTCCTGAGCGACATGAACAACTTCGCTGCCATGAACGGCGTTTACGCCACGTTCTTTGCCGGCGCCTGCCCGGCGCGCAGCGCGGTCGAGGTCGCCCGTCTCCCCAAGGACGCGCTCGTTGAGATCGAGTGCATCGCCGTCCTTTAAGCTTGTCGCACGATACTGTCCGCTAGGCGCCGGCAGGCTTTGCCGCGACGACCGGGGTATCTCCAAAACAAAAGGCGCGAAGCGCCAACATTATGGAGGTCAGTATTATGAGTAAAGAGTATCCGCTGAATGTCCCCGCTCCCCACCACTTCACGTTCGCCGTTCGTGACATTCCCGATGTCACGGTCGAACAGCGTGAGCGCGTTTTGAAGGCAACACACTACAACGAGTTCGCATTCCCCGCCGGCATGCTGACGGTTGACATGCTCTCCGACTCCGGCACCACCGCGATGACCAACCAGCAGTGGGCGTCCCTGTTCCTCGGCGACGAGGCCTACGG
>CAKTBC010000018.1 GCA_934533005.1 uncultured Oscillospiraceae bacterium | reverse complement strand
GAAAACCCCGTCGTTGTGCGCGGACTGCGCGCGCTGTCCGACTTTGAATACGAATTCATGATGGCGCTCACGAACAAGAAGCTCAACGAGAGGGTAGAGACGGTGTTTCTGGCCTCGGACGAGAGATACATGTATCTCAGCTCCACCACCGTGCGTGAGATCGCGAGCTACGGCGGCGATATTTCCCGCTTTGTCCCCGCGGAGATTCTTGACGACCTGATGATAAAACTCAACGGGAGGAAATAAATCTATGGAAAACCACGTGCTGGACATCATTGATATGCTCTACAACATGATCGCGGAGGCCTGGGGCGTCCCTCTGGGCAACGATAAGTGCATCGTCGAGCGCGACAAGGCGCTCAATCTTCTCGACGATCTCAAAGCAACGCTTCCCATGGAGCTGAGCGAAGCGCGCCGTCTTGTCAACGCGCGCGACGAATTTGTTGCCAACGCCAAGCAGGAGGCGGACAACATCCGCCGCGGCGCCGAGGACAAGGCCACGCAGATGATCGATGAGCAGAGCGTCTATAAAGAGGCCAAGCGCCGCGCGGACGAGGTCGTCCAAACGGCGGAAACAAAGTCCCGCGAGCTGCTGCGCGCGGCGAACAGCTATCTGGACGACGCTCTCCGCCAGACGGAGGAGACCGTTGCGGCGTCGCTCGAAAAGGTTCGCGTGGCGCGCGCGCAGTTCCGCGCCGCCGCTGCGGCAGAACAGCCGGAGGGCACCGCGGATGTCACGCTGCAGGATGTGGAGGACAGCGACTTTATGAACGGCTGATCCCTTCGATTTCTCAAGGAAATTCTCCTGAAAAGCGAATTTCACCCGCCCAATCGTAACCATTTGTCAATAACGAGACCGGAGCCGCGGGAGCGCACCATATGATGCGCTCCTGCGGCTCTCTTTGTACATTTTGCCGCAATATATGGGCATTGGCGGGCGGAAAACGCGCGCCTCCAACGGAATTTAGCTCTTGCATTTTTGCCCTCCGCCTCTTATAATAAACAGCATAGTGGGGCAAAGTGGGGCGAAGTGCCACACCTACCCACAAAGCTGCTGCAAAGGAGGCGCTGCGTATGACCGGTGAATATATGCACACGCTCGATGCCAAGGGACGTCTGGCCGTGCCGTCCCGCCTGCGGGACGAGCTGGGCGGCGTTTTCTATGTGACGCTCTCGATGGATCGCTGCCTTTCGGCCTACAGCGCCGAAAGCTGGCAGAGCTTTTCCGACAAGGTGGACGCAATGCCCTTTATAAAGCAGCGCAAAATGCGCCCGCTTTTCGCTTTCGCCGCGCGCTGTGAAGCGGATGCGCAGGGACGCATTCTCCTGCCGCAGAATCTGCGGGACTATGCTGGGCTTACGAAGGACGTGACCATCGTCGGCTGCAACAACCATGCGGAGCTCTGGGACAGCGCGCGCTGGAACGAGATCCACGACGCGGAAATGACGCCGGAGAACATCGCCGCCGTCATGGAAGAGCTGGAGTTTTAATATGCCGGAACATAAAAGCGTGCTTCTGCACGAATGCATTGAAAATCTGAATATACAGCCGGACGGCATCTATGTGGACGGTACGCTCGGTCTCGGCGGCCACTCGATGGAGATCGCCAAGCGACTGACGACCGGACGGCTCATCGCTATCGATCAGGACGAGACCGCCATAGAGCGCTCCCAAGTGCGCCTTGCGCCGTGGGCGGATCGCATCACGTTTGTCCGCGGCAATTTTCGCTCGCTCGGAAAAATTCTGGACGATCTCGGCATCAAGCGCGTGAACGGTATGCTCTTCGATCTTGGCGTGTCCTCGCCGCAGCTCGATGAGGCCGAACGCGGGTTCTCCTATATGGCCGATGCGCCGCTCGACATGCGCATGGATCAGAGCGCGCCGGTGACGGCCTCAACGGTCGTGAACACGTGGCCGGAGCGCGAGCTTGTTCGTATTCTGCGCGACTATGGCGAGGAGCGGTATGCCAATCGCATCGCGGCAAACATCGTCCGCGCACGGGAAAAGAAACCGATCGAAACGACGCTGGAGCTTGTCGATATCATCAAAAGCGCCATGCCCGGCGCGGCGCTGCGAGAAAAGCAGCACCCGGCCAAGCGCAGCTTTCAGGCGATCCGCATCGCCGTGAACGACGAGCTGGAAGCAGAGCGGGAAATGCTTCTTGCCGCTATGGATCGTCTCGCCCCGGGCGGGCGGCTCTGCGTTATCAGCTTCCACTCGCTGGAAGATCGGATCGTCAAAACCGCCATCCGTGAGCGCGAGGACGGCTGCACCTGCCCGCGCGATTTTCCGGTGTGCGTGTGCGGTTTTGTGCAGACGATGAAAACCGTAACGAAGCCCATCACGGCCTCGGAAGAGGAATTGAACGATAACCCCCGCGCGCGCAGCGCGCGGCTGCGCGTGGCCGAAAGGCTCTGAGAGGAAACCCCTGTGAAAGCGAAAATCACCGAAGAAAAAACCGCGGTATTCACCCCCTGCGCCGAAAGTGCGGAAGCAACGCGCGCCTTTGCCGTTTCGGACGAGGACACCAAGGAACTGCCACTGATCGCCGAGCGGTTTGCCGGGCGGTACTGGGATGGACATATAGAGGATAAGCCGGAAGAGAAACCGGCGCGGAAAAAATCCTTCCGCAGCACGGCTGCCTTCGGCGCCGCCGCGGTCGCGGCCATGTTGCTTCTTGTCGGCTCCCTGACCGGACAGGCGGGGCTCACCGCAATGAACGATGAGCTCGTTGCCGTATCGGCGCGCATCTCGGAGCTCAAAGCCGAGGAGCGGACGCTCCTTGTGGAGACCGAAAGAGCGGAGAGCCTTTCCGCCGTGGAGAGCTACGCTGTGGAAACGCTCGGCATGCAGCCGCCGCGGCTCGACCAGCGCAGCACCGGCGCATCGGAACTTTCCGACCGGGCCACGGTGCTCCACGAGCGCCGCGGACAGGGTCTGCGCCATTTCTGGGAGAAGCTCCTCGACACGGTTGTGGCATGTTTTTAATTCCGGCGCGGTATAATGCATCAGAATGATGCATTTGCCTAACCCGGAGGAAACGCCATGCCGCCCAACAGCCGACCCAACCGAACCATGCTCCGCCGTGCGCTGTTTCTTCTTGCCGCGTGCGGTATTGCGGCCTTTGCCGTATTGATGCTTCAGCTCTTCCGGCTGCAAATACTGCGCCACGACGAGCTGGAAACCGCCGCCTTGCAGCAGCAGCTCCGCCGCACGGCGATCCCGGCCTCGCGCGGGACGATCTACGATTGCGAGGGGCGCGTTCTCGCGATGAGCGCGACAACGTATACCGTGTATGTGAGCCCCGCGGAAATTTCCATGAACGGCGAGGACGCCGAGCGGATCGCGGACGGCCTTTCCGAAATCCTCGGCGTGGACCGCGAGAAGATCCTCACGATGACCGCCGACCGGCGCAGCTGGTATAAAACGGTCAAGCGCCAGATCGAGGAGACGGAAGCGGACGCGGTGCGCGCCTTTAAAAACGAGTACGACCTGCAGGGCGTGAAGCTCGAGCCGGACGCGAAACGCTATTACCCCTATGCCTCGCTCGCCTCGCATGTCATCGGCTTCGTCGGCGCAGACAACACCGGTCTTGCGGGACTGGAATTTACGCAGAACGACCTCCTGACCGGCACCGACGGGAGCATCTTACGGCTTAAGAACAGCGCCGGAACGGACATGATCCTCACAAGCTATGAGGACTATGTCGATGCGCAGGACGGGCTCGATCTCCACTTGACAATCGATACCACCGTCCAGTACTATCTGGAGAAGCAGCTTTCCCAGGCGGTGCAGGACTATGATATACAAAACGGCGCTGCCGGCATCATCATGGACCCGAAAACGGGCGCGATCCTTGCCATGGCGTCGCTTGGGAACTTTGATCTCAACAATTACCAGCGCGTCTCCGCCGACATCCAGTCGGAAATTGACGCGGCCGCCGATTCCGACGCCGCGGCGCAGCTTTTAAAAGACGCGCAGCTTGCTCAATGGCGGAACAAGGCCATCTCCGATACCTACGAGCCGGGCTCCACCTTTAAGATCATCACGCTCGCCATGGCACTCGAAGAGGGCGTCGCCAAGCCGTCCGACAGCTTTTACTGCGGCGGCAGCATGACGGTGCAGGGGCGCGGCAAGCCGCTCAAATGCTGGAAAACGATCGGCCACGGCTCCCAGACGCTTACGCAGGCTGCGCAGCACTCGTGCAACGTCGCATTCGCTACGCTGGGGCTTCGCATCGGCGAGGAAACGTTCTACCGCTACTGCGAAAGCTTCGGCTTCTTTCGCGCGAGCGAGAACCCGGATGCCTCGCTCACCGGCAAGACCGGTATCTCCCTTCCCGGTGAGAGCGGCAGCATCTGGTGGCCGCGCAGCGTTTTCTGCAACAGCGAAAATTTCTCCCAGCTCGCCGCGGCGTCGTTCGGGCAGACGTTCAACATCACGCCCCTCCAGCTCATCACCGCTGTGAGCGCCTGCTGCAACGGCGGGTATCTCATGAAGCCGTACATCGTCGATTCCGTCACGGACGGCACCGGCGCTCTCGTATCGAAAACCGAGCCGGAGGTGCTCCGGCAGGTCATTTCCGAAGAAACGAGCGCGCAGGTGAACGCCATTTTGGAGCAGGTCGTGTGCGACACAAAGCAGGGAACCGGCAAAAACGCCTACGTTGCCGGGTATCACATCGCGGGCAAGACTGGCACCTCCGAAAAGGTGGCGCAGGACGCCGCCGGAGGGAAGAAGGAATACATCGTCTCCTTCATCGGCTATGCGCCCGCAGACGATCCGCAGGTCGTGTGTCTCATTTTGATGGATACGCCGTCGAACGAGACTGGGATCTATATTTCCGGCGGCCAGATGGCCGCGCCCGTCGTCGGACGCGTTCTCGGAGAAGTGCTGCCGTATCTCGGCGTGCAGCCTCAGTACAGCGAAGCGGAAGAGAAGTACATCGACCGCGCTGTGCCGCCCCTCACCGGCAAAACGCCGGAGGAAGCGGTGAAGCTCCTCCGCGAAGCGGGGCTCTCTGCCCAAATCGAGGGCACCGGCGATATTGTCACCGGGCAGCTGCCGGGAAAGGGAACGGTCGTTGCGAGCGGCACAACGGTGCTCGTCTATACGGACGTGACGCCGGAGCCGGAAGCGGAGACCGTGCCGGAGCTCACGGGGCTCACGTATACCGAAGCGCGGGAAGCACTCTTTGCTAGGGGGCTGTTCCTCCGCTCGGACAGCACGATCCTCGCCGACAGCGATACGGTGCGCGTCGTGTTCCAGAGCGTCGCCGCGGGGGAAAACGTTCCCGCAGGCAGCGTGATTGAAGTCAGCATCGTCAACGACGACAACGATACATACGGCCGGTACTGATCCGGCCGGGACACTATGAGGAAGAATCATGAAGCTTTCGGAAATTCTCAAGGAAATCAACGTTCTCTCCGCGACCGCCTCCGGCGATACGGAGATCACGGGCGTCTGCTACGATTCCCGCCGTGTGAAAAGCGGCGATCTCTTCGTCGCCGTGCGCGGGTACGAGTCGAACGGACATAAATATATCCCCATGGCGGTGGAGAAGGGCTGCGCCGCCGTGCTGTGCGAGGAAGCGCCCGCGGCGGATGTGCCGTATGTTCAGACGGACGACTGCCGTCTCGGTCTCGCGCTCGCCGCGCGGAACTTTTACGGCGATCCCAGCCGCGAAATGAAGGTCATCGGCATCACCGGCACGAACGGCAAGACGACGACGACCATCCTTGTCAAGCAGATCCTCGAAAAGACCCTCGGCGCGAAGGTCGGCCTCATCGGCAGCATATCGAACATGATCGGCGACGAGGAGTTCCACGCCGAGCACACCACGCCGGAATCCTGTGATCTGCAGGCGATCTTCCGCCAGATGGCGGACGCCGGATGCACCCACTGCGTGATGGAGGTCTCCTCCCACTCGCTGGTGCTGCGCCGCGTGGCGGGCGTGCATTTTGCTGTCGGCCTCTTCACGAATCTGACGCAGGATCATCTCGATTTCCACAACACGATGGAGGAATATGCCCGCGCTAAAGCGATGCTCTTCCCCATGTGCGAAAAGGCGGCGGCGAACGCGGACGATCCGTGGACGGAAACCGTTATGAAGGACGCCCCGCAGCCGGTATACACGTTTTCTGCGAAGAGCGACAGCGCCTCGCTCACGGCGCGCGATATCCGTCTCGCGCCGAGCGGCGTGCGCTTCTGCGCGCTGGAGGAGGGCGAGCTCGTCCGCGTTAAGACGAGCCTGCCGGGACAGTTTTCGGTGTACAATGCACTCGCGGCTATCGCCTGTGCGCGCCTGCTCGGCGTATCGCTTGCCGACGCTGCCGCCGCGCTCGAAACGGCGCACGGCGCGAAGGGGCGCGTGGAGCCGGTGCCGACGGACGGCGATTACAGCATTTTCATTGACTATGCCGTCACGCCGGACGCCATCGAAAATGTTCTCACAACGCTGCGCGGCATCGCGCCGAAGCGGCTCGTGATGCTCTTCGGCGCGGGCGGCGACCGCGACCGGAAAAAGCGCCCCATCATGGGCAAAATATCCGCGGACATTGCTGATTTCGTCATCGTCACGAGCGACAATCCGCGCACCGAGGATCCCATGAGCATCATTGAGGAGATTCTGCCCGGCGTGCGCGCGGGCAAAGCGCCCTATAAGGTCATCTGCGACCGGCCGGAGGCTATCCGCTGGGCGATCGACCACCATGAGCCGGGCGATGTGATCCTGCTTTGCGGCAAGGGGCACGAGGACTATCAGATCATCGGCCACGAGAAGATCCACATGGATGAGCGCGAGATCGTCGCGGACTATCTTGCCGAGCGCGCAAAGCGTACCTGACAAAGCAAAAGAGGAAAGGCACGGGGAAAGAGAATGACTTGGAAGCTGATATTGGCGCTTGTCGTCGGATTTTGTATATCGAGCGCCGTAGGCGCGGTTTTGGTACCGTATCTGCGGAAAATCAAAGCCGGGCAGTCGATCCGGGAGGACGGCCCTACGTGGCACATGAGCAAGACCGGCACGCCCACGATGGGCGGGCTGATGTTCATCATCGCCGTCGCGGTCGTTTGTCTCACGGTCGGCTTCTCCTGCATGGCGAACGGCGAGTGGGGACACATTTTCGTTTTGGTGTTCGGTCTCGTATTCGGCGCCATCGGCTTTCTGGACGACTATGAAAAGCTGCGCCACAAGCAGAATCTCGGCCTGAGCGCGAAGATGAAATTCCTTCTGCAGCTCCTCGCCGCCACGTGCTTTCTGCTGCTGCTCCGCTTCACCGGCTATCTGAGCCCCAATCTCTATATTCCGTTCTGGAACACCTATGTCCCGGTCTCCGAGCCGCTGTACTTCATTTTCGCGGCGTTCGTCATCGTCGGTACCGTGAACGCCGTGAACATCACCGACGGCGTGGACGGTCTCGCGGCGGGTACCTGCGTGCCCGTATTCCTCTGCTTCACGGCCATCGTGTTCTGCTGGGGGAAAGAGTATATGCCGCAGGGCATTTTTGCGAGCGGCATGGTCGGCGCGCTGCTCGGCTTCCTGATCTACAACTTCAACCCTGCGCGCGTATTCATGGGCGATACCGGCTCGCTCTTCCTCGGCGGGTGCATTTCGGGGCTGGCGTTCGCGCTGGATGTGCCGCTGCTGCTCATCCCGCTTTGCATCATGCCGATCATCGAAACGCTCTCGGATATCATCCAGGTGGCCTATTTCAAGCTCTCGCACGGCAAGCGCGTATTCAAAATGGCCCCCTTCCACCACCATCTCGAAATGGGCGGCTGGACGGGCCGGAAATGGAAAGAAAAAGAGATCTTCGTCCTGTTCGCGGGCATCACGCTCGTCATGGCGGTCGTATCGCTTCTTGGCGTAACGGGACGCTATTCCTTCTGAGCTTTTGAGAGGGTAATACCGGAGGCTCTCATGGATCATACTACGACCGGCGACGCGCCGGTCAAAACGGGTAAGGCAGACCGCAGGGCGGATCTGCCTTTCCTTGTTATCACGCTCACGCTGCTCGGCATCGGCGTGGTGATGGTGCTCTCGGCGAGCTTTGCCAGCGCGTATTACGACCTGCAGGGCGAGACCGGGCACAACCCGGTGTATTTCTTCTCCCGGCAGGCCATCTTCGCTGCGGCGGGCGTCTGCGTGATGCTCATTGCCTCGCGCATCCCCATGCGCGTTTATCGCGCCTGCGCGCTGCCGCTGCTGATTGTCTCTCTCGTGAGTCTTGCGGCAGTATTGGTCATCGGCACGGTGGTAAACGGCGCAAGACGATGGATAAGCCTTGGCTTTACGACGTTCCAGCCGTCAGAAATTACAAAAATCGCAATTATTCTTTACTTTTCGGCGCTGATATGCAAATATAAAGACCGGATGCGTACCTTCCGGTACGGCATTGCGCCGTTCGCGGCGATATTGGCGGCCGTCTCGGTGCTGCTCGTGCTCGAGCCGCATTTCTCCGCCACGATCATCATCCTCGCCATCGGCGCATCCATGCTCTTTCTTGGCGGCGTGCGGCTGCATTGGTTTATAGGCGCTGCCAGCGTTCTGCTTGTCGGCGCGGTGATCGCGGTGCTGTTCGTGCCGTATGTTGCCGCGCGTGTGGCGTCCTTTCGCGACCCCTTCTCCGATCTCACCGGCGACGGCTGGCAGATCGTCCAGTCGCTCTATGCGATCGGCTCCGGCGGACTCTCCGGTCTCGGGCTCGGCATGAGCCGCCAGAAGTACCTTTATCTTCCCGAGGAGCACAACGACTTTATCTTCTCCGTCGTGTGTGAGGAGCTGGGGTTCATCGGCGCTTCGGCGATCCTTCTTCTCTTTGCCATGCTCATCGTGCGCGGGTACTGGCTCTCCATGCAGAGCAGTGACCGCTTCAGCTTTCTTGCCGGCTGCGGCATTACAACGATGCTCGCGCTGCAGGTCGTGCTGAACGTTGCGGTGTGCACCAATCTCGTCCCCTGCACCGGCATCTCGCTGCCGTTTTTCAGCTACGGCGGAACGGCGCTTCTCATTCAGATGGGCGAGGCGGGGATACTGCTGAGTATATCGCGGGAAAACCCCTGCGCGGCTTACGCACCGCGGGAGCTTTTCCATAAAGTAAAAAATCAAAAAATCGAGGAATGACCTATGCGTTTTTTGTTTGCCTGCGGCGGTACCGCGGGCCACGTAAACCCCGCCGTCGGCGTTGCGGGGCGCATCCGCGAGCTTCTGCCGGACAGCGAGATCCTTTTCATCGGCGCTCTCGGCAAAATGGAAATGGAGCTTGTCCCCCGCGAGGGATATGAGATCCGCGGCGTACCGGTGAGCAATCTGAGCCGGTCGCTCTCGGTGGAGGGTATTAAGCATAACATAAAGTTTGTTTCCGACCTTCTCAAATCCGGCCCCGCGTGCCGGAAGATCATCGAGGAGTTTCAGCCGGACGTCGTTGTCGGTACCGGCGGGTATGTCTGCTACCCGGTGCTGCATGAGGCGGCAAAGCTCGGCATCCCTACCGTCGTGCATGAGAGCAATGCCGAGCCTGGCCTTACGACGCGCCAGCTCGAAAAGTGTGTCGATAAAATCATGGTCGGCTTTGCCGAGGCGCGGGAAAACTATAAACACCCCGAAAAGGTCGTCGTGACCGGAACGCCTGTGCGGCTCGGCTTCATGCGCTCGGATAAGAGCGCCGCGCGCCGCGCGCTCGGCATCGCGCAGGACGAACCGCTCGTCGTTTCCGTGTGGGGCAGTCTCGGCGCAACGGAGATGAACAAGACCGTTGCGCGTATGATCGCCCTTGCCATGGACGGCGAGGAGCGTCCGTTCCGGCTCGTCCACTCGGCGGGCAAGCGCGGCATAAAGAGCATGACGGAGTATATGAGCGACGAACTTGGTCTCTCCGGCTGGAAGGAAGCCGGGTTTGACGTGGTGGACTACATTTATGATATGCCCCTTCTCATGGCGGCGGCGGATATCGTCCTCTGCCGGAGCGGCGCTTCGACGCTTGCCGAGCTTACCGCCATCGGCAAGCCGGCCATCCTTGTGCCGAGCCCGAACGTGGTGAACAACCATCAGGAGAAAAACGCCCGCGTGCTCGAGCGCGGCGGCGGGGCCGTCGTGCTGCTCGAGAGCGACGCCGGAGCCGACGTGATGCTCTCAACGATCACCGGCCTTCTGGCAGATCGTGAAAAGCTCGCCGAAATGGAAGAGCATATGCGCGATCTCGCCGTGGAGAACGCCACCGATGAGATCACGTCCATCGTTCTCTCTCTCGCCGCTGGGGAGTAATTTGGCAAACGGCGCTTCCTCTGCATAGTATGGCTTGAAAATGCTGTGCGGGGGAAGAACTATGAGTATATGGCATATAACCGGCGGATCGCCGCTTCGCGGGCAGATCCGCGTACAGGGCTCGAAAAACGCGGTTTTGCCGGTGATCGCGGCGTCGCTTCTCTGTGGCGCGGAAACGGAGCTGCTCAACTGTCCGGATCTGAGCGACGTTGACGCGGCGATGGACATTCTCCGCTATCTCGGCTGCGCCGCGGCTCGCTGCGGCGATGCGCTCTCCATCGATACGACTGCGCCCACGCGGTGCGACATTCCGCGCGAGCTGATGCACCGGATGCGCTCCTCCGTGATCTTTCTCGGCCCGCTGCTCGCCCGCTTCGGCGAGGCGGAGGTATCGCTTCCCGGCGGCTGCGAGCTTGGCCCGCGGCCGATTGATCTCCATCTGCACGCCCTGCGGCTGCTCGGCGCGGAGATCGAGGAGGGCGAGGACAGCATCGTGTGCCGCGCCTCGCACCTTCGCGGCGCGGAAATCTCGCTCGCGCTGCCGAGCGTCGGCGCCACGGAAAACGCCATGATCGCCGCGTGCGCGGCGGAGGGCACGACTGTCATTTATAACGCCGCCCGCGAGCCGGAGATCGAAACGCTGCAAAGCTATCTCCGCGCGCTTGGCGCGGAAATATCCGGCGCAGGCTCGCCGGTCATCCGGATCACCGGCTTTTCCCCGCGCGACCGTGCGGGGCTTCGCATCCCGCCCGATCGGATCGCCGCGGCAACGTATCTCTGCTGCACGGCGTGCGCCGGCGGCGAGATCGAGCTCACCGGCGCGGCGCCCGGACAGCTTGCCCCGGTGCTCGACGCACTGCGCGCGATGGGCTGCGCCGTGAGCGCGCACGGAGAGCGCATACATATGGTGTCGCACGGCCGCCCGGCCTCGCCCGGCGCGATCGTCACGAGACCGTATCCCGGCTTCCCAACGGACGCAGCGCCGCTGCTGATGGCGGCGTCCCTCCGGTGCACGAAGCCGGCAATATTCATCGAAAATATTTTCTCCGGCCGTTACCGCCACGCCGAGGAGATGCGCGCTCTCGGCGCGCAGATCGTCCTCCGCGGGCCGATGGCGCTCGTGACCGGCGTGGAAACGCTGCATGGCGCTTCCCTGAAAAGCCCCGATCTTCGCGGCGGCGCGGCGCTTGTGGCCGCGGCGCTCGGCGCGGAAGGGGAGAGCACCGTGGCTGACGCGGGCCACATCCTGCGCGGCTATGAATCGCTCGACGGGACGCTGCGCTCGCTCGGCGCCTCAGTCTGGCGTGAGGAAGGATAACCATACAAAAGGAGCAGAACATGGCATCGGAAATGGAATTCAGTCAGCACAATAAAGTAAAACGCCGCAGCCCGTGGTACGGGCCAATGGTTCTCGTTTTGCTTTTCTTTGTCGTTATCCTGGTGATGAGTCTTGCGTTTCGCGTCTCCAAGATCGAGGTCATCAACGCTTCGGAGTATACCGATGAGGAGATCATCAACGCCTCCGGCGTTGAGCGCGGGGCAAACCTCTTCTTTGTCGACCGCTTCAAGGCGGCGAGCATGATCTTCTCCGATCTGCCGTACATGGACACCGTGAGCATCACACGGCAGCTCCCGAACAAGATCGTCATCCAGGCGGAGGGCTCCGCCCCCGCGGCGTATATGGTCATTGACGAGGACTACTGGCTGCTCGACCGCCGCGGAAAAATGCTCGGCACGACCGATTCTCTCACGGCGGAGAAGTACCCGGAGATCCGCTCGCTCGAACCGATGACGGCGCTCGAGGGCGAGGATATGCTCGTGGAAGGCACGGACGCCGAGCGCCTTGCCGTCTTGCAGGAGATCCTCCCGGCGCTTCGCGCGGAGGAGGTCTCCAATCTCGTGGAGTGGATCGATCTTCGCGATCCCGCGAACCCCTCGCTGCGCTACGACGGCCGTCTCACGGCGTATCTCGGCGCGGAGGGAGAGATGCTCTACCGCATCGCCATGCTCAAAAATGTTGTCTCCCAGCTCGCCGCGGAGGACGCCGGAACGCTCTATTATACCAGCGGAAACGCCTGGACGTTCAGCCCCGATTGAGCAAAAAAGGCGGATTTCTTTTCAAATTTGTTACAAAAACCAGCCGCAGGTCAACATAATGCTGTTGACCTGCGGTTAAAAACGTTATAAAATGACAAGAGTATGAGTATAAGACCCCGAATAGCAACTGGGAGGGTATATAGAATGGCTATCAACAAAGACGCGGAGAACGTTGTCACCATCAAAGTCATCGGCATCGGCGGTGCCGGCAACAATGTTGTCAACCGCATGGCGGCCGGCGATACGAAGGGTGTGGAGTTCATCGCGGTCAATACCGATAAGCAGGCTCTCGCCGTTTCCGGCGCGAAGCAGACCATCCAGATCGGCGAAAAGCTGACGCATGGCCAGGGCGCGGGCTCGGATCCCGACGTCGGCAAGCGCGCCGCCGAGGAGAGCCGCAACGCGATCTCCGAGGCGCTTGAGGGTACCGACATGGTGTTCCTCACCGCCGGCATGGGCGGCGGCACCGGCACGGGCGCGGCTCCGGTCGTGGCCGAGGCCGCGAAGGACGCCGGCATCCTCACCGTCGGCGTTGTGACCCGTCCGTTTTCCTGGGAGGGCCGCCGCCGCGCGCTGCAGGCGCAGCAGGGCGTCAGCGAGCTGATGGGGCGTGTGGACAGCCTTCTCATCATCCCGAACGACCGCCTGAAATACGCCAGCCCCGAGAAGGTCACGCTTGCAAACGCCTTCGAGATCGCGGACGACGTCCTCATCAAGGCCGTGAGCAGCATTTCCGAGCTCATCAAGAATACCGGCTTTATTAACCTCGACTTTGCCGACGTGACCGCCGTTATGAAGGGCGCGGGTCTTGCGCACATGGGCGTTGGCCGTGCCGCCGGCAAGAACAAGGCGGAGGATGCCGCGAAGATGGCCGTTTCCAGCCCGCTGATGGAGACCTCGATCGACGGCGCGCGCGGCGTGCTCATCAACATCACCGGCTCCAAGGAAATGGGGCTTGACGATGTCGAGGCGGCCGCCATGCTCGTGCAGGGCGCGGCGCATCCCGAAGCCAACATCATCTTCGGCGCGAGCTTTGACGATTCTCTCGACGATGAGATCGTCGTCACCGTCATCGCCACCGGCTTTGACGAGAAGAAGCCCGAGACCGTCAAGATCGAAGAGCCGCGCGACGCGAACCTCTTCACCGACGCACGCGAGCGTGCCGAGAGCCAGAAGGAGCCCGCGGCGGTTCCCGCCCCGGAAGAGGACGGCGAGGACCCGTTTGACACGATCTTCAAGATCTTCAACAAGTAATTCCATACGGAAAAGCAGCATCCGGTGAGATTTCTCCCCGGATGCTTTTCTGTTGCTATTCCGCCGGGAGCGCCGCGATGTCTGAAACGGAGATCTCATACGCCGTGCGGCGTACCGCCTGCCCGTCGAGATTTTTTATGTATTCGCGGCTCTGGATGCGCCCGAGCAGATGCACGCGTGTGCCGACGTCCCAAAGCGCGGCGCGGCGCGCGTTCTGTCCCCAAACGATGCAGGGGAGATAGTCGCTGCGCCCGTAGAGCCGGTTAACGGCAAGCATCAGATCGCAGATCTCCCGCCCCATCGGCGTGGTGCGTCGGTTCGGACTTTTGCAGAGCGTGCCGGTCAGCTCCACCTCGTTGACCCATACGGGCGTTTCCGGCGGCGAGAGCTCGCGGGCGAACACGCTGATAACGAGCTTGCTGCCCTCGCCGCTGTGGTTGTTGAATGACCGCACCTCACCCGCAACGCGGATAAGCCCCGCGCGTGAGGGCTTGAGCAATGGAAGAAGCTCTTCGCGCAGCAAAACGTTGATCGTATCCACCGTGCCGGAGAGCCGCGCAACCTCCAGCGGGAACGTGTAGAACGGTTCGAGACGGCTGGCGTGGGAAAAAACCGGGGAAGAAAGCGGCGTGCCGCAGAGGATAACGCGGTTGTTGGTTTGCATTTCATCCATTTGTAACACCTCGCCATAGCCTATTCACACCCGCTGGACAAAATGCCTTGTTTCTTTCGCGTGCGTGTGATATGATGCAGACAACAAAATAAGGAAGGAAAGGCAGAACATCATGGATATAAAAGACATTCTTGCCCGCTGTGACCACACGCTCCTCCGCACCGACTGCACCGCCGCGGAGATCCGCGCTCTGTGCGATGACGCGATCCGCTTTGGCTGCGCCTCCGTGTGTATCCCGCCCGCGCATGTGGCGGGAGCCAAGCGGTATGTAAACGGACAGATGAAGATCTGCACCGTCATCGGCTTTCCGAACGGCTACAACACCACCGCCGCCAAGGTCTTTGAGACCGAGGACGCCGTGAAAAACGGCGCGGACGAGATCGATATGGTCATCAATCTCGGCATGGTGAAGGACAAGTGCTGGGACATGCTGCTCGACGAAATCGTCCGCATCAAGGCCGCGTGCGGCGGAAAGCTTTTGAAGGTCATCATCGAGTGCTGCCTGCTCACAGACGAGGAGAAGATCAAGCTCTGCGAGATCGTGTCACAGAGCGGCGCGGAGTACATCAAAACCTCCACCGGCTTTTCGAAGGGCGGTGCGACGTTTGACGATGTGGCGCTCATGCGCGCACATTGCGCCCCCTCCGTCAAGGTCAAGGCCGCGGGCGGCATCTCCTCCATCGAGGACGCAGAGCGCTTCATCGAGCTCGGTGCGGAGCGTCTCGGAACGAGCCGCATCGTGAAGATCGCCAAGCAGCTCGAAGAGGAAAAAGGCGAGTAATTCCGAAGAAAGGGGAAGAGCAGAAGAAAAATCTTTTGCTCTTCCCCTTGACATTTCCTGCCCCTGCGGCTATAATATCCATGCTTAAAAGAAAGCAGATCGTTTCCGGTCTCACCCGGCCGCCCAGGGCGCGCCGCGGTCAACATTTTTCGGCTCTGTCTTGTATGGGGTCGGAGTGTGTGCGGATGCGGTTTGCGTATCCGCTTTTTTGCATCCATGAAAAGGCGCGAGAGCGCCGGCGACTTATTTGGAGGTGTTTAACGATCGCTACCCAGAATCATTTGCTCAACGAAGAGATCCGCGAACCGGAAGTTCGCCTGATCAGCGAGGAAGGCGAACAGCTTGGCGTTATGTCCGGCGAGCAGGCGCTCCGCATCGCTGAAGAGCGGGAGATGGATCTTGTCCTGATCTCTCCGCAGGCAAAGCCGCCCGTGTGCAAGATCATGGACTACGGCAAATTCCGCTTTGAGCAGACCAAAAAGGAAAAGGAAGCCCGCAAGAATCAGCGCATCATTGAAATCAAGGAGATCCGCATGTCCCCGGGCATCGGCGAGAACGATTTCAATACCAAGCTGAAAAACGGACAGAAATTCCTCCTGGACGGCGACCGGCTGAAGGTCACGGTGCGTTTCCGCGGCCGTGAAATGGCGCACACCAACATTGGCGAGCAGCTTCTCACGAACTTTGCCGCCCAGTGTGCCGAGATCGCCACCATGGACAAAAACCCCAAGATGGAGGGACGGAATATGTTCATGTTCCTTTCCCCCAAGGCCCCCGACAAACAAGCAAACAAAAAGTAAAGGAGATATTCCGAGATGCCGAAACTGAAATCGCACAGCGGCGCGAAGAAGAGATTCAATCTCACCAAGACCGGCAAGGTCAAGCGCGCCCACGCTTTTAAGAGCCACATTCTCAACAAGAAGAGCACCAAGCGCAAGAGAGGCCTCCGTCAGGGCGCCTACGCGGACGCCACCACCGCGCCCACGATCAAGCAGATGATTCCGTACAAATAAGGAGGACTGAAAGATGGCCAGAGTCAAAGGCGCGATGATGACGCGCAAGAGAAGAAATAAAAAGCTGGGTCTTGCCAAGGGTTATTGGGGAAACAAGTCCCGTCACTATAAAATGGCGAACCAGCAGCTGATGAAGTCCGGCCGTTACGCTTACGTCGGCCGCAAGCTCAAGAAGCGCGACTTCCGCCAGCTGTGGATCACCCGTATCAGCGCCGGCTGCAAGATGAACGGCATGAACTACTCCACCTTCATGCATGGCCTGAAGAAGGCTGGCATCGACATGAACCGCAAGATGCTCTCCGAGCTCGCGATCCACGACGCCGCCGCTTTCACCGCCCTGTGCGAGAAGGCCAAGGCGAGCCTGTAATTTTTTCCAAAGAGAAAACGCGCTGCTTTTTGACGAAGCAGCGCGTTTTTCCTTGTTGAAAAACATCCGATAATGTGGGATAATGGGTCCATCCGAGAAATGAGACAATCAAGGAGGAACGCTCTATGGCATTTTGCCCCAATTGCGGCAGCAAGCTGACGGACGACGCAAAGTTCTGTCCCGAGTGCGGCACAAAGGTGGAAGCACCGCCGTCCGCTCCGGCGGACGAACCGCTGTTCACGCCGCCCACGCTCTCCGGCAGCAACTATACATACTCCGCCCCGGCAGACGCCGGGACGAATCCGCCGTCCGGCACGCCGGAGGATACCGGCTCGTACACTCCGCCGTATACCCCGGCGAACACCGGAACGTATACCTACACCCCGGCGGCACAGAATACCGCCTCGTCCGGCTCGTACTCGCCGGAGATCACGCGCAATACCTATTCCTACGACCCCGCAGCGGCCAGTCCCGGCGGCACGCAGCCGCCCCGTCCGCCGCGCGATATCCCCGGCGGCAGCCAGCCGCAGAAGAAAAAGTCATCGTTCCTGCCGTTTCTGCTTATCGCCATCGGCGTTGCGGCGCTCGTGTTTCTGCTGATCGGCTTCTTCGGCGGTGACGGCGATGCAGACAACCCGACCTACGGCGTGTATGTCGCTTCCTACGGCACCTATGCGGGAAGCCGCGTGGAGATCGAGGATATGTGGCCGAACGGCTTTTCCATTGAGCTCCTTTCCAAAAACAAGTGCCGTGTAATGGTCGACGGCGAGACCGAGACCTGCCGGTATGAGCTGGAAAGCGACGGCGAGATCGAGATCGATCTTCAGGGCGATGAGGATCTGGAGGGCTGGCTCGTGGATAACCGCCTTACGCTGGAGGACGTTATGGATTTCGGCGTGAACCTGGTGTTCTACAAAGAGGGAACGGCTGCCCCGGCGGTCAAAGAGCCCGCTGCGACAGAAGCTCCGGTTAGCACGGCACCGGAAACGACCGCTGCACCTGTGGACTCGGCCTACTCCTGGTGGGATGGCAACTGGTACGGCTGGTGGGTGGTTTACGATGCTGGCGGAGAATATGCAGATATTGTGGACTCCTGGGCGGACGTATGCGCCACGATCAGGGTGGACGGCGATACCGGCCTTGTGGATATCTGGGACGATACCTGCGAGGAAGGCGAGAACCTCGGCTATATCGATGTGACCTTCAAGCCGGGAAAATCGGATAAGGGGCGTATGCTTTCGGAGTCTGGTTACTTCTTGATCGACGATGTTAACAGCGGTGATTGGATCGTTGACCCTGCCGACTCTATCGTCAGCCGGTTTGACCAGATGATCTACATTCGTGCTAAAGGAGTCGATCCCGATGACAGCGGCAGTTGGATCGACTATATGATCTTCCTCCGCCCGTGGGGCATGAGTTGGGAGGATGTGCGCAACGATAGCTGCGAGGATATGCCGTATACTCAGATGATGCCGTATTACTACGACGATTGGTATGTGCCGCACATGAACGGCACCATGCCGGAGTATTTTGATTTCGGCGACGAGACCACCTGATAAGGAATAAAATTTTGGACGGAGCGGAGGATACCTCTGCTCCGTCTTTTTTTACCGGTTGCCATTCGCAGCCGGACGGAGTAAAATGCCAGATATGGAAACAACGGAGAAAAAGAAAATAACGCTCCAATCGCTCTGGCGGCTGTGCCCGGCACGCCATGCTGTGCTGCTCGTGTCGCTCGCGTGGCTTGCGGCGTACTTCCTGCTGCGCGGCAATAAGGCAGTCATGAACGCCCTCTGCCGGACGCTCGTGCGCCCCTGGCACGCCTTTGCGGGGAAGCTTTTCTCCGCTGTGCCATTTTCCGTGACGGAGTGGGTCATCCTCCTCCTTGGCGCGCTCGGCGTTGTGCTGCTCCTTGTTTTGCTTGTGCGGCTCATCCGGCGGCGCTGGGCAAAGGCTTACCGCACAGGGATGACGATCCTTTCCGTCTCGGCAGCGCTGTTTGCGCTCTTCTGCCTGTGGTGGGGCGTGCTCTACTATTCCGACAGCTTTACCGAGCAGTCGGGGCTGGAGCGGCGCGACATATCCGTGCAGGAGCTGGAGACCGTGACGAAGTACTTCGCCGCGCAGGCCAATACGATGGCAGAACGTGTAGAGCGCGACGAGAACGGCGTGTGCGCCATGGATAAGGATGCAATCTTCCGCCGCTCTGCGGATGTCTATGAGGGCGCGGAGCAAACCTTCCCGTGCCTTGCCGCCCCGGCGGTGCGGGCAAAGCCCGTGGTGCTCTCACGCCTTCTGAGCTATATCCACTATACCGGTTTCTTTTTCCCGTATACGGCGGAGGCCAATCTCAACGCCGACTCGCCCGTGTGCCTGCTGCCGTCTACGATCGCGCACGAGCTGGCGCATCTGCGCGGCGTGGCGCGCGAGGACGAGGCAAACTTCTGCGCCGTTGTCGCGTGCATGGAAAGCGGTGACGACGAGTACCGCTATTCCGGCGCGCTGCTCGCCTATATCTATCTCGGCAACGCGCTCTACAGCGCGGATTATGACGCCTGGAAAGAGGTATATTCCTCGCTCAGCGAGAATGTGCGCGCCGATCTGACCGCGAACAACGCCTACTGGAAGCAGTTTGAGACGCCCGCGGCGGACGTATCCGAAAGGGTATATGAATCGTTCCTGCAAACCTACGGCGATGACCGCGGCATGCAGAGCTACGGTGCGTGCGTTGATCTTTTGACGGTGTATTATCTGAACGCGGAATAATGAGGAGAGAACCCCTCCGTCTTTTGCCTTTGGCAAAATCCACCTCCCCTGTTAGGGGAGGCAAGTAAGCTTGCAAAAAACCAACTTGGCTCCCCTCAATAGGGGAGCCGGCAGCCGGAAGGCTGACTGAGGGGTTAATCAGTCCCCGACAAATAGAAAAAGGCTTCTCTCAAACTCTGAGAGAAGCCTTTTTGTCCTTATTCAAGCGCCAGACCCCAGTAGATCGGCTCGGCACCGTTGAGCCCCATGAGAAACGGCTCGTCGCCTGCGCGCGCGGGCAGCGCCTCGCACACCCGGCCGCCGTCCACGGCATAAATATCGCCGTGCTCGCCGCAGAAGAATTCCCCGGTCACGGAGAAAAGCTTCAATATTCCGTCGCTGTACTTCGCGTGGGGGATGCCGTCCAGCCACGCCTCGCGGCGCGCGTTGAACTCCTCCGCCGTGATCTTCCGGTGTGCTGCCGGAAGCGGCGCGTACGAGCGGTACGAAACCGTTTTGGCGCGCATCGTGAGCGCGTACCAGCACCGGAGCGTGGCATCCGCCGGGCAGAGATACGCCGGTTCCCCTCCCGCGGCAGCAAGCGTTACGGCGCGGCCATAACCCCGGCCGCGGTATTCCGGCTTTGTTGCCACAGCGTAGATGTATCGAACGCCGCCGAACGGCACGGCATACGCCGCTGCCACGACGGTACCGTTCTCCTCAATCACACTCGCCATGCCGGGGCGGTAGACCTCGCGGAAGAACGTGTCGATATACTCGTCCGTATCGCCGAACACCTCGCACCAAAGGGCTTTGAGCGCTTTCTCGTCCCCCTCGCGGGACGGACGCGGCGTCATGCTTCGTCCTCCAGCCAGAGAGCGGTGAATTTATCGATCATGAACATCGGATACCACTCCTCTTTCGCTTTTCGTAGACCGGGGATGCCCATATCTTCCTCGCGGTTGAGATACCGGATCTCCGGAAAATCCCTTTGCAGCTGCCGGGCAAATTCCCGCGCGACCATCGGATACGCGCCGGGGAGATCGTCGATCGCTTTTTCAAAATGCACGTCGATCGTATCGCTGCCGAGCCTTTCCCCGGCGGTGAACGCTGCGGGCTTGCCGTCGGCATAGAGCACACCGCCAATCATGCTGAGTGTGTCCCAGTACTGGAACATCCGCTCGATGGCTTCGTTTTCCTCTGCGTTGCCGCCGTCCTTTTCCTCGTCCCAGCTTTGGAGAAGAGCGCGGCAGTCGTCAAACGCGGCGGGGGATAGGACTTCGTAATGCCAGTCGTGCGCGTTTTCAAACCGGTTGCAGAAATTCCGTTTGCCGTGGAGCTTCTTCCCGGAGAGCGTTGCGAACGATTCGACAGAGTACATGTAATCCGCATCGTCCCGGTCTTCAAAAAAGCGGAATCGTCCCGGCAGGGCCGCTTCAAGCGCAGCGCGCTGCGGCGCGGTCACGCCTTCGAGATAGAGCGGACGTTCATGCTCCGCAGCGCGTGCGCGAAGCGCTTCGATCGCGGGAGCAAGCTCACCTCGGCCGGAGGGATAGGCGTAGAATGCGCCGCGGGAACAAAGGTACTCAATGCCGAGCCGCTCGCCGAGAAGCGCAACGTTGCGCCGGCAGAGAATGTCCCAGAGAAATACGTTTCCGAAGCTGTCCGAGGAGCTTTTCGAATCCTCCCAGGCAAGCGCTTCGTCAAAATAAGGTTTGTGCTGCAGCCCGATGGGCTGAAATTCGCTCAT
The DNA here is from genome assembly GCA_934533005.1 of uncultured Oscillospiraceae bacterium. Classification (GTDB taxonomy): domain Bacteria; phylum Bacillota; class Clostridia; order Oscillospirales; family Oscillospiraceae; genus Apopatocola. The sequence continues at coordinate 4,225 of CAKTBC010000018.1, read as the reverse complement.
AAGAAAATAGCCTTTCGTTATTGTTCATTCATTATAGAGCCGCTCGCAGACGCGCTTTGCCTCGCTGCGAAGCGAGCGCAGATCGGCGAACGTTTCCGGGCGTTTGGTGATGTCGCGCAGCAGCGCGGACGGGTGGTAGATCGCCATGGCGCGGGCGCTTTCGATGTCAAACCATTGGCCATGCTCGCGCGTGATGCGAAAGTCCGGCTTGATAATGGCCATCGCGGCGATGCGCCCGAGACACACGATCAGCTTCGGACGGATCAGATCGCGCTGCGCGTCCAGCCAGCGGCGGCACGCCGCCTGCTCCTCGTTGAGCGGATCGCGGTTGTGCGGCGGACGGCACTTGACGACGTTTGCAATGTAAACACGCGAGCGGTCAAGATCGATCATTTCCAGCATATCGTCCAGCAGCTTTCCGGCCGGGCCGACAAACGGCTCGCCCTGCAGATCTTCCTGCTCGCCCGGCCCCTCGCCGATGAACATCAGCTCGCTCTCCGGATCGCCGACGCCGAATACGACATTGTGCCGCCCCTGCGAAAGCGGGCAGTCCCGGCAGGAGAGACATTCCCTTTGCAGTTTGTCCATCGCTTCCATGCTTATCACACTCCATATAAAACTATGTTATCACGCTTCGATAAAAAAGGCAACGCCCGAATCGGCAAAAAGAGAGACGCGCCGTTTGTACGGCGCGTCTCTCTTTACAGGAAAGATATTTAAGAGAGGCGGAGAGATATCACACTTTGAAGTCCACGGAGGTGGAACCCTTGTCCTCCTGCACGAACTCGTAGTCCTTGCCGGGCAGGATGGCGTTGAGCACGATGCCCACGATGGAGGCAACCGCGAGACCGGAGAAGCTCACGATGCCGATCTGGATGGGCGCGGTGTAGGTGATGCCGATCGCGAGGACGAGGATGAGCGCGGCGATGATGATGTTGCGGGTGTTGGAGAAGTCGACGTTATTTTCGACAACGTTGCGCACGCCGACCGCGGAGATCATGCCGTAGAGGACGAGGGACACGCCGCCGATCGTGGCGGTGGGCATCGCGGAGACGAGAGCGGAGAACTTCGGGCAGAAGGACACGACGATCGCGAACACCGCGGCGATGCGGATGACGGCGGGGTCGTATACGCGGGTCAGGGCGAGAACGCCGGTGTTTTCACCGTAGGTAGTGTTGGCAGGAGCGCCGAAGAGAGCGGCAAGCGTCGTGGCAAGACCGTCGCCGAGGAGCGTGCGATGGAAGCCGGGGTCGACCATGTAGTTGCGTTCAACCGTGGAGGAGATGGCGCAGATGTCGCCGATGTGCTCGACCATCGTGGCGAGAGAGAGCGGGACGATCGTGAAGATGGCGCTCACGAGAAGGCCGCTATCGAAGTTGGCGTTGGAGAAGAGGGAGAACACGGTACGCTCGCCGTAGATCGGGAAACCGAGCCAGGCGGCCTCGCCGACAGCCTCAACGACCTTGGCGCGGGCGGCGGGGTCAACGATCAGCGCGAAAACGTAGGAGCCGAGGACGCCGAGCAGGATGGGGATGATCTTGGTCATGCCCTTGCCCCACATGTTGAAGCCGATGACGATCGCGATGGCGACGACGGCGACGAGCCAGTTGGCGGAGCAGTTGGTGATCGCGGAGGAGGAGAGCGTCAGGCCGATGGCGATGATGATGGGGCCGGTGACGATCGGGGGGAAGAAGCGCATGACCTTCTTCACGCCGAAGGCCTTGAAGAGAGCGGAGAGGACGACATACATGAGACCCGCTGCCGCGACGCCGACGCAGGCGTAGACGAGCAGTTCGGGTTCCTTGTTCGGGGCGATGGCAGCGTAGCCTCCGATGAATGCGAACGAGGAGCCGAGGAATGCGGGGACCTTACCCTTGGTGAGCAGATGGAAGAGCAGCGTGCCGAGACCGGCGAAGAGCAGCGTGGTGGCAACGTCCAGACCGGTGAGCGCCGGGACAAGGACGGTCGCGCCGAACATGGCAAACATGTGCTGCAGTCCGAGCACCAGCATGCGTGGCGTGCCGAGGGAGCGCGCGTCGTAAATGGGTTCGGATCCGATTTGTTTCTTTGTCATAATCGTTCTCTCCTTATAAAAATTTATTCTTTCTCGTAAATGGAAACGCCCGTTTCGCCGTCGCACTCGGCGAGGCGCACCGCGACGATTTCGCGCAGGGAGGTGGGGATGTTCTTGCCGACAAAATCCGGCTTGATCGGAAACTCGGCGTGGCCGCGGTCGATGAGCGCGAAGAGCTGGATGCGCGCCGGCCGGCCGAGAGAGATGAGCGCGTCGATGGCCGCGCGGGCGGTGCGGGTCGTAAAAATAACGTCGTCACAGAGCACAACGGTCATTCCCTTTACATCAAAGGGAATGTGCGTGTCCGAAACGACGGGCGCATCGGCAACGAGCGTGAGATCGTCCCGATAAAGCGTGATATCCAGTTTTCCGACCGGGACGCGGACGCCCTCGATCTTTTCAATGTTTCTCGCCAGCCGCTCGGCGAGAGGGATGCCGCGGGTCTTGATACCGATGAGGCAGAGGTTTTCGGTGCCGTGGTTCTTTTCGATGATCTGGTGGGCAATGCGCACGAGCGTCCGCTCCACGGCGGCCTCGTCCATGATCTGGGCTTTAAAGTTCATGGCCTTCCACATCCTTTCCGGCATTTGGGCAACAAAAAAACCTTGACCGGCAATTCCGGACAAGGCGCAGCGACACGGCATAAAGATACCGTGATCCCATCTTACGACACCTTGCCGGCAGCTCTGTACCGACTTAAAGAGGTCTTTTCTGGTGCGTATACTATCATGCCCTGACGCATCTGTCAACGGAAAAATAAACAAATTACCGCCTCAAAGCGGAATTAATTTCTATGCGGTGCAAAACCTCCGGTCGTGCGAGGCCATACTTTTGGGGGATTGCCATACATGGCGGATGTATGATAATATACACTGGTGTATGATATAAAACACACAACGAAGATTTTCTATTTCAATTCCTAAGAAAGGACATGGACAACGTATGGGAGTTTATGTTATCACCGGCGGCTCCGGCGGCATTGGAGGCAAGACGGTGGAAATTTTGCGCAGTCAGGGACACGAGACGATCAATGTTGATCTGAAAGGCGGGGATATCAACGCCAATATTGCCACCAAAGAGGGACGGCAGGACGTGATCGACAAGATCCACGAGCTGCACCCCGAGGGGATCGACGGCCTGATCTGCGTGGCCGGCGTGGCGGGCACCTGCGGCGATATGAAGCTGATGTTCTCTCTGAACTACTTCGGCGCCACAGGTTTGGCCTACGGCCTCTATGAGCTGCTCAAGAAGAAGGGCGGCAGCTGCGTGGTCATCGTATCGAACACCATTTCGCAGGGCGGTGTGCATATGGATCTTTGCGATATGCTCAACTATGCCTGCAATCAGGATCGGAACGAAGCCCGTATTCTGTCCATTCTGGAGCAGTATGACGGCTCTAACATGACCCTGGCGCAGGGACTGTACGCCACCACCAAATACGCTCTGGCCCGCTGGGTGCGGCGGATCTCCGCCAGCTGGGGTGCCAATGGCGTGCGCATCAACGCGGTGGCTCCCGGCAACGTCCGGACGCCGCTCACCGCCGCCATGGGCGACCGTGCCACAGCGGCTCTGGCGGGGCTGCCCATTCCCATCAACTACCGGACCGGCGACCAGCTGCTGGACCCCGTGGACATTGCCAACGTGCTGGCGTTTCTGGTGTCCCCGGCGGCCCACGGCGTCAACGGCAACATCATGTTCGTAGACGGCGGCACCGACGCCCTGCTCAACAGCGAGAAAGTTTATTAAGGAGGCGGAAACCATGACTTTGATTCGACAGTATGTGGACGCTCTGGCCAATCAGGATGCTTTGGCGCTGAGCAAGCTCTTTTCTCCCACGGCCATTTTCGTGGACCACTGCCCCCGTGACGCGGGCAAGCCTCTGGTCAGCACCTACGGCCCCGAGGCCATTGACATGTTCTACCATAACCGGTTCCTGTTCCGGCATTTCCATATCACCGATCCCCGCATCGTCAGCGACACGCAGGCTTACTACTATGCCGTTTACGACGGCTACCATGTCCGGGCTCTGGCAACCATTACGGAATTCAGCTCCGACGGCCTGATCGAGCGGCTTGTCGTAAGACCGGCATAAGATCCCGGCGGGCCATTCTGTAAATCGAATAAGACAAGTTCGCGGCGGCGTCTCTTTTG
>CAKTBC010000017.1 GCA_934533005.1 uncultured Oscillospiraceae bacterium | reverse complement strand
GTATCCTACGACAGCGGGACCACGTGGAAATCTCTCGGTGTGAAAGCCACCGGAGAGGACGGGAAGGACGGGCGGGACGGCCGGACGCCTTCCGTCGGCCCGAACGGGAACTGGTGGATCGGCAGTAGGGACACCGGCGTGAAAGCTGAAGGGACGGACGGCCTGACGCCCACGATCGGCGAGAACGGCAACTGGTGGCTCGGTGATACCGACACCGGTGTGAAAGCTGCCGGGCTGGACGGCAAGAATGGCGCAGATGGTAAGGACGGCATCGACGGAAAAGACGGTGCCCACGGAAAAGACGGCACCAACGGAAAAGACGGCACCAACGGAAAAGACGGCACCAACGGAAATGACGGCACCAACGGAAATGACGGTGCCGACGGCCTGACGCCCTCCATCGGCGGCAACGGCAACTGGTGGCTCGGCGGCACGGATACCGGCGTGAAGGCCGCCGGGACGACCGGTGCTACGGGCGCGCCCGGCGCTACCGGAGCCACCGGCGCGACAGGCGCCGCCGGACGCAACGGCACGGACGGAAAAGACGGTAAGGATGGAAAGGACGGCGTCGGCATCCGGGAAGTCTCCCTCAACGATTCTGGCGAGCTGATCGTCGTGCTCACGGACGGGACGGAGACAAACCTCGGCAAAATCACCGGCGAGGACGGCGCGCCCGGCGCCGGCATTTCCGCTGTGCAGGTGGACGAGCGCGGTGTTCTCACCGTGACGCTCACGAACGGCGAGCGCGTAGAGGCGGGCGAAATCCCCGGCGCACGCGAGAGCGGAACGGTGAAAACCGTCGCCTATATCGCCGCCGGAGCGGCGGCGCTGGCGTTTCTTTGGCTCGCGGTGCTGACGGCGCTTTTCCTCAAATCCCGCCGCGCGATGATCCGCAAATAGAATATGCATGCAGCAAAACTACCGGCTGCCGGGTTTTCCGGCAGCCGGCCTTTGCTTTTTGGCGGGAAAAAAAATCCACTATTGACAAGAGAGTTGGGGAGACCTATAATCAAACTGCAATTGTAATCGGTTACAATATAGGAGCGATGCATGAAGGCAACCATAAAAGACGTGGCGCGGTACGCCGGTGTGTCCGTGGCCACCGTTTCCCGATATCTGAATAACAGCCCGCTGATCGCCGAGGCGTCTGTGGAGAAAGTGCGTGGCGCGATCGAGGCGCTGGACTACCAGCCCAGCATGATGGCGCGCGGGCTTCTGCACGGAAACAGCAAGACTGTGGCGCTCGCGGTGGATTCCGGCGATGCCGAGACCTACGGCAACGACTACTTCCTGCGCATCCAGTACGGGCTCGAGCACGAGCTGAGCAAAAACGGCTATTATCTGATGATCTGCCACATCGGCGGTACAGACGGCGCACTGACGCTGCGCTCACTCATCAACGAGAACCGGATCGACGGCCTTGTGCTGCTCAGCGCGCTTGCAAGAGAAGAGGTCATGAGCGTTGTGAACGAGAGCCGTATCCCGTGCGTGATCGCCGGGCGCTGCGACGATCCCGACGCCGTATGGGTCGACATCGACAACATCTCTGCCGGAGAGCTCGCCGCGCAGAAGCTGCTGGAAACGAAGCCGAAAGCCGTCGGCTTTCTTGCGAACAGCTTTGACAAAACGTTCGTTTCCGAGCGCTTTTCCGGCTATTGCCGGGCGCTTGCCGCGGCGGGAATTGAAGAAAATCCCGCACTCGTGAGCGACGGATTGACGGACGCGGCAAGTATTTCCGCATTTGTCCGGCAGCATTTTTCTTCTCTCTGCGATGCGTACGTTGTGTCCGACAGTACGATCGCCTTTTACTTCCTGCGCGAGCTCTCCCGGCGCGGCATCCGCGTTCCGGAGGAGGTGCAGGTCATTGGTTTTGACGACAGCGTCCTTGCGGCGGCTGCAGACCCCGCGATGACGGTCGTTGAAATAGACGTAACCAATCTGGGAAAATCCGCAGCAAAGCTTCTCATCGCACAGCTTCAGGCGGAAGATCTGTGTCCGGGACAGAATCTTTTGCCGGCAAGGATCATTCATAGGGCTTCGACAAGATAACTGGGCCATGTGCCGAGTTATTTTGTTGCCTCAAATTGTAACCGTTTACAATTTAAAACCCAACGATCCGCGCGATCCGATTTTTTGCTGCAAAAATCAAAAGGAGAATAACGTATGATGAAACGTCTGCTGACCCTTGCGCTCGTTTTTGCCATGGCATTTTCCTTTGCCGCCTGCGGCAGCACGCCCGCGAAGGAGGAAACGCCCTCCGCCGCTCCCGCGACGGAAGCTCCGGCAGAGACCCCGGCGGAGACGCCGGGCGAAGAACCCGTAGAGATCACCTTCTGGCATTCCTACAGCGAGGGCGAGGAAAAGATCTTCACCGAAACCGTCCTCACTGCCTTTGCAGAAAAGTACCCCAACATCAAGGTCAACGCGATCCGTATGCCGTATGAGGGCATGGACGAGCAGCTCGTCACCGCGGTCAGCGGCGACGTCGCGCCCGACGTTATGCGCATGGATCTCACCTGGGTTTCGCAAATGGCGAAGCTCGGCGCGCTCGAATGCCTGAACGACTACGAGGGGTTCGACGAGATCGCGGCAAACGCCCTGGAAGGATCGTTGAACACTACGCTCTACAACGGCAAAAATTACGGCCTGCCGCTCAACGCGAACACCACGGTTGCCGTGTACAACAACGCCGTGCTCGCAGAATATGGCTTTGACACGCCTCCGGCGACGATGGACGAGCTGCTCGCGGCGCGCGATAAGACCGATCCGACGAACGACAAGTACCTTTTCTGCGTTTCCGGCTCCTACAACTGGGCGATGCTGCCGTTCATCTGGACGCTCGGCGGCAGCGTCACCGACGATGCCTACACCACCGCGACCGGCTATCTGAATTCCGAGGCGACCGTAAAGGCGCTGGACACGATTGCCGGATGGTATAACGACAAGACCATCGGCCCCGCGATCCTGGGCGAGCAGCCGGACGGCTGGGGCGGCATTGAAGCGGGCAACTACACCATGTTCGTAGAAGGCCCCTGGTTTTTCAGCTCCGCAGACAAGATGGACACCTACACTCCGGCGCTCATCCCCTCCGTGGAGGGACGCAGCGTTTCCATCGTCGGCGGTGAGGACATCGTCATGACCGCCACGAGCGCCAAGAAGGACGCCGCGTGGACGTTCATCCGCTTCATGCTTGAGGACGAGCAGCAGGTAGCGATGGCCGCAGCGGGCATGATCCCCGTGACCGCGACGGCGATGGAGAAGGTCGATACGTCCGCCAACCCTTATGTCGCCGTTTACATGGAACAGCTCAAAACGGCAGAGGCGCGCATCCCCTGCTCGAGCTGGCCGACGATCGAAACGATTCTGAACACCGCGTTTGAAAGCGTCGTGCGCGGCCAGACGACCTCGCAGGAGGCACTGGACGCAGCTGCCGCGCAGATCGACGAGCTGCTTGCCGCCGAATAAGTAAAAAAGCCGCGGTTCGCCGGATGCCGTCCGGCGAGCCGCGGCAGATCATGGGGGAGAGTGATCCGATGAATCGCCGAATCGACCAGCTCCGCCGGGGAGGCCGGCAATGGGGCAGAGCCCTGCCGTTCATTTTTCCGGGCTTTGTGCTGATGGCTCTCTTTATTCTCTATCCGCTGCTGCGCAATGTCTGGATCAGCTTTACCGAGTTCAACGTTATCAAAAACGAGGCTGTGCGCTTTGTCGGCGTGCAGAACTATGTGGACGTAATCAAAGACCGGCATTATCTTACGGCGTTTCGGAACACCCTCCTCTACACACTCGTCACAGTACCGGGGCAGATGTTCCTCGGTCTCGTGCTGGCAAGTCTCATCAACTCGGTGCGTCGCGGCCAGACGGCATTTAAAGTTATATGCTATCTGCCGGTGATCACGTCGTGGGTCGTCGTGTCGCTCGTGTTCAAGTACCTTTTCATGTCCGGCAGCGGCGGGCTTGTGAACTACTTTCTGATGCAGCTGCATATCCTCTCGAAGCCCGTGGCGTGGCTTCAGGGGGAGTGGACGGCCAATCTCGTGCTCTGGCTTTTCGGCATCTGGAAGGGCGTGGGCTGGGTCATGGTCATCTATCTTGCGGCGCTGCAGGGCGTGCCGACGTCTGTTTATGAGGCCGCGGAGATCGACGGCGCGGGGCGCGTCCGACGTTTCTTCTCCATGACGCTGCCTATGGTGCGAAACACCACAAACTATCTTTTGACCGTACTTACGATCGGTGCGTTCGGCGCTTACATCCATGTCATGATGATCACCGAGGGCGCGCCGCTCGGCAGCACGAACGAGCTGATGAATTATATGTATAACACCGCGTTTTCCACCTATGATATCGGCTCCGCGGCGGCGCAGTCGGTGCTCATGGGCGTGATTGTGCTCGTGCTGACGATGATTCAGCGCCGCGTGTCCAAGGACCAGATCAACTGAAAGGAGCCCCGGAATGAAAAAACTCTCCAAACTCCCGACGTACATCGGGCTCATCATTTTCTCCGTGGCCGCGCTGATCCCGTTTCAGTATATGCTCGCAACAGCTATGACGCCGCAGAGCTATTCCATGCCATATCCGCCGATCCTGTTCCCCAAGTCGGCCTACTTCGGCAATTTCATGGACGCATGGAACGCCAACCATTTCAGCCGGTACTTTCTCAACAGCCTTCTTGTCGCCGCCGTGGCGACGGTGATCATAATGCTTGTATCCTCTGCCGGGGCGTATGCGTTCGCGCGCATCTCGTTCCCGGGACGAGAGTTCGTTTTCTATCTTTATCTTTTTACGATGATGGTGCCGACGGTCACAAACCTGATTCCGCAGTTCCTTTTGATGAAGGAGATGAAGCTGGTGGACAGCTATCTCGGCCTTCTTTTGATCTATATCGGGATCGGCGTGCCGAGCAACACATTTTTTCTCCGCAATTTCTTTCTGAGTCTCCCGCGGGAGATGGAGGAGGCCGTCATAGTGGACGGCGGAAACCATTGGCAGATCTACTGGAGGATTGTCCTGCCCCTTTCCAAGCCTGCGCTTGGGACGTTTGCCATCCTCGCGTATTCCAACGTGTGGGACGAATTCCTCATCGCACTCACGATGATCAAAACGCCGGACAAGCGCACGCTCCCCATCGCGCTCAAGCTCTTTCAGGGGCAGAATCTCAATAACTGGGGGCTGATCTTCGCCGCGTCGCTCATCGCGGTGCTGCCAATTTTGCTCATCTACATCGTATTGCAAAAAAAGCTCATCCATGGCGGAGCCATGGACGGCATGGTAAAAGGATAAAGCTATGCGGCTCTTACACTATCCGATGGAGCACCGCGCGGATTACCCGTGGCAATTCGTCACGGGAAACGTCTGTATGCTCCGCCTTCGCTGCAATGAGCCGGTACGATCCATCCGCATCGTATTCGGCGACCCATTCTGGTTTTTGAACGGCGACAAGCGGCGGCCAAACCTTCATACGCTCCCGGTCACCGAGCGGCAGGAGCTTCTGGGGGATACGTTCTATTCGGTCACGGTCGAAATGGAGACGCAAAAGCTCCGGTATCATTTTGAAATTATCCTGGAAAGCGGAGAAAAGGTTTTTCTCTCCGAAGCGGGGATTACGGAGCCGCTTTCAGAGAAATATCTCCGCCCATTCCAGGTGCCCTACGTATTTCCGGCAGAGCACTACGCCGCACCCGGCTGGGCGCGAGGTACTGTGTGGTATCAGATCTTTCCCGACCGGTTCAGCCGGGACGAGGAGAGCGCCGAGCCATTTGTTCCGACGCGGACAAACCGCTTCGGCGGAACACTGCGGGGGATCGAAAACTATATCCCGTATCTCCGTTCGCTTGGAGTGCAGGGTGTGTATCTCAATCCCATATTCCAGAGCCCGTCCAATCACCGGTACGACACCGCAGACTATACGCGCATCGACCCGATGCTCGGAACGGAGGAGGACTTTGCCTCGCTCGTTCGTACACTGCACGAAAACGGCATGCGCGTTATGCTCGACGGCGTATATAACCACGCCTCCTGGCAGCATCCGTTCTGGCAGGATGTTTTGAAAAACGGGGAGAAGTCTGCATTCTTCGACTGGTTCTGCGGCGTCCGTATGGACGCGCTGCGAGGCAAAACACCGGCGGAGCTGCCGGCGGACGCTATGCGTGCCATAAAGCCCTTTGAGAGCTTCGCGTTCGCCGCGGATATGCCGAAGTGGAATACCGAAAACCCTGCGGTGCAGAATTATCTCATCGGGACTGCCGCGGAATGGACGCGGAAATACGGCATCGACGCCTGGCGGCTGGATGTGCCGGACGAGGTGAGCTTCCGCTTTCTGGAGAAGTTCAAAAAGTGTATCCGCGACGCAAACCCGGAGGCGTACATCATCGGCGAAATATGGCAGAAGAGCACGCCGTGGCTTTGTGCCGGAGTGTTTGACGGAGTGATGGACTATCCGCTCTACTTTGCGATCCGCGACTTTGCCATGACGGGAGCGGACGGAACGGAGACCTTCGCGGAACGGATCAAGGATATCCTCCTTGCGGCGCCGGATGGTGTCCGGCCGTGGCAGTTCGCGTTCTGCGGCAACCACGATATACCGCGGCCGCTCACGGTGTGCGGCGGGGATACGAACCGTCTCGCGGCGGCACTCTTTTTGCAGATGCTCCTCGGCGGGGCGGCGAGCGTATACTATGGCGACGAACTCGGCATGTCCGGCGGAGAGGATCCCCTCAATCGCGGCGCGATGGCGTGGCGGGAACCGGACAAGAAGATAAAGGCTCTGTACGCAGCCATGATCGGCTTCAAAAAAGAGCATCGGGATGGGCTGAACATTACGGAAATGCGTATGCAGGACGGCGTTCTTTGTCTCACGCTCTCCGGCGGAACGTATGCGGCGTACATAGCGAAGCCTGGTGAAGGAGCGCATCTCGCGGCCCCGGATGGTATGCGCCTTTGCTTCGGCGATGCCTCACTCGAGTGCGGGTACGCGTTTTTTGAAAAGAAATGAGGGAGAACCTATGCAATGGTGGAAGGAGCGGGTATTCTATCAAATCTATCCGCGCAGCTTTCAGGACTCGAACGGCGACGGCATTGGCGATATTCCCGGCATCATCTCGCGGCTCGATTATCTGAAAGAACTGGGAATCGGCGCGGTGTGGCTCTGCCCTGTGTACGATTCTCCGAACGCCGACATGGGCTACGATATCCGCGATTATGAGAAGATTATGGCGGAATTCGGCACCATGGAGGATTTTGACCGGCTGCTTGAGGAGATGCACCGGCGCGACATCAAGCTCATCATGGATCTTGTGGTGAATCACACCTCCGACGAGCACGCCTGGTTTATCGAATCCCGAAAGGGGAAGGACAGCCCATACCGGGACTATTATCTCTGGCGCGACGGGAAAGACGGGCGGGAGCCCAACAACTGGGCGAGCTTTTTCACGCCGTCCGCGTGGAGCTTTGACGTGGAAAGCAGGCAATGGTATTTGCATCTTTTTTCCGAAAAGCAGCCCGATCTCAACTGGGAAAATGCCGGCCTGCGCCGCGAGATCTACGGTATGATCAACCGCTGGCTCGATAAGGGCGTTGACGGCTTTCGCATGGACGTGATCACCTGCATAGCGAAGAACCCGATGCTGCCGGACGGCACGGGCGAGCCCTATGCCTTCAGTCCGGAATATTTCGCCATGCAGCCGCAGCTGCACGACCATCTCCGCGAGATGCGAAAGGCATGCTTTGCAGACCGCGATTGTATGTGCGTCGGCGAGGCGACCTTCGCGACGGCGGAAAATGCCGCTTCTCTCGTCGGCGACGGGCGGGAGCTCGACATGATTTTTCAGTTCGACCTCATGGACATGGACGGCGACGGGAGCAAGTGGAATCCTCTGCCGTTTGATCTTATGAAATTTAAAGAAATCATTACCCGCTGGCAGAGCGTGCTCGAGTGGAACACGCTCTTTCTCGGCAACCACGACCAGCCGCGCGTTGTTTCGCGTTTCGGCTGCACTGATACCGAAGAGCTGTGCATCCGCAGTGCCAAGTGCCTCGCTGCGGCGATGCATCTCCTCCGTGGCACGCCGTTTCTCTATCAGGGTGAGGAGCTGGGCATGACAAACTTCCCATTCGAGAATAAAGAGCAGCTGCGCGATGTGGAAAGCATCAATCTTTTGCATCAGAGCGTCGATAAGGCGTGGGCGTGGCGCGGTATCCGGGCGAAGGGGCGGGACAATGCCCGCACGCCGATGCAATGGAGCGCAGCACGGTACGCGGGCTTTAGCTCCGCGGAGCCGTGGATCGCCGTGAATCCCAATTACCCGGAGATCAACGCCGAAGCGGAGCGCCGGGACGAAAACTCCGTGCTGAATTTCTATAAAAAGCTCATAGCCCTACGAAATTCTGCCCCGGCGCTGTGCGGCGGCAGCTTCGCTATGCTCTATCCGGAGCATGCGCAGCTTTTCGTCTATGAACGCGGCGGAGAGGATGCGATATACACGGTCGTCTGCAATCTGAGCCGTGCCGAGTGCGCCATCCCGGCGCTGCGCGCCGGTGAGATCGTTCTCCAAAACTGTGACGTTACCGACACGCTGCCGCCCTACGGCGCGTTTGTGATGCGGACGGTGAACTGACCGGCGCCGTCCCGCTCCCGGATTCCTCCCCGGAGCGGCTTATACCGGCAGAAAGGCCCTGCATCCGCGGATGCAGGGCCTTTTCGTGCGCTATGGGGAGTCATGCCATGATGCCGGTAGACTGAAGGAAGAGAAGGAGCATCATGACCGGCACGACAAAGCGCACCATCACGGCGTACAGCCGCTTGCGGCGAAACGCCGTGCCGCTGCTCTCCACCTCTTCAATCACGTAATCCGGGGACTTGACCCAGCCGATGAGCAGCGCGGAGAGAAGCGCGATGAACGGCATCATAACGATGTTGCTCACATAGTCCATGAGATCGAGCAGCTGCCCGACCGAGCCGTTCGGCAGCGGGATCTCACAGTAAAACACGCTGTAGCCGAGCGCGATGACCGCCGAGGCCGCAAGATAGATGACCGAGAGCACGCCCACCGTTTTCTTTCGCGGCGCGTGGAAGATATCCATGCAGTTGGCGGTGATGGATTCGAGCACCGAGATGCAGGAGGTGAGCGTGGCGAAGATCGCCGCAACGAAGAACAGCACGCCCACGACCGTTCCGGCCTTGCCCATGGCGGCAAAGGCCTTCGGGAGCGACACGAACATCAGCCCCGGCCCGGCGCTCATGCCCTCCGTGCCGGAGAAGACGTACACCGCGGGGACGATCATCATCCCGGCGAGCAGCGCGACGCCCGTGTCGAAAAATTCGATCTGCCCGACGGCGCGGCCGAGATCGACGTCTGGCTTTACGTACGAGCCGTAGGTGATCATGATGCCCATCGAAACGCTCAGCGAGAAGAAAAGCTGGCTCATCGCGTCGAGCAGGATCTGCAGAAACCGGCGAACGGTAAGACCATCGGTGTGCGGCGTGAGATAATAGAGAAAGCCCTCCACGCCGGTGCGCACCGTACCGGCCGCGTCCGTGCGGCGCAGCGTCAGCGCGTAAACGGCGACCGCCACGATGAGCACGAACAGCACCGGCATCATCCAGCGCGACACGCGCTCAATGCCCTTTTCCACGCCGCTATAGACGATGACCGCCGTCACGCCCATGAAGAGCAGCGCGAACACCGTGGCCGAGACCGGCGAGGTGATGAAGCCCATGAAGAAGCCGTCCTCCGCCGCGGCGGCGGATTGCCCCGTGAGGTATACGACAGCGTATTTCGTGATCCAGCCGCCGATCACGGCGTAGTACGTCATGATGATGACCGGCACGAGGAACGTCAGCACGCCGAGGAATTTCCACTTCGGGTGCATCTCCGCATACGCGCCGATGGCGCTCTTCTTCGTCCGGCGGCCGATGGCGATGTCGGACGTGAGCAGCGTGAAGCCGAACGTCAGCACAAGCACGAGATAGATGAGAATGAACAGCCCGCCGCCGTCCTTTGCGGCGAGATATGGGAACCGCCAGAGATTCCCCACGCCCACGGCGCTCCCTGCTGCGGCGAGAACAAAACCCGCCTGTCCCGAAAAATGACGTCTCTTTTTTCCATGACTGGATGATCTCCGCCTTCTGTTGCCATGAGACCATACAGCATGATATAGTATCAGTAGACCAGATTTTTTTGAATGTATTCAGAAGGGTGCCAGATTAAAGTGAGAAAAAATGATTTGACCGTCTCGGATCAGACCAGAAATAATTATATAGATTTTCTCAGAGGAATTGCGGCTCTTGGAATTATAGCCATTCACACAGCTTTTTGGGGAGGTCAAGGCTATACCCCGGCATGGTTTCAGAACCTTACGCTGTTTTTGGATGTGCCGTTTTTCTTCTATTTATCGGGCTGGGCATCGAGTTATCGGCGAAGCGATATAACAAAGACGGGAAAGGGTCTGCTCAAAATATGGTTTAAATGGATTTTTTTCATAACTGTAGCTGCAGTGTTCTGTGCGGTATCTGTTCATTTGCCGTATACCTTTCAAGGTGTGACCGACATTAGAGATTTAGCTAATAATTACATGTTTACCGTCAGCATTTCCGGCTTTCCGGTTGTGGCAGGTTCTATCTGGTTTATGCCTTATTATATGGTTGTCTTGCTTGTGAATGCCGCAATCATGATGATCATTGAACGAAGCGCAGAACCTTCGGAGCTAAAGAAAACATATATGTGGCTCTTGCTGGCAGCGTTTATATGGATCATATATGGAAAATATGCGTTTGGATTAGATTTGACATATTTTCTGTTTTATAGTTTCTTTTGGATGCTGGGAGTAAATCGCTTGGGTCGGTGTGCAAAACCGCAGCAGCTGATTTTATGCATAGGAGCATGCATTGCCGGAGTTGTAATTACTTCTTATCTGCAGGGGTTGCCCCTGTACGATATTCAAAGTGCGAAATTTCCGCCGTCGCTTAAATATGGTTTTGTCTCTATGGTTGCCATCTTAATTGCGAAGTACTTCGATGGCCGCCGGGAGAAGTATAATAAATTTCTTCTTCATATTGGAAAAAATGCAATCTGGTATTATTTTGGTCAGGGTATCGGCAGCTCTATTAATTTTTATGTCATAAATTTAGTATCCATAGAAAATTGGTTTCTGAAATGGCTGGTAACCTATGCAATAAATGTAGTAATTACCATTGCCGTTTCTGAATCTTTGGCAGCCGGATATAAATATTTTATTAATGGGTGCAGAAAAATAAGGTATCGAGAACGGCGGATCGCAGGCAGATAAATTTTCAAACATAAAGAAACATATGCGGGTAGGGCAGAGCCCCACCCCTACGGACGCTCCTTTAAGAACCCTGTAGGGGCGGGGCTCTGCTCCACCCATTGAAAAATTTTATCCTTCCAGATAATCAAGGCACGCTTTCACATCCGTAAAATGCGCGTAGTGGCCGCTCAGTTCTTCGGTTGCGAAGCCCTTTTCCACCGCGCCGCGCAGCAGCTCAACGGCGCTCTCCCAGTAGTTTTCCGCATCGAGAAACGCGCTCTTTTTCTGCATCCGGCCAAGGGACGAGAGCGTGATGACCTCGAAAATTTCCTCCATCGTGCCGATGCCGCCGGGCAGGGCGATGAAAGCGTCTGAGCGCTGCTCCATGATGGTTTTGCGCTCTGCCATCGTCTCCATGCGGATGAGCTCCGTGCAATGCTCGAAAAGGATGCCGGGGGAGTTGAAGAAGTACGGCACAACGCCGATGATCTCCCCACCCATTTCGTAGACTCCGCGCGCTACGGCGCCCATCATGCCATGGCCGCCGGCACCGAATACGAGCGTGTGCCCGCGCAGAGCGAGCTCACGGCCGAGCGCCGTGCCGAGTGCCATGAAGTCTTCGCCGATCTCATCGCGCGCCGCGCCGAATACACAGATATTCAATATCCCATCTCCTCCAGTTTTTTTCGGTAATACCGGAACGCCGTGGGCATGGCGAGCGCTTCGCGCTCCGCTTTCGTCACCCAGACGTAGTCCGGCAGCTTTTCTTCGCAGCGGACGATATACCCGCGCATGTGCCACTCGACGTGGCTGAACACATGTACCGCCTCGCCGCAGGGTACGCCGTTTTGCGGCACATCCGGCGAAAGATCGTTCGGGAGTTCCCACATCGAGGCGAGAAGCCCCGTGCTCTCGCGCCGCCGCACCGCGACCGTATCGCCGCAGAGCAGCAAAAGCACCCGCCGGTTTTCGATCCGGCGCGGCTTTTTCTCCGGCAGCACGGGGTAAAGCGTTTCCTCGCCGCGGCGGTGCGCCTCGCAGTGCGCTGCGACCGGGCAGCGCGCACAGTCGGGTGTTCCAACGGTGCAGATCGTCTCGCCCAGCTCCATGAGTGCGCTTGTAAAAGCGCCGCAGTCCCCCGCGGGGTAAATTGCGCGCAGCGCTTCGCGGAAGCGCTTTTTTACCTTGTCGCTGCCGATGCTCTCACCGAAGCACTCCATGCGCGCGAGCACGCGCAGCACGTTTCCGTCTACGGCCGGTTCGGGCAGTCCGTAGGCGATCGAGGCGATCGCCCCGGCGGTGTAGTCCCCGATGCCGGGCAGCGCGCGCAGCGCCGCGGCGTCCGCAGGGAACACACCGCCGTACTCCTCGCACACGGTTTTCGCGCATTTGTGGAGATTTCGCGCACGGGAATAATACCCTAACCCTTCCCAGAGCTTGAGCACATCGTCGAGCTCTGCCGCGGCGAGCGCTTCCACGGTCGGAAACGCGCGCGTGAAGCGGTTGAAGTATTCGCGCGCGGCCTCGATGCGGGTCTGCTGCAGCATGATCTCCGAGACCCATACGCGGTATGGCGTCGGCTCCTCCCGCCAGGGGAGGGGGCGCGCCTCTTTTTTGTACCAGTCCACCAGCGGACGGGAAAAGTTTTCCATAGGCCGTTCCTTTCGTTTCTGCTATTATACGGCCTTGCTCCCGTCTTGACAACCTTGATTTACGCTTCCCGAGCGGCTATAATACAAAATATATTCCATCCAAAGGAGATAAAGATCATGGACTACAAACGTTTTGAAAATACGATCGTTGCTCGCTTTGACCGCGGCGAGGAGATCACGGCGCAGCTTCGCGCGCTGTGCGAAAAGGAAAACATCCGCCTGGCGAGCATTGAGGCGCTTGGCGCGACGGACGAGTTCACCGTCGGCGTGTACAACGTGGACGAAAAGCAGTACCACGCGCTTACCTTTACCGGCGCGCACGAGATCGTCTCGCTGACCGGCACGGTGAACACGATGAACGGCGAATACTATAGCCATTTGCACATGAGCGCCGCGAACGAGTCCGGCACGGTCGTCGGCGGGCATCTCAACGCCGCGCGCGTGAGCGCGACGTGCGAGATGGTCCTCCGCGTGATCGACGGCACGGTCGACCGCTTCAAGGACGATGTGACCGGGCTTAACCTGTTCAAATTCTAAAATCCTATGACCGAAAAGCTCTTTTACGCTGACGCGCATATGCGAAAGTTCACCGCGCGCGTCCTCTCGTGCGAGGAGCGCGGAAAGCTCTATGCCGTGACGCTCGACCGCACCGCTTTCTTTCCTGAGGGCGGCGGACAGGGCGGCGATATTGGCACGCTTGGCGGCATACAGGTAACGGATACGCGTGAGGAGAACGGGGAGATCGTCCATTTCTGCGCTTCTCCGCTCACGCTCGGCGCGGAAGTGACTGGCGAGATCGACTGGGAAACGCGTTTTGCCCGTATGCAGATCCACTCGGCCGAGCACCTGGTGTCCGGCCATGCGCATTCGCTTTGGGGCTGCGAGAACATCGGCTTCCACATGGACGAGCACGGCGCGACGATCGACTTTGACCGCGAGCTGGACGCGGAGCAGCTTGCGCAGCTCGAGCGGCTCGCGAACGAGGCCGTGTGGCAGAACCTTCCCATAAACATCCTCTGGCCGACGGAGGAAGAGCTCGCCGTGTTGCCGTTCCGGCAGAAAAAGGCGCTCGCGATGCCGGTGCGCATTGTGGAGGTGCCGGGCGTTGACCGGTGCGCGTGCTGTGCGCCGCACGTGAGCTTCACCGGCGAGATCGGTCTTATCCGTTTAAAAGACCGGATGCGCCACCGCGGCGGCGTGCGCTTTACGATGCTCGCCGGGCGCACGGCGTATGAGGACGCGGCGCTCTGCGCCGCCGAGACCGATGCGCTCTCCCGCCTCTTTTCCGCGCCGCAGAATGCCCTCTGCGCCGCTGCCGAGCGCGTGCTCAGCGAGCTGGAGGCGGAAAAGTATCAGCGAGCCGCCGCGGAGCGGCGGTATGTGGAGGCACGGCTCGCAGCGCTCGCACCGTGCGAGGGGAACCGGCTCTTTTTTGAGGACGGCCTTTCGTCCGCTGCGCTGCGCGCTCTTGCCGAGGGCGGAAAGGCGTGCTGCACGGGCATCTGCGCCGCTCTCTGCGCCGAGGACGGGGGCTATCGGTATGTGATGGCGTCGGAAACGACCGACCTTCGCGCCGCGGCAAAGGGCATCAACGCCGTGCTCTTCGGCCGGGGCGGCGGCGCGCCGGGCATGATCCAGGGGAGCCTTCACGCTTCCCGAGAGCAAATTGAGGAATACTTTTATGGCAAAATCGGATAAAACCAACGAAAAAACCAACGTGATGCGCCTGCTTGATCAGGCGGGCATCGCGTATACGCCGCATTATTACGATACTGCGCTCGCCTCCGGCACGGAGGTGGCCTCGGCGCTCGGCCAGAGCGCGGAGTGCGTTTTCAAAACGCTTGTGGCGGAGGCCAATACCGGCGAGCACTTCGTGTTCGTCATCCCCGCGCCAGAAACGCTCTCGCTCAAAAAGGCGGCGAAGGCGGCGGGCGTGAAGAGCATTGCGATGCTGCCGCAGAAAAAGCTGCTGCCGCTCACCGGCTATGTCCACGGCGGGTGCTCCCCGGTGGGGATGAAAAAGCCGTTTCCCACGTGGATCGACGAGACGGCGCTTTTGACGGACGCTTTCTTTTGCAGCGCCGGGCGGCTTGGCGCGCAGCTTGGGATCAATCCTGAGGCTCTGGCAGACTATATCGGCGCGCAGTTCGCCGATCTCACCGAAGAATAAAACATACATAAGGAGGCCCTTTTATGCATCCCGAAATGGAACGCATCCAGAACTGTCTCGCCGCGGTGCGGCGCCACACCGACTTTGTCCCCGAGGTCGCCGTTGTGCTCGGTTCCGGTCTTGGCGGCTTTGCCGACATGGTGAAGCAAGTCGCCGTTGTGCCGTACAGCGAAATTCCCGGCTTCCCGGTCTCCACCGCGCCCGGCCACGCCGGACGGTTCGTGTTCGGCTATGTGGAGGAGACGCCCGTTGTCGTCATGCAGGGGCGCGTGCACCTCTACGAGGGCTACACGCCGCACGACGTTGTGCTGCCCGCACGCCTTATGAAGGCCATGGGCGCGAAGATCTTGTTCGTTACGAACGCCTCCGGCGGCATCCGCGGCGATCTCACCGCCGGAACGCTCATGAGCATTTCCGACCATATCAGCGCGCTCATCCCGAACCCGCTCATCGGCGCGAACATCGATGAGCTCGGCGTCCGTTTCCCGGATATGACGCACGCCTACGATCCCGCGCTTCGCGCCATTCTGCGCGATACGGCGAAAAAAGACGGCATCGATCTCAAGGAGGGCGTGTACATCCAGTTCACCGGCCCGAGCTACGAATCCCCCGCCGACATCCGCGCTGCCCGCGCCTGGGGCGCGGACGCCGTGGGCATGTCCACGGTCGTGGAGGTCATTGCGGCCAACCACGCCGGGATGCGCGTGTGCGGCGTATCGTGCATTGCCAATCTTGCCGCCGGTCTCTCCGAGCAGAAGCTCAGCGGCGAAGAGGTCATCGAAGCGGCCAACGCCGCCGCACCGCGGTTCAAGAAGCTCATGTGGGATTCCATCGCCGCCATGCATACGGAGGAGAAGGCATGATCCGCTTTTATAACGGCAAGCTCCTCTCGCTCTGCGACGGGTTTGAAATTTCCGATTGGGAGGTCTGGGTCGAGGAATCGATGATCCTCTATGTCGGCCCCGCGATCGACGCACACCCGCCGTTTGAGCGCGAGATCGACCTCAAGGGGAATCTCCTGATGCCCGGCTTCAAAAACGCCCACGCGCACAGCGCGATGACGTTCCTTCGCTCCTACGCGGATGACTTGCCGCTGCAGAGCTGGCTTTTCGACAAGGTGTTCCCGCTGGAGGCCAAGCTCACGCCGGACGATATTTACGCTCTCACGAAGCTCGCGATTCTCGAATATCTCAAGGGCGGCATCACGAGCGCGTTCGACATGTACTATAAGCGCGACGCTTTCGCGCAGGCGTCCATTGACTGCGGCTTCCGCATGGTGCTCTGCGGCGCGCTCGCCGCGGGGGACGACTGGACGGTCGGCGAGATGGACACGATCAAGTTCAACAATCTCCACCCGCTCATCTCCTACATCCCCGGCATCCACGCCGAATATACGGCCAATCTCGATCTTCTCATGTTCATGAAAATGCTCGTGGACGAATATAAGCTGCCGTTTTTCACCCACAACTCGGAAACGAAGCGCGAGGTGGAAGAATGCATCGAGCGCCACGGCCTTACGCCGACGCAGCTTTTTGAGGAGAACGGTCTCTTCGAGCACGGCGGCGGCGGGTTCCATTGCGTGTGGTTCAACGAGGACGATATGGATATTTTCGCGCGCCGCGGTCTGTACGCCGTGACGTGCCCGGCCTCGAACGCGAAGCTCGCAAGCGGCATCGCGCCGGTGAGCGAATTCCTGTGCCGGAAGATCCCCCTGGCCATCGGCACGGACGGCCCGGCGAGCAACAATGCGCTCAATATGTTCCGCGAAATGTATCTCGCCGCGGTGCTGCAGAAGCTCCGCGAGGAGGACGCTGCCTCGTGCGACGCGCGCGAAATTCTCCGCGCCGCGTGTTCCACGGGCGCGCGTGCCATGCGCATCGACGCCGACTGCATCGCCCCCGGCAAGCTCGCCGATCTCGTTGTGATCGACCTGCACCAGGCGAACATGCAGCCCGAGCACAACACGGTGAAAAACCTGGTCTACAGCGGCTCGAACACCAACGTGCTCCTCACGATGGTGAACGGCAAAATCCTCTACGAAAACGGCGTTTACCACGTCGGCGAATCGCCGGAGGACATTATTGCCCATGCAAGCGCCGCCACCAAGCGGATCATCAACAGCTGAAAACGTATAGCAAAACCGCCGAAGGAATTTCCTTCGGCGGTTTTTGCAGACCGTCAAAAAAGCCTCGCAGAGTTTGCTCCCGCAGGAGCAAATAAAATGGGATTGTTTTCTCCGGCGACATGCGCGTCGGAGAAAATACCTCTCGGCTCGCAAACGTGCTCTCGGAGCGAGTACGCTGCGGTGAGCCGCAACCCCTTCAAACGAGAGCCCAGCGTAGCGGGCCTTGGTTGAGAGCGTGTCAAAAATGCTTTTTTGACACGCTCATACGACGCAGTTGGGAGCCGTCTCCCCGGCGAGGACGAGGGAGAGCTGGCGGAGCATGATCTCCACGGAGTTGGCAAAGGCGTCCACGGTCGTGCCGGCAATGTGCGGCGTGAGCGTGACGTTATCCAGCGTGAGCAGGGGAGAGTCCGCGCTGAGCGGCTCTTCGTCGAACACGTCGATCGCCGCGCCGCCGATGCGGTGGGCGCGCAGCGCCTCGACGAGCGCTGCCGTGTCCACGAGCCCTGCGCGGGCGCAGTTAACGAGGATGGCGTTTTTCTTCATCATGGCGAGCTCGTCCGCGCCGATGAGGGCGGGCTGTCCGGCCTCGTGGCGCATGTGGATGGTGATGAAGTCAGACTGCCGGAGCAGCTCTTCCTTTGATACCGGCTCGCAGCCGCGCTTTTCGATCTCCTCGGGGGAGAGGAAAATGTCGCAGCCGAGAATGCGGCAGCCGAAGCCCTTGAGCCGCGCGGCGACCATTGTGCCGATCTTGCCGACGCCGATGATGCCGACGGTGCAGCGGCACATATCGCGGTTCATCATGATGTTCGGGAACATCTTGACCCACTTGCCCTGCACGAGCGCGCCGTGCGCGCGGGCAATATTGCGCATTTCGCAGATCATGAGCGCTACGACGAGATCGGCAACGGCGGTGGAGTTGCGCCCCTCGGCATTGTAGACGGCGATGCCGCGCTCGCGGCAGAGGTCAAGATTGACGTTTTCCGTGCCGGTGCGCAGCACCCCGACGATCTTCACGTTCGGCGCAGCGTCAAGCACCGCGCGATTGACGGGCGCGACGTGCGTTACGAGAATTTCCGCCTCTCGCACGGCCTCGAGCATTTCTGCGCTCACGGCGCACGCCTCTGCGCCGCGAAGCTCGGCGGTGCGCTCGCACATCGTGAGGGACTTGATGTCTGTGAGCGTCTTTTCGGTATAGAGCGTCACGTCGCAGCCGGGGAGCTTTTTCATGTAGTGCATGAGCATTTCCGGCACACCGGCGTCACAGATGCATACGACTTTCATTCGATCATCTCCTTTTCTTCCACGCCGTATTTTTTGATCAGCGCGCGGATGGTTTTGGTGAGATACGGTTCTTCAAACGCGATGTTCCAATGGCGGCGCAGGATGAGCGCCGCGAGACGGTACCGGTCGATCTCCTCCGCGCTGAGCGGCGAGAGCTTTTGGTATTCCTTGAAAAAGCCCTTCCCGATGGAGCCGCGGATGGCGGAGAAGAGCGCGATTTTTGCTTTGCTTGCCTCCGGGAAGAGCTCGGCCTCCGAGAAAAAGAACTCCATGAGCGCTTCCTCCACGGCGCGATTGCCGCGCGCGGCGGTCATCCAGTCGATGATCTTGCACTCGCCGGACTTGTCTACAAGGACGTTGCCGGTGTGAAAATCGAGATGGAGCACTGTGTCATCGTCCGGGAGAGCGCGGAGATATCCGGTGGCGCGCGCTTTTTCCTCCGGCGTCAGAAACGCCATGCAGTCCTCGTCGAGAATGCCGAGACATACCTCGCGCACGTCGTCGAGCTCGCGCGTGTGCGCTTTCTGCACGCGGACGTGGCAGCGGGCAAGGTCCTTGCCCGCCTGGAAAAGGTACGCCGGATTTTTCCCCGGCATGTCGTTTTGCGAAACGCCGTCGATGAAGTCCATCACGAAGCCGAAGCGCCCGTCGCGCTCGACCACGTCGTAGACCTGCATCCCCGTGCAGCCGAGAGACGCGGCGATTTTCGTATTCTTATACTCCTTTTCGGCGTATTCCCTCGGATAATCGGGGAAGAAGAGCTTTAAAATCTTCCCGTTCTCCGTGCGGAAAACCTCCGCCGACCGGCCCCGCGCAAAATGTTCGCCCATGTTCCGCCCTCCTGTAAGCTTTTATTCGACTTCCAGTATCTGCTTCGCGGCCTTCTCGGCAGAGACGGCGCGCGAGAGCGCCGTTGCAAGATCCGCCCCGACCGCGGTAAAGCCATGGTTTGCCATGATGCAGAGATCGTGTGAGCGCAGCACCTCGGACACGCTCTCCGCGAGCTTTTTCGATCCGCTCACGCCGTAGGCAGAGCAGGGCGCGTCGATCTCCGACGTGCGCAGGCTCTCCCGGCAGGCAGCAAACGTTTGCAGCGCCGCGGAGTGCGTGTGGATCACGGCGCGCACGTCGCCGCGCGCGGCATAAATGCGCCGGTGCATCTCCCGCTCGCTCGAGGGGCGCTGCCCGGCGGCAAAGCTGCCGTCCGAAATGCAGATTTCCACAATGTCCTCCGGGCGGATACGGTCATAGTCCACGCCAGACGGCGTGATAAGAAAGCGGTTTTCGTCGATGCGCGCCGAGACGTTGCCCCACGTCGCCTGTATGAGCCGGTTTTCTACGAGCTTCCTCCCGTAAGCAATGACCGATTCACGCAGCGCAAGATCGGGAACATTTTGCGCCTCCGGCGCTCGCTCTTCGCCCTGCGCCGCGGCGAGCGACGGGCGGGAGTATTTTTTCGTATAGACCGTGTGCTCCATAAGGCAGAGCGGCGCGCCGAGCGGCTTCGGCGTGCCGATGCGGTGCGAGAGCTGTGCCGTCATGCTGAGCTTCTCGAGCAGGATGCACGCGGCGATGAGCTCATTTTCAAACCGCGCCGTTACGATAAAGCCGGTACCCGGGACGATGCACGCGGCATCGCCGCGGCGCGGCACGCTTCTTACCGGCACGCGCACGCCGAACATCTGCGCGGCGTCGTCCGTTTCGGTGCGAAGGGCGTGGGGCTTCCGGACAAACTCCCGGGCGTACCGTCCGGCGGTCAGAACGGCCATCGGGGCGGAAACGGCGGAAAAAAGCTCCGTTGTGACCGGCTCTCCGGCGGCACCGAAAACAACGCCGGGCGCGCACATCACGAGCGCATTTTCATCCCAGAGCTCCAGCTCTTCCAGCCGGGCGCGGACGGAGACGAAGCGCTGCTGTGCCGATATCTGTGTCATGGTGATACCGCCTTCTCAGAATATTGCGAGATAGTGGAGGAGACTGTAGAGATTGAGCGCGATGATGAGAATGCCGACGATGGCGAGCAGCGGGCGGACGGGGATCTTCTTGCAGATCCACGCCGCGAGGGGAGCCGCGCACACCCCACCGATGATGAGGCCGAGGATCGTCTGCCAGTAGGACGTGAAATCACGGATGAGGACGACGAACGTTGTGGTCTCGGCGAGTGTCACGAGAAATTCGGCGGTGTTTACGGTGCCGATCGTCTTTTTCACGTCGTGGCCGACGGCGAGCATCGTGGAGGTTACGACGGGTCCCCAGCCTCCGCCGCCGGTGGCGTCAAGAAAGCCTCCGGCGAGACCGAGCGGGTAAATGCCCTTGCCGATGTGGCGCTCTTTGTGGCGCTTCTGAAAGGCCTTGCGCAGTATGACGAAGCCCATGATGATGAGATAGGCGTCGATGAACGGCTCGAGCGCGTCTCCGGCGCTGGAAAGAAACCACGCACCGGCTACGCCGCCGATCACGCCGGGGATCGCCAGATGGAGAAAGAGCGACTTGTCCACGTTTTTGAGCTTGATGTGGGAAAGGCCGGACGCGAGCGTCGTGGGTACCTCCGCCACATGGACGACCGCGCTCGCGAGCGCGGAGGGAAGCCCCGCCACGGTTTTGAGAAATGTCCGGCAGCTCACGCCGTAGGCCATGCCGAGCGTGCCGTCAATGATCTGCGCGGCAAAGCCGATGATGATAAAAAGGATAAATCTGCCCCAGTTCATAGTGTGTCTCCGCCCTCCAGAACGTCAAGAATGGCATCGGTGAGCCGGTCGACGCACTCCTCCTCGCTGAGGATCTCGGTATCAAGCACAAGCTCGGCGTCGGTGGGCTCCTCATAGGGGGAGTCTATGCCGGTGAACGAGCGGATCTTCCCTTCGAGGGCTTTCTGATAGAGCTTTTTCGGGTCGCGCTGCTTGCAGGTCTCCAGACCGGCACGCACCCAGACCTCGAGGAAGCGCCCGTCGGCGATGCGGCGCGCCTCAGCGCGTCCGGCGGCGAACGGGGAGATGAACGTGCAGAGCGTCACGAGGCCCGCATCGCGGAAGAGCCCCGCGACCTCGGCGGCGCGGCGGATGTTTTCGACCCGGTCGGTATCCGAGAAGCCGAGATCGCCGCAAAGACCGCGGCGCAGCTTGTCGCCGTCGAGCATGTAGGCGGCGATGCCCTTTTCGCAGAGCCGCCGCTCGACCTCCTGTGCGATCGTCGTTTTGCCGGAGCCGGAAAGCCCGGTCATCCATACGACGAGACCGCGCCGTCCGGTGAGCTCCTCGCGCTCGGCGCCGGTCATGGCCTCGGCCGACCAGCGGATGTTGCGCTTGTCGTAATCTTCGGAGAGAAGCGCCTCGGTGACGATGCCGCCGCCCGCGATCTCGTAATCGTCCACGATGACGAACCGGCGCGTTCCGTCGCAGCCGGAATCGGCGGTGTCAAACGCCGTCGGGCGGTCGAGCCGGAGGATCACCTCGGCGACCTCGTTTTTCTGCACCTCGCTGCGCTCGATGCTGTCAAGCTCCGAAGCGTCCACTACGCGGAGGATGCTCTCGAGCTTTGCCTCCACCTTGGCGGTGCCGCACTTGAAGTGGTAGCGCTTGCCGGGGCGCAGCGGCTCCTTGCCGAGCCAGAACACGTTCGCGCGCAGCCGCACGCCGACGAACGGCGCTTCCTCGCTCTCCAGACACGCGATCTCGCCGCGGCGGACGAAGATCTGCTCGGTCATGGTAAAGCCCGCGGCATCCCCGGCGATGAACTTCTCCGGCGTGGGCGCGGAGAATACCTCGAGCGAAGCGACCGTCGTTTTCTTCCCGGAGGGATAAAATACGATCTTATCGCCTGCGCGGATGCTTCCGGCTTCGAGCGTTCCGGCTACGATGCGGCGCTCGTCGCCGCCTTCGGTGAATTTGTAAACGCCCTGCACCGGCATGCGCAGCGGGCGGTTTTCCGGGCTCGGCACGGGAACAAAGGCGTCCATCTGCTCGAGCACCGTGGGGCCAAAGTACCACGGCGTGCGCTCGCTGCGGATGGCGATATTGTCGCCCTCCATGCCGCTCACGGGGATGAACGCCGCGGGCGTGATGTGAATCTTCGCGAGAAATTCGGTAAATTCCGTGACGATGGCGCGGTAGACCTCCTCGGAATAGCCGACGAGATCCATTTTGTTTACGAGCACCGCCACCTGCCGGATGCCGAGCATCGAAAGGAAGTAGCCGTGGCGGCGGGTGTTTTCCTCGACGCCGCGCGCGGCGTCGATCACCATGAGCGCGGCCTCGGCGCGGGAAGCGCCGGTGACCATGTTTTTGAGAAATTCAATGTGGCCGGGCGCGTCGATGATGATGTACCGGCGCTTGTCGGATTTGAAGAAGCAGCGCGCCGTGTCGATCGTGATGCCCTGATCCTGCTCATTGTGCAGCGCGTCGAGCAGAAACGCATACTCGAACGGCTTCGAGTTGCGGCGGCAGTTTTCGCGGATGGCTTCAAGCTTGCCCTTCGGCAGCGCCCCGGCATCGGCAAGCAGACGCCCGATCACGGTGGATTTGCCGTGGTCGACGTGGCCGACGGTGACAATATTCAAAAGCTCCTCGTTTTCCCAGGCGTTTCTTGTTTCTTCCATTACATGTACCCTCCCCGGCGAAGCGTTTCGAGCCCGCCGCCGTCCTCGGCGTCCTGGGCGCGGCCGCTGCGCTCGGCAATGTTGGAAAGAGCACCGGTGCGCAGCTCCTCGATGATCTCGTGGACGTTCCGGCTCTCGGACTGGATCGGCTTTGTGCACGGCGCGCAGCCGAGCGAGCGGTAGCGCGTGCCGTCGCCCTGGTTATAGTAGAGCGACACGGTGGGGATGTGCTCGCGCTCGATGTATTCCCAGACATTCAGCTCCGTCCAGTCGAGCAGGGGATGGATGCGCACATGCGTGCCGGGGGCAAAGTCGGTTTTGAACTGGTTCCAGAACTCGGGCGGCTGGTCGTCCAGATCCCAGTCGTTGTGCTTGTCGCGCGGGGAGAAATAGCGCTCCTTGCTGCGCGAGCCCTCCTCATCGGCGCGCGCGCCGACGATGACGCCGGTGTAGGCGTCGGTGTTGGTGTCGCGCTCGTATTTCCCGGTCTGGAGATTGAGCCGGTAGCGCGGCCACGTGCCGTCAAGCGTGTGGGTGAGCGCCTCGGTTTTCAGGCGGCGGCAGCACTCGACGCGCGAGCACTTGCCGTCCGGGAACGTCTCATGGTTTTCGAGCGCCTCGCGGTTCTCGCCGTAGACCATGTAAAGGCCGTACTCCATGGCGAGCTTGTCGCGGTACTCGATCATTTCGGGGATTTTATAGTGCGTGTCGATGTGTACGAGCGGGAAGGGGACGTGGCCGTAAAACGCCTTGCGGGCGAGCCAGAGAAGAACCGTGGAGTCCTTGCCGATGCTCCAGAGCATGCAGAGATTGCCGAACGCGGCGTAAGCCTCGCGCAGGATGTGCACGCTTTTGCTTTCCAGTTTATCGAGATGATCTCTCATTCTTCCTCAACCTCCCGCATTTCGTAGCCATAATGTTCCATGTAAAAGCCCAGCTTTGCGTTGATCTTGCGCACCAGCCGGGGCGAAATGTCAAATTTGTTCTTCTGGTATCCCCGCTGCGAATCGACGTACGCCTGAAACCGCGGCGCGGCCGCCTCAAAGCCGGAGAGCTCCAACCGCCGGTAAATATCGCGCAGCGTATCGACCGGGGCGCGGCAGAAGTCGGTGTACGCGATGTCCACGTACCGGTTCTTCGGGAAAAAGCCCTCGAGCTCGAAAAGCTCGCGGTACATGCGCTCAAAGATATCGATGACCGTATCCTCAATGAGCTCGTCGAGATTGTCCGGCGCCTCGGTCAGCCGGAGCGAGTCCATCTCGGTGCGGAACATGTGGATCGTGGAGCGGACGGTCTTATAGGGATCGCGGTGGATGTTGATGAACCGCGCATCCGGATACATGCCCCACAGCTCGCGGATGCGCGCAGTGTTGTCCGGGCTTTTGAGAATGAGCTGCTTGCCCTTCTTGATGTAGGTGAGCTTGCGGATGGCGTAATCGTAGCTGCGCTCCCATTTGCGCAGCGCTTCAATGGGGAGGTCGCTCACAAACGCGCCCTCCATGTACTTTTTATAGTTCTCCGGGAACGCGATCATGTGGATGATCGAATATGGCGAGATCGTCAGCACGCCGAACGTCTCCTCCATCGGGAGATCGAGCGAATACTGCACGTTATCCTGCGGGCGGCCGTTCTGGATGCCCTTTTCGATCGGCGGCTGGATGAGCCGGCCGAGCAGCAGCGAGTAGGGCAGGCCGATCGTATTCACGGGATCGAACCAGCCGAACTGCTCGTCGCGCGAGAGGACGTTTTGAAGATAGGTCGTCCCGCTGCGCCAATGGCCGAGAATGAAGATGGGATCCTTCTCGATTTTCGTTTCGCGGATGCGCTTACGGTAGATGAGCGATTCCGCCGCTGCCGCGGGCGCAAGCGCGAGCGATGTTGCGGAAATGTACAGCGCCTGCGGCAGCCGGTCGCGGGCGATGCGGAAATGGTTCTCTTCCAGCAGATGCACCCAGTTATCCAGCCGGCAGGTCAAAAGAAAATGTCCGGGATTGATAGCTTTCACGGTATGGCCTCGCTAACATATAAAAATCTGGATATTAATGTAGCAGAGGAATGTGAACTGAACGTGAAACATTCCTCTGCCAGGATGGTTTAATATAGATTTTACACACTCTTAGCGGGTCTCACCGGCAGCGTGACAGTGAAGCGGCTGCCCTCGCCGGGGCGGCTCTCGGCGGTGATCGTTCCGCCGTGCAGCTCCACAATGCGCTTGCAGAGCGTGAGCCCCAGTCCGCAGCCGTCGGCGCGGCGGTCGGTGTCGCCCTGGTAGAACTGCTCAAAAATGCGCGAGAGCGTTTCCGCGTCCATGCCACAGCCGGTGTCCCACACCGTGACGGTGACGGTGTCCGCCGCAGCGGCGAGATAGACGCCGATGCGCCCGCCGGGGGG
>CAKTBC010000016.1 GCA_934533005.1 uncultured Oscillospiraceae bacterium | reverse complement strand
AACTTTTCCGACCGTTTCCCGTCCAAACAAGGGAAGGGGTGTGAAGCGTGAAAAACTGTGAATACTATGAAGAGCTGGTCGGCGCGGCGCTTGACGGCGAGATCACTGCCGAGGAAGAAAAGGAGCTTCGCGCCCATCTGGAAAGCTGCGAAGCCTGCCGGAATTTCTATGAGGCGATGCAGGCGATATCCGGCGCGGACGACGCGCTGGGAGAGCCGCCGGAGAACTTTACGGCGAATGTGATGGCGCGCGTGCACGAAGCTGCCGCGCCTGCGAAGACGCCGGAGGAAACGCCGGCAAAGAAAAAGACGAATATTACGCGCCTCGTGACGCGCTATGGCGCGCTCGCTGCGGCGGCTGCCGTGGCGATCTGGGCGGGGGTAACCTTTGGCGGCGCCTTTGCCGCGAAGAGCGCGGACAGCTCGTCCAGCACCGCGCCGGAGGTCGCCATGTACAGCGCCGCAGGAGATGACGCGGAAACGGAAAAGGCTGTCCGCGACGCCGCCCCGGCGGAAGCGCCCGCAGGCGGCATGATGATGGCTGCCGCGCCCGAGAGCGCCGCGGCAAACGAGGAGGACAGCAGCGTGACGGTCACCGTCGCGGCCGCGAAGGACGAAGCCGGGGAGACGCTCACGTTTTCCGACGACGGATTCTTCGCGGGCTATCTCCTGCTCGACGAGGGCGAAACGGCCGCCCCGGCGCGAAACGGCGACTATGCTCTCACGCTCACCGCGCCGGATGGCACGGAGAGCGAGTACCGGCTCTGGGTCGGGAAGGAGAGCGTTATCTGGCAGAAGGCGGACGAGGACGCGGCGCATCTCTCCTCCGCATCGCCGGAGGCACTGAGCGAGGTTTTGCATAACGCATCGAGATAAGATAAGGGGTGTTTTCCATGAGCATTCGCGGCATTTATTCCACCATTACCGACATTCGCCGCCAGGTATTCACCGAGGTCGCGCGCATGGGCTACGAGGGCGGGGACTACTCCCGCATCGAGGATCTGCCGTATAAGATCATCCCCGGCGAGGTTGCCGAGCACCGCAGCAGCATCTTTCTGGAAAGAGCCATTGTCGGCGAGCGGCTTCGTCTCGCCATGGGGCTGAGCCCCCGTCCGCTCGACCAGCACGCGCCGCTCGCCACCGGTGTGGAGGAGAGCGCGAGACCGGAGAAGTACTACGAGCCGCCGCTGGTGAATATTTTAAAATTCGCCTGCAACGCCTGCCCGGAAAAGCGCTACATCGTCACGGATCTCTGTCAGAACTGCCTGGCGCATCCGTGCCGCGAGGTCTGCCCGAAAAAGGCAGTCAAGCTCAGCCACCGCGGCAAGAGCCGCATCCAGGAGGATCTCTGCATCCGCTGCGGCAAGTGCGCCAACGTTTGCCCCTACAACGCGATCATTCTGCAGGAGCGCCCGTGCGCCAAGGCGTGCGGCATGGACGCCATCCACTCCGACGAGCACGGCCGCGCCGAGATCGACTACGACAAATGCGTCTCCTGCGGCATGTGCCTGGTAAACTGCCCGTTCGGCGCGATCTCGGACAAAAGCCAGCTTTTCCAGCTCATTCAGGCGCTGCGCAAGGGGGAAAAGGTCATCGCGATCGTCGCGCCCGCGTTCGTCGGCCAGCTCGGCCCGAACATGACGCCGGATAAGCTCAAGACCGCAATGAAGATGCTCGGCTTTCGCCATGTGGCGGAGGTGGCCGTGGGCGCGGATCTCTGTACGCTGGACGAGGCGAAGGACTTTCTGGAAAAAGTCCCCGCCGAGCAGCCGTTCATGGCAACGTCCTGCTGCCCGAGCTGGGCGGTCATGGCGAAAAAGCTCTTTCCGGAGCAGGCGCACTGCATTTCCATGGCGCTCACGCCCATGGTGCTCACGGCGCGCCTCTGCAAGCAGCAGCACCCGGGCGAGAAGGTCGCGTTCATCGGGCCGTGCAGCGCGAAAAAGCTCGAAGCCATGCGCACGAGCGTGCGCACCGAGGTCGATTTTGTCCTGACGTTTGAAGAGGTCATGGGCATGTTCGAGGCGAAGGGCATCAAGTTTGACGAGATCACCCAGACCGCCCCGCTGCGCGAAGGCACGGCGGCAGGCCGCGGCTTTGCCGTTTCCGGCGGCGTGGCGGACGCGGTGCGCGAGGCCATTTCGCACATCGATCCCGAGCGCGAGGTGAAAACCGTGTGCGCGCAGGGACTGAAGGACTGCCGGAAGATGCTCATGCTGGCCAAGGCGGGCAAGTACGACGGGTATCTGCTCGAAGGCATGGCGTGTCCGGGCGGCTGTGTTGCGGGCGCCGGTACGCTCCTGCCGATCGAAAAGGCGGCGGCCATCGTGCGCAATTACACCGCGCAGGCAGAGGAAAAGAGCGCCACCGAAACCAAATACGAAGCCACGCTCCCGCTCCTGCTCGAAGACGAGGACGACGTGGAGTAAAAGCGAAAGCCCCTCCGGCAAAAGCTGCACTTTTCCTACCCGCGGCCATTGGTAACACTTTTCCCCGGCGGGCGGGGCAGAGCCCCGCCCCTACAAGAGGATCTGAATTGTGCCCGTAGGGGTGGAGAAAGGAGCTGCTATGAGTGTTTTGAGCTTAGCCCGCGGACGATCCGCATATCGCGGATACGAATACTTCCGCGCAAAAAAGGTTCTGCCCGTGAAAATAGATCCGGCGGGGATGCTGCATACCAGAGTGCTCGGAAGCGAGGGCGCTCTTTATGAAGTGACCGTCAATACCGCCCATCCCCGGAGCTCCAGCTGCACCTGCCCGCACGCCGCGGGAAGAAAGATCGTTTGCAAGCATATGGTCGCGGCTTTTTTTACGGCCTTTCCGGAGGAGGCGGAAAAGTACAAAGAAGAGCTGGAAGCCTATTGGGAGGAGCAGGAACGACAGCAGCGGGCCCGTGAAACGTGCCTGACCCGGTATATCTGGGGAATGAAGAAGGACGAACTGCGAGAAGCGTTGGTGGAGCTGCTGCGTGAGGCGCCGGATTGGCTGCGCGAATGGTTCATTGACTCAAATCTGCCGGACGGCGAAGGACATAGCGAAGAGTATGACGAATACGAATGATGCTCTCCCCGGCAAAAACATTGAGACGATCCCGGTTATAACAGAAAAAACCCTGTAGCTATCGCGGCTACAGGGTTTTCTGCATATAAAGGGGGTTTACTTTTTTTCCGGGATCTGCGAATGGCCGGCGTTGACGAGAAGGTCGTGCCGGATATCCCACAGCCGGTCGGAGAGGTCAACGTAGTACCCGTGCGGGTTTTCAAACCGGCGCACCTCCGGCCAGAGCGTTTCGAGCTGCTCGGCACAGCGCTTCCGGATCTCCTCCAGCGTCGGTAGCTCATAGACGAGCTCGCCCGCGCGGAACACGGGGACCATCATATTCTCGGCACGGAAGTCGGTGAGCGTTTTGCGCTTCCACGTGTTTTCCGGGTGGAAGATCGTGAGCGGCTGCGTATCGTCCGGCGTCTCGTCATAAAGGCAGAGATAGTCCGCGAGCGCCTTGCCGTTTGTGCGGTCATAGAACCGGTAGAACTTCTTGAAATGGGGGATCGTGATCTTGGCGACATTCTCGCTCACCTTGATCTTCGGGACAATCTCGCCCGATTCGCGCTCGACCGCGACGAGCTTGTAGACGCCGCCGAACACCGGCTCGCTCTTGGCGGTGATGAGCCGCTCGCCGACGCCGAAGGAATCAATGCACGCGCCCTGCAGAAGGAGGTCCTGGATGATGTATTCGTCGAGCGAGTTGGAGCAGGTGATCGTGCAGCTCTGCCAGCCGGCCTCGTCGAGCATGCGGCGGGCCTCCTTCGTGAGATAGGCCATGTCGCCGGAGTCGAGCCGGATGCCGCACTTGGTGATGCCCATGGGCTTGAGAACATCGTTGAACGCGCGGATCGCGTTCGGAATGCCGGATTTGAGCGTGTTGTAGGTGTCCACGAGCAGCACGGCGTTCGTCGGGTAGCTCTCGCAGTAGGTGCGGAAAGCCTCATACTCGGAATCGAACATCTGCACCCACGAGTGCGCCATTGTGCCGAGCGCGGGGACGCCGTAGAGCTGGTCGGAGATCGTGCAGGCGGTGCCGGAGCAGCCCGCGATATACGCCGCGCGCGCGCCGAGGATCGCCGCGTCCGCTCCCTGCGCCCGGCGGGAGCCGAACTCCATCAGCGCGCGGCCCCGCGCGGCGCGGACGATGCGGCTCGCCTTTGTGGCGATGAGCGACTGGTGGTTCACCGCGAGCAGGAGATACGTCTCCACGAGTTGCGCCTCGATCGCGGGGGCGCGCACCGTGATGAGCGGCTCGCGCGGGAACACGGGCGTGCCCTCCGGCACCGCCCAGATGTCGCCGGTGAAGCGGAAATCGCGGAGGTACTGCAAAAACGCCTCGCAGAAAATGTTCCGGGAGCGGAGGAAGGCGATATCCTCCTCGGAAAAATGGAGATTCGTGATATATTCTACGACCTGCTCCAGTCCAGCGGCGATGGCAAAGCCGCCGCCGTCCGGCACCTGCCGGAAGAAGAGATCGAAATAGGTGATGCGGTCCTTGTATCCGTTGCGGAAATAGCCGTTGCCCATCGTCAGCTCGTAAAAATCGCAGAGCATGGAGAGGTTCTGGTCGCTGCGAACGTTCATGGCAAAATATCCTCCTGCCGGTAGTATCCCCATAATTATACACGCTCGCCGCGTTTTTGCAAGGCGATTGACACCGGCGCGGAAAAATACTATTCTATATCATGCAAAATTATAGATATGGGCGGGGAGCCATGGAGAAAGCGCCGGAAAAAGAGAATACGATCCCGCGGCTGTATGCCGGCGCGCCTTCGGTGAGCGGTGAGCGGCGCGTTGTTTTCGCGCCGTGGGCGCTGCTCGAACCCGCGGAAGGGCACGCGAACGCCGAGGCCGTGGAGGCCGTGCGCGAAGCGCTCATCCGGTGCATTGCCTGCGGCGAGCAGCCGGTGCTGTGCCTTTATGCCGGGGAGGATCCGGCGTGGTTCACCGCGAAGGGCGGCTGGCTCAAGGAGGACAATCTCCGCTGCTTCCTGCGCTACGCCGGGCGCGCGGCGCGCGCATTCGGTCATCTGACGGATGAATATATCACGTTCTATGAGCCGAACGAGCTCGTATGGAAAAAGAGCGCCAGCCGCAATCTCAATCTGCGCTTTAAAATGCTCTCGCATATGGCGTGCGCGCATGTGCGCGCCGTGAAGCTTGTGCGCGATACGCGCGCGCAGCGGCAGCTTCCGGAAACGCGCATCGGCTTTGTGCTGCGGATGTACCCGGCGATCGATCTCCGGCGGGGACTGCTGCGCGGCGACAACGCCGCGACCGCCTCGGCGTATGAGATACTGCCGCTGCTCGCAATGGCGCGGGGTGATTTTCTCCCGCCGCTACGCAACGCGCTCCGCGTCCGTCCCGGAAAATGGGCGGATTTCATCGCCGTCTCCGGCGGCGGAGACGAGGAAAAACGGCGCTACTGCTGCCGCGCCGCCGCCACGCTCGCCGAAACGGCGATCTGGGAGGTCATGGATGACCGGGAGGATACGTAAAACGGATACGAAGGATTTTCTGCCCGTATCGCGCGCGGACATGCTCGCGCGCGGCTGGGACTGGTACGATATACTGCTCGTGACGGGCGACGCCTACGTGGATCACCCGTCGTTCGGCGCGGCCGTCATCGGGCGGCTGCTCGAGGACGCGGGCTATCGCGTGGCGGTGCTCGCGCAGCCCGCGTGGCACGACGACGCCGCGTTTGAGGCGATGGGGCGGCCGGAGCTCGGTGTTTTCATCGGCGCAGGCAATTTGGACAGCATGGTGGCGCACTATACGGCGGCGAAAAAGCGCCGCGGCGAGGATTTTTACTCTCCGGGACGAAAGGCCGGGCTGCGGCCCGACCGCGCCTGCACTGTTTACGCCAACCGTGCGCGGCAGGCGTTCCCCGGCATCCCCGTTCTGCTTGGCGGGATGGAGGCCTCGCTCCGCCGGTTTGCGCATTACGATTACTGGGACGATAAGGTGCGCCGGAGCGTCATTTTCGACGCGCGCGCCGACATTCTCGTCTACGGCATGGGCGAGCGCGCAACGCTCGAGGCCGCAAACCGCCTGCGCGACGGAAAGCCGCTGCGAGGCATCCGCGGCACGGCGGTCATTGCCGACAAAGCGCCGGAGGGCGCGGTGATCCTGCCGTCGTTTGAGCAGGTGCGCGAGGATAGGAAGCAGTACGCGCTCGCCACGCGCGCGGAGTATGCCGAGCACGACCCCATCCGGGGCCGGACGCTTGCCCAGGCGCACGGGGATAAATTCCTTGTCGTTTACCCGCCGGCTATGCCGCTCAAAACGGAGGAGCTCGACGCCGTGGCGGCGCTTCCCTATACGCGCGAGCCGCACCCGATGTACGAGCCGCTCGGCGGCGTTCCGGCCATTGAGGAGGTGCGCTTCAGTGTCATCCACAACCGCGGGTGCTTCGGCGGGTGCAACTTCTGCTCGCTCGCGTTCCACCAGGGACGGATGGTCACATCGCGCAGCCACGAATCCGTCATCCGCGAGGTGGAGGCCATGACGCACCACCCGCTCTGGAAGGGCTATGTCTCCGATGTCGGCGGCCCGACGGCGAACTTCCGCGGCCCGAGCTGCAAAAAGCAGCTCAAAGACGGCATGTGCCCTTTAAAGCACTGCCTTGCGCCGACGCCGTGTAAAAATCTCGTGGCCGACCACCGGGACTATCTCGCGCTGCTGCGGAAGCTGCGCGCCATCCCGGGCGTCAAGAAGGTGTTCGTGCGCTCCGGCGTGAGGTTTGACTATGTTCTCTGCG
Organism: uncultured Oscillospiraceae bacterium; assembly: GCA_934533005.1. Taxonomy (GTDB): domain Bacteria; phylum Bacillota; class Clostridia; order Oscillospirales; family Oscillospiraceae; genus Apopatocola. The sequence goes on along the minus strand of CAKTBC010000016.1, from coordinate 19,483 downwards.
ATAAGAACAGTCCGTTCCTTTCGGAGCTTGTGCAAAACCACATCTCCGGCCAGCTCAAGGTGGCGCCGGAGCACTGCGTCGATACGGTGCTCGGCTATATGGGCAAGCCGCCGGCGGCGGTGTACGAGCGGTTTCTCGAAAAATACCACGCGCTCAACGCGCGCTACGGCAAGGCGCAGTTCGTTGTGCCATATCTGATGTCCTCGCACCCGGGCAGCCGGATGGAGGATGCGGTGGCGCTCGCGCTGTATCTGAAAGCGCACAACGCCCGCCCCGAGCAGGTGCAGGATTTTTACCCCACGCCCGGCACGATCAGCACCTGCATGTACCACACGGGCATCGATCCCATCACGATGAAGGATGTGTACGTCCCGACGGACGCGCACGAAAAGGCGATGCAGCGAGCGCTTTTGCAGTATACCGACCCCAAAAACGCCCGGCTCGTGCGCGAAGCGCTCGTATCGGCCGGGCGCGAGGATCTGATCGGCTACGGCGGAAAGTGCCTCGTGCACCCGGCAAAGAGCGAAAAACAGCCCGCTCCCGGCGAAGGAAAGGAAAAGAAGCATGGAAACAAAGAGCATCCTCCTGTTCGCGTACCTGCTCGGAATGAACGCGGCGGCGTACATTCTCATGGCGGTGGACAAAACAAACGCGATACGAAAGGCGCGGCGCATTCCGGAAATAACGCTTCTCCTGATCGCGGCGCTCGGCGGCAGTCTGGGCGAGTGGCTCGGCATGGCAAGCCTGCATCACAAGACAAAGCATAAAAAATTTCTGATACTTGTGCCGGTGTTCCTCTTTGTCCACATCGCGCTCGGCGTGTGGCTGCTCTTCTTCCGGGGATAAGGAATATGTCGAAACTTGTCGAAATCACGGACTTTTCCTCTCCGGCGTTGGACGTTTATGCCCGGCTGACCGAAAACCAGCTCATCAACCGGGCAGACCCCGAAAACGCCATGTTCATCGCCGAGAGCCCGCTCGTCATCGGCCGGGCGCTCGATGCCGGGTATGAGCCGGTGTCGGTGCTCATGGAGGCGCGGCACGTGAGCGGCGCGGGCGCGGAGATCTTAGCGCGCCTCGGCGCGGATGTGCCGGTGTTTACCGCCTCCGACAGCGTGCTTGTGCAGCTTACGGGGTTTCATTTAACGCGCGGCATGCTCTGCTGCATGCGCCGCCGGGCGCTGCCGCCGGTCGAAACGCTCTGCCGGAATGCCTCGCGCGTGGCGGTCTTAGAGAACGTGATGAACCCGACAAACATCGGCGCGATCTTCCGCAGCGCGGCGGCACTCGGCATGGACGCCGTGCTGCTCACCGAGGCCGGGAGCGATCCCTTGTACCGCCGCGCCGCGCGCGTGAGCATGGGCACCGTTTTCCAGGTGCCGTGGACATATCTCCCGGCGGGGGAGCGCTGGCAGGATACGCTGCACGCGCTCAGCTTTGAAACCGCCGCGCTCGCGCTGCGGGAGGATAGTCTCAGCATTGCCGATCCGCGCCTTGCGAAGATCAAAAAGCTGGCGCTCTGTCTCGGCACGGAGGGCGACGGGCTCGCGGACGATACCATTGCGAACTGCGACTATACCGTGCGCATCCCCATGTCCCACGGCGTGGACAGCCTGAACGTGGCGGCGGCCAGCGCCGTGGCCTTTTACCAGCTCGGCACGCTCTGCCGGGAAAAGGAACGATCGTTATGAGAAAAACCGTAAAGACGCTCACCGCGGCGCTGCTCGCGCTCGCGCTCGTGCTGCCCGGCACCGCCGCGGCGGCGGACGGCACGCCGTCGGTGCGCATCTCCGAGATAATGTATAAAAACCACGCGACGATCCAGGACGCCGACGGCGAGTTTTCCGACTGGTTCGAGCTGGAAAATACGTCGAACAGCCGTGTCGCCCGGCTCAAGGGCTGGAGCGTGTCCGATGGCAAGACTGTGTGGGAATTTCCTGCCAACGCGACGATCGCGCGCGGCGGGCGGTGTGTTGTGTTTGCCTCGCGCAAGGACAAGACTGCGCGCGGCGGCGAGCTGCACACGTCGTTCGCCCTCGGCGAGGGGGAGACGCTCTATCTCATCGCGCCGGACGGGACGATCGCCGACAGTGTGGAGTGCGATCCGGCGCTGCCGTCCGACCATGTGCTGCGCCGGGAAAACGACGGGGACTTCGCCGAAAGCGTCTGGGCGACGCCGGGCTATCCGAACGACGCCGCCGGGTATGAGGCGCTTTGCGAAAGCCGCGTCAGCGAAAGCCCGCTTCTGATCTACGAGGCGGCGGTCTACAACGACACGATGCCCGTCGGGGACGAATACTACGACTGGATCGAGATCAAGAATGTGTCCTCGAAGGCCGTGAACCTTTCCGACTACTGCCTTTCGGACGATCGGAACGAGCTGGGAAAATGGACGCTCCCGGACCGGCTGCTCGGGAAGGGACGCTCGATCCTCATCTACTGCGTCGGCGAGGAGGGGGAGACCTCCGGCGGCGGCATCCGGGCGCCCTTTGCGTTCAACGCAGTGAGCGACACGCTCTATCTCACCAAACGCGGCGAGAGCACCGCGGCGGACTATGTGTGGCTGCACGACATTCCCTACGGGCGCAGCATGGGGCGTGTGGACAAAAAGACCGGCTTTTTCTATCTCTGGGAGCAGACGCCGAACGAGCCGAACACGGCCGAGGCTTACCGTTTCATCTCCGAAACGCCCACGGCGAACCGGGAAGCGGGCATATACGATGCGGGGCAGCCGGTGCGCGTGAAGCTCGCCGCGGCGGGCGATATCTACTATACGACCGACGGCTCCGCCCCCACGGCGCAGAGCACGCCGTATACCGGCGCGATCACGCTGGACGAAACGACCGTCCTCCGTGCCGCCGCCGTGGAGGAGGGCGGCGCGCCCTCCGAACCGCTCACGCTCGGCTTTTTCCTCGGCGAGGAGCATGAGCTGCCGGTGCTGAGTCTCGTGACCGACGAGCCCCGACGCTTTTCCGAGGTCTACTACAGCGCGGTGAAGTACCGGGAGTGCGCAGCCAATCTCTCGTTTTATGCCCCCGAGGGCAGCTTTTCCATCGACTGCGGCGTGGAGCTCAAGGGGCGGACGAGCCTCTCCATGCCGAAAAAGAGTCTCGGCGTTTCGTTTCGCAAATGCTATGGCGCAGAGACGCTTTTCTACGATATCTTCGGCGAAGGCCCGGCGGAGTTTACCGAGCTTTCCATCCGCGCCGGGCAGGACTACCCGGCCACGGTGTTCCGCAACGAGCTCATGCAGTCGCTCTGCGCGGAGCTTGACACCACGCTGACGCAGCGCAGCCGCTACTGCGTGCTGTACATCAACGGCAGCTACTGGGGCATCTACTGCCTGAAGGACGATCTCACGCGCCAGTTTTATGCCAATCTCACCGGCACGGCGAAGGAGGACGTAACGATGGAGCCGTCCCCGGTCTCCACAACCTCGGCGGTATACACCGAAGCGCTCGGCATAGACAAGGACACATCGCTCACGCGCGAGGAGGCCTACGAGCGCTTCTGCGAGGCGGTGGATATGGACGGCTTCGTGGACTGGGTGCTGCTGGAGGGCTACTGTGCCAACGTGGATCTCACGAGCAACGTGCGGTATTTCCGCACCGGCGATGAGCCGTGGCAGGTCGCCTTTTACGATCTCGACTGGGCGTTCCAGCAGAGAGACCGCTGCTTTTACAATGTCCTCGGCGAGGATCAGCGAGCGCAGATCGCCATCACGCTCCGCTGGCTCGCCGGGATTGAGGACTTTCGTGAGCGTCTTCTCACACGGTATGCCGAGCTTGTCAAAACAACGCTCTCCGACGAGCATGTCACGGAGAAGATCGACGAATTCCGCACGCTTCTGGAGAGCGAAATGGCGCGCGAGCGCGCGCTCTGGGGCAGCAGCGAGGGCTCGTGGGAACGGCAGGTGGAGGAGCTGCGCGCCAACATCGCCGACGGCTACGCCGCCCACAGCGCCAGAAATCTCTGCCTCGCGCTCGGTCTGGACGAGGAAGCGTACCGGGAATATTTCGGCTTCTGAGCTCCGGGTCTCCCGGGCGTTAACCCCATTTCTTTGGAGGGCTTTATGAATCGAATCATGATCTCCGGCGTGAGCAGCGGCTGCGGGAAAACCACGGTCGTGTGCGCCGTTTTGCAGGCGCTGGTGAACCGCGGCTTGAAGACCGGCGCGTTCAAGTGCGGGCCGGACTACATCGACCCGATGTTCCACAGCCGCATCATCGGCGCGAAGAGCGCCAATCTCGATCTGCATTTCTTTTCGGAAAATACGCTCCGGTATCTTCTCGCGAAAAACGCCGCGGGGTGCGATATGAGCGTTATCGAGGGCGCGATGGGCTACTATGACGGCGCGGGGCTCACCTCGTGGAAAACGAGCGCCCATGAGATCGCGCTCGTCACGGAAACGCCGGTCGTGCTCGTGGTGAACGCGCGCGGCGCGGCGCTCTCGGTGCTCGCGGTCATCGAAGGGTTTCTGCGCTTCCGGCCGGAGAGCGGCATCCGCGGCGTCATTCTCAATCAATGCACTGCCATGACGTATGCTTCGCTCTCCGCTGCCATTGAGGAACGCTTCGGTATCCGCTGCTTCGGCTTCCTGCCGAAGCTGGACGAGTGCGCCATCGAAAGCCGCCATCTGGGCCTTGTGACGGCGGCGGAGATCGAAGGGCTGCGCGAAAAGATGCAGACGCTTGCCGCGCAGGCGGAAAAGACGCTCGATATCGATGCGCTTCTCGCGCTTGGCCGCGAAGCGCCGCCGCTGCGCTATGCGCCCATAGTCTTGCCGCGAAAGGAAAAGATCCGACTCGCCGTGGCGCGGGACAAGGCGTTCTGCTTTTATTACGAGGACAGCCTCGACGCCGTGCGGGAGATGGGCGGCGAGATCGTGCCGTTCAGCCCGCTTGGCGAGAGCGCGCTGCCGGAGGAGATCGACGGGCTCTATCTCGGCGGTGGGTACCCGGAGCTGTACGCCGCGGCGCTCAGCGAAAACGCTTCCATGCGCGCATCTGTGCGCGATGCACTGGCGCGCGGCGTGCCGTGCATCGCCGAGTGCGGCGGGTTCATGTATCTCACGGAGGCCATCGGCGAAATGCCTATGGTGGGTGCTCTTCCCGGCACGTGCTTTGATACCGGGAAGCTCACCCGCTTCGGGTATGTGACGCTTCGCGCGAAGAGCGACAATCTCCTCTGCCGCGCCGGGGGCGAGATCGCCGCGCACGAGTTCCATCATTGGGACTGCACCTGCCCGGGCGACGCCTTCACCGCCGAAAAGCCCACAGGGCGGCGCTGGGAGTGCGCCGTCAGCTCCGGCGCGCTGTACGCCGGGTATCCGCATTTTCATTTTTATTCCAATCCCGAGTTTCTTTACAGCTTTTATGACGCCTGTATAAAGGAGAAGCACCGCCATGATCGAAAATATTAAGCCCATGGACATTGAAAAGCGCAGCTTTGCCATCATCACCGAGCTGCTCGGCGATACGAAGCTCGATCCCGAGAACGAGCTCGTCATCAAGCGCGTCATCCACACGACCGCCGATTTTGACTATGTGCAGAATCTTGTTTTCTCCCCGCACGCCGTGACGAAGGGGCTCGCTGCCCTGCGCACGGGATGCCACATCGTCACGGACACGCAGATGGCAAAGGCGGGCATCAACAAAACGATCCTCGGCCGTCTGGGCGGCGAGGTGCACTGCTTCATGTCTGACCCTGACGTTGCCGCCGAGGCGAAGGAGCGCGGCGTCACCCGCGCGATCGTCTCCATGGAGAAGGCGGCGCAGCTGCCGGGGCAGTGCATCTTCGCCATCGGCAATGCGCCCACGGCGCTCATCGCGCTCCACGGGCTCATCGAAGCGGGGAAGCTTGACCCCGCGCTCATCATCGGCGTGCCGGTCGGGTTCGTGAACGTGGTGGAGAGCAAGGAGCTTTTCCTTGACTCCCCCGTGCCGCACATCATCGCCCGCGGCCGCAAGGGCGGCAGCAACGTGGCCGCCGCCATCTGCAACGCGCTGCTCTACCAGATTTTGCGGTAATTAATATGGAACAGTACATCGAAAAGGACGGAAAGCGGCTCCGGCTCGGGTATACGACCGGCTCGTGCGCGGCGGCGGCGGCCAAGGCCGCAGCGTGGATGCTGCTCACCGGGAAGAGGAAGGAGACCATCGCGCTCGATACGCCGAAGGGCATCCGGCTGGAGCTTCCCGTGCGCGAGATCGAAATGGGGGAGGACGCCGTCTCCTGCGCTATCGAAAAGGACAGCGGCGACGACCCGGACGTTACCAAAGGCATGCTCATCATCGCCTCCGTCCGCCGGACGGACGAGCCGGGCGTACACATTGACGGCGGCGAGGGCATTGGCCGCGTGACGAAGCGCGGACTGGATCAGCCCGTCGGAAACGCCGCCATCAACTCCGTGCCGCGGCAGATGATCCGCGAGAATGTGGAAGAGGTCATGGCGCTTGCTGACTTCTCCGGCGGGCTGGCGGTCGTGATCTCTGCGCCGGGAGGCGGAGAGATCGCGAAAAAGACGTTCAATCCCCGGCTCGGCATCGTCGGCGGGATCTCCATCCTCGGTACGACCGGTATCGTGGAGCCGATGAGCGAAGCGGCGCTTGTGGAGACCATCCGCGTGGAGCTGCGGCAGCGCCGCGCGCTTGGACGGGACTATGCGCTGCTCACGCCGGGCAATTACGGTTCGGACTTCATCCGGCAGAATCTCGATGTCGATCTCAATTCTGCCGTGCAGGTCTCGAACTTTCTCGGCGACGCGCTCGACATCTGCCGCGATCTCGGCTTTCGCGGCGCGCTGCTCATCGGGCACATCGGAAAGCTCGTAAAGGTCGCGGGCGGCATGATGAACACGCACTCCAAATACGGCGACTGCCGCATGGAGATCCTTGCCGCGCACGCAGGCGCGGCCGGCGCGGACGCGGCGCGCATCCGCGAGATGCTGGACTGCGCCGCCTGCGACGACGCCGTGCGCATTCTCCGCGAGGGCGGCTTTGCGGAAGAGACGCTTGCGCGCGTTACGGAGCGGGTGCTCTTCCATCTTTCGCACCGCGCGGACGGAATGGAAGCGGGCGTTTTGATGTTTTCCAAGGAATACGGCGTTCTGGGGCAGAGCGAAAACGCCCCGGAGCTTTTGAAAAAGATCATGGAGGAATGAACGAATGGTACATTTTGTCGGAGCCGGAAGCGGCGCGGCCGATCTCATCACGGTGCGGGGGGCGAAGCTGCTCGGCGAGTGCGACGTGGTGATCTATGCCGGGAGCCTGGTGAATCCCGCGCTTTTGAACTACTGCCGGAAGGACTGCCAAATCTACAACAGCGCCGAAATGACGCTTGAACAGGTGATCGACGCCATCCGAAAGGCCGAAGCCGAGGGCAAAACGACCGTCCGCCTCCACACCGGCGATTCGAGCATTTACGGCGCGGTGCGCGAGCAGTTTGACGAGCTCGACAAGCTCGGCATCGTCTACGACGTCTGCCCCGGCGTGAGCGCGTTCTGCGGTGCGGCGGCCTCGCTCAAAACGGAGTATACGCTGCCCGACGTGAGCCAGACCGTTATCATCACGCGCGCTGCCGGCCGGACGCCGGTGCCCGAAAAGCAGTCGATCGCCGCGCTCGCCGCGCATCAGGCCACCATGGTACTCTTCCTCAGCACGAGCCTCACCGAAAAGCTCCAGCGCGAGCTTCTCTCGGGCGGCTACGCGGAGAGCACGCCCGCGGCGGTCGTATATAAGGCGACGTGGCCGGAGGAGAAGATCTTCCGCTGCACCGTCGGCACGCTGCACAAGACCGTCACGGAAAACGGCCTTACCAAAACGAGCCTCATCGTTGTCGGCGAGTGCATGGGGGATAAATACCTCCGCTCGCTTTTGTACCATCCCGGCTTCACCACGGAGTTCCGGGAGGCCACGGAATGAACGCTGCGCTCTTTGCCTACAGCCGCCGCGGCTGCGCCACGGCGCGCCGCGTCATGGAGGCGCTGGAGGGCTATGCCGTGCAGGCGTACGCGATGGAGCGGTTTGAAGAGCCGGGCTTTGCGCCGATCCGCCGCCCGGCGCGGGAGTTTTACGGGCCGATCTTTGCGGACGTGCAGGCGATGATCTTCGTTTCGAGCGTCGGGCTCGCCGTGCGGGAGATCGCGCCGCATCTTAAAAGCAAGGCGACTGACCCCGCGGTGCTCGTGCTCGACGAGCTGGGGCAGTACGTGATCCCCGTGCTCTCCGGCCACATCGGCGGAGCGAACGAGCTTGCCAAAACGCTTGCCGCGGCACTGGGGGCGCAGGCCGTCATCACAACGGCGACCGACATCAACGGCCGCTTCTCCGTGGACGCCTGGGCGGTGAAAAACGGCTGCGCCATCGCGAGCCTGCCGATCGCGAAAGCGGTATCCGCCGCGGTGCTCGAGGGCGACGTGCCGCTCGCGTGCGATTTTCCGATCACGACGGCTCTGCCGCGGGGGATCGCTCCCAGCGATAACGGCGCGCTCGGCGTGTACATCGGCGTTTACGAAAAGAGTCCCTTTGAAAAGACGCTGCGGCTCATCCCGCGTGTTGTGCATCTCGGCATCGGCTGCCGGAAGGGCACGGGCGAGGAGGCGATCCGCGCGGCGGTAAATGCGGCGCTCGCGGAGAATGGCATCGACCGCCGCGCCGTGAAGTGCGCCGCGTCCATCGATCTCAAGGCGCAGGAGGCGGGGCTTCTCGCCTACTGCCGGGCAGAGGGACTGCCCGTAGAGTTTTATACGGCGGAGGAGCTGCGCGCGGTGCGCGGCGAGTTTACGCCCTCGGAATTTGTGAAGAGCGTCACCGGTGTGGACAACGTGTGCGAGAGAGCCGCGCTTCGAGACGCCGAAACGTTACTGATAAAAAAGACCGCCCGCGACGGCGTGACCGTTGCGGCGGCTGCGGAGCATTGGGAGGTTCGTTTTGAGTAAGCTGGCGGTTGTGGGCATCGGCCCCGGAAACTATGAAAACATGACAATCCGCGCCGACCGCGCGCTGCGCGAGTGCGACGTGATCGTAGGCTATACCGTGTACGTCGATCTTGTAAAGGAGCGCTATGCGGACAAGGAATTTCTCACCACGCCGATGCTGCGCGAGGTGGAGCGCTGCGAAATGGCGCTCGAAACGGCGCGCGGCGGGAAGAGCGTTGCGATGATCTGCTCCGGCGACAGCGGCATTTACGGCATGGCGGCGCTGCTCTATGAGCTGCGCGGCGAGGAGAGCGAGCCCGAGATCGAGGTCATCCCCGGCCTCACCGCCGCGTGCAGCGGCGGGGCGCTGCTCGGCGCGCCGCTCACGCATGACTTTGCCGTCATCAGCCTGAGTGACCGGCTGACGCCGTGGGAAAAGATCGAAAAGCGCCTCGCGTGCGCGGCTGAGGCCGATCTCGGCATCGTGCTTTATAACCCCCGCAGCAAGGGCCGCCCGGAAAATCTCCGCATGGCGTGCGATATTTTGCTGCGTTATCTTCCGGAGGATCGTCCCTGCGGCGTGGCGCACTCCATCGGGCGCGAGGGCGAGGCGGGCGAGTATATGACGCTTATCGAGCTGCGAAACGCGGACGTTGATATGTTCAGCACCGTGTTCATCGGCAACGCCATGACGAAAATGATCGGCGGGGCAATGGTGACGCCGCGCGGCTACCGCCGCAAGGGGGCGCCGGATGCCTAAGCTCTGTGTATTTGCCGGGACGACCGAGGGGCGCGAGATCGCCGAATTTCTCGCCGTGCAGGACGCGGATGTGACCGTGTGCGTGGCCACGGAATACGGCGAGACGCTCCTGCCGCAGGGGGAGAACCTGCACATCTCCGCGCGGCCTCTGCCGCGCGAGGAGATGAAGGAGCTCTTCCGGCGGGAAAACTATGACCTTGTGATCGACGCGACGCACCCTTACGCCAAACGCATCACCGAGAGCGTCGCAGAGAATTGCGCTGCCACAAATACGGAATACCTCCGGCTTTTGCGGCCCGATACGGCGCTGCCGGAAAACGCCGTTTTCGTGGAGGACGCCGCCGCGGCGGCGGAGTATCTCGATCGCGTAGACGGGAACATTCTGCTCACGACCGGCAGCCGGGAGCTGCGCGCCTTTGCCGCGCTGCGCGATTTTTCCGCGCGCGTCTATGCCCGCGTGCTGCCGATGGAGGATTCTCTCCGGCTCTGCCGCGAGGCGGGGGTGCAGCCGTCGCATATTCTCGCGATGCAGGGGCCGTTCTCGAAAGAGCTCAACGCCGCCATGCTCCGGAGCACGGGCGCGGCGTATCTGGTAACGAAGGCCTCCGGCAGCGCCGGAGGGTTTGAGGAAAAGATCGCCGCCGCGGCGGAGACCGGCGCGGTGCCGGTCATCCTCGGCCGCCCGGCGCAGCGCGAGGGACTCGATACAGCGGAGACGATCGCGCTGCTCTGCCGCCGGTTCGGCTTTCACGCGCGGCCAAAGGTCGCCGTCGTGGGGCTCGGCCCCGGCAGCCGCGGCGCGCTCACCGGCGAGGCGCGCGAGGCGATTTCCCGCGCCGGGTGCCTCATCGGCGCGGCGCGGATGCTCGAGGCCGCAGCGTCGCCCGGTCAGGCGGCGCATGCCGCCATTGCGCCGGAGGATATCCGCAATTATATCCTCGCGCACCCGGAATACGGCTCGTTCGCGGTCGTGATGTCCGGCGATACCGGCTTTTTCAGCGGCACGAGAAAGCTTTTGCCGCTGCTCACCGGCTGCCGCGTTACGGTGCTGCCGGGGCTTAGCTCGCTCTCCTACCTCTGCGCGAAGCTCGGCACGTCCTATGAGGACGTGCTCCCCGTCACGCTCCACGGTCGGAGCGAGCCGATCCTGCTCCCGCTCTCGCAGGGACGGCGCTGCTTTGTGCTCGTCGGCGGCGAGAACGGCATGGGCAAGCTCTGCCGCACGCTCACGGAAAACGGCATGGGCACGGCGCGCGTTTCCGCCGGCGAGCGTTTGAGCTATCCGGACGAGGCTATCACCACCGGCACGGCGGAGGAACTTTCGGAAAAGCATTTTGAAAGTCTCGCCGTGGCGCTCATCGAATATTCGGGCGAAGTGCTTCCCATAACGGCGGGGCTGCCGGACGAGGCGTTTTTGCGCGCCGAGACCGTGCCGATGACGAAGAGCGAGATCCGCGCTGTGAGTCTTTCCAAGCTCGCACTGCGTGAGGACTCGATCGTCTGGGACGTCGGCGCGGGCACGGGCAGCGTCACGATCGAGGCGGCGCTCGCCGCCCGGCGGGGGCGCGTATACGCCGTGGAGCAGAAGGACGCCGCCTGCGCTATCCTGCGCGAAAATTGCCGCCGGTTCCACACCGACAACGTGGAGCTTGTCCCCGGCACTGCGCCGGAGGCATGTGCAGACTTCCCCGCGCCGACGCACGCCTTTCTCGGCGGGACGAGCGGCCATATGAAGGAGATCATTGCGCTGCTGCGGGAAAAGAATCCGCACGTGCGCATCGTCGCAACGGCGGTGACGCTCGAGTCCGTTGCGGAGCTCACCGAGTGCATGAAGGCATTCCCGTTTTGCGAAACGGAGGCGGTGTCCATCACCGCTGCGCGCAGCCGCAAGGCGGGCGCATACCATCTGATGACCGGGCAGAACCCGGTATACATTTTTACCATGCAGGGGTGAAGAGCAAATGTACCATCTGATCGCGCTGCTGCTCGGCTTTTTCATCGATCTTCTGCTCGGCGACCCGCACAGCATCCCGCACCCGGTCGTGTGGATCGGGAAGCTGATCACGGCTGTGGAAAAGGCCGTGCGGCGCATCTTTCCCAAAACCGTCCGCGGCGAAAATGTCGCGGGGGGCGTGCTCTGGCTCGTTGTGGCGGGCATTTCCACCGCCGTTCCGGCGCTTCTCCTGTACGCGGCGTACCGCGTCCACCTGGCGGCGGGGCTCGTGCTCGAGAGCATCATGTGCTGGCAGATCCTTGCGACCAAGTCCCTCCGGGACGAGAGCATGAAGGTCTATGCCGCCTTGAAGGAGGGTGTACCCGAAAATTACCGCCGAGCCGTTTCCATGATCGTCGGGCGCGACACCGCCGAGCTGGACGATCTGGCCGTAACGCGCGCCGCGGTGGAGACCGTGGCGGAGAACGCCTCCGACGGCGTCATCGCGCCGATGCTCTTTCTCGCGCTCGGCGGCGCGCCGCTCGGCTTTTTCTACAAGGCCGCGAACACCATGGACTCCATGCTCGGCTATGTGGAAATGCCGTATAAGAACATCGGCCTCGTCCCGGCGAAAATGGACGACGTGCTCAACTATATCCCCGCGCGGCTCTCCGCGCTTTTGATGCTTGCCGCGGGCGCGCTGCTGCGGCTCGACGTGAAGAACGGCTGGCGGATCTGGCGGCGCGACCGGCGCAACCACGCAAGCCCCAACTCCGCGCAGACGGAGTCGGTATGCGCGGGGCTGCTCGGCGTGCGTCTCGCGGGCGATGCGTACTACCACGGCGTGCTGCACAAAAAGCCGCACATCGGCGATGCGCGGCGCGAGATCGAATACGAGGACATTCCCCGCGCCGGGCGGCTGCTTTACGCCACGGCAGCGCTCTCGCTCCTTTTGTTCGGCGGGATCAAATTTCTTCTGTTGAGGTGAAATCATGCTGTACGACACGAAAAATCCGCACGGCGGAGACATTTACGCCGGGGACATCCGGCTCGACTTTTCCGCCAACATCAACCCGCTCGGTACGCCGGAGAGCGTACGCGAGGCAATCGGCCGCGCGCTGGACCGTGCGGATCGCTATCCCGACCCCTACTGCCGCGCGCTGCGCGCGGCGATCGCAAAGGCCGAGAGCGTGCCGGAGGACTATGTCATCTGCGGCAACGGCGCGTCGGAACTGATCTACACCTTTGCCGACGCCTTCCGCCCGAGCTCCGCGGCGGAGCTCGCGCCGACGTTTTCGGAGTATGCGCACGCCGTGGCGCGCCGCGGCTGCGATATGACGCGTTATATGCTTTCGGAGGAGAAGGGCTTCGTGCCGGACGCCGGGATCCTCGGCTTCCTTCGCGAGACGAGACCGGCGGTGTTTTTCCTCTGCAACCCGAACAACCCCACCGGACGGCTCGCCGAGCCTCAGCTGATCGAGCAGATCCTTGCCGTGTGCGAGGAGCAGGGGACGTTCGTTTTCGCGGACGAGTGCTTTCTGGATCTCACGGACGGCGGCGAGAGCCTGAAGCCGTATCTCGCGCGGTATCCGCAGCTCTTTCTTCTCAAGGCGTTCACGAAAAGCTACGGCATGGCGGGCGTCCGGCTCGGCTACGGCCTCTGTGCCGACGCAGACATGCTGCGCGACATGGCCTCCGCCGCACCGCCGTGGAACGTATCCACGCTTGCGCAGGCGGCGGGCGTTGCGGCGCTGCGGGAGACGAGCTTTCTGGAAACGACCCGCGCGCTCATTAAAACGGAACGCGCCTGGCTGGCCGGGGCGCTCGCGGCGTCCGGCTGCCGCGTGATCCCCTCGGACGCCAATTACCTGCTCTTTCAGGCCGCGCCCGGACTCTCCGACGCGCTGCGCGAAAAGGGCGTTTTGATCCGAAGCTGTGATAATTACGAAGGGCTCTCCTCCGGCTGGTACCGCGTTGCGGTGCGCACGCATGCGGAGAACGAGGCTCTGATCCAGACTATCCGGGAGATCGAATAATGGCGAAAAACATCATGATCCAGGGGACGATGTCCAACGCGGGCAAGAGCATCCTCTGCGCCGGGCTGTGCCGCATTTTCCGCCAGGACGGCTACCGCGTTGCGCCGTTCAAAAGCCAGAACATGGCGCTCAACTCCTTCATCACCGCTGCGGGCGGCGAGATGGGGCGCGCGCAGGTCGTGCAGGCGGAGGCCGCGGGCATTGCCCCCGACGTGCGCATGAACCCCATTTTGCTCAAGCCGACGACTGACGTCGGCAGCCAGGTGATCGTAAACGGCGTCGTGCAGGGCAACATGCACGCGATGGAGTATTACCGCCGCAAGCGCGAGTATATTCCTGCGGTGATGGAGGCCTATAACTCGCTCGCCGCGGAGTATGACATTATCGTCATCGAGGGCGCGGGCAGTCCCGCGGAGATCAATCTCAAGCAGGAGGACATCGTGAACATGGGCCTTGCGAAGCTCGTGGACGCGCCGGTGCTCCTCGTCGGCGACATTGACCGCGGCGGCGTGTTCGCGCAGCTCTACGGCACCGTGGCGCTGCTCGAGCCGGACGAGCGCGCGCGCATCCGCGGCACGATCGTCAACAAGTTCCGCGGCGATAAGAAGATCCTCGAGCCCGGTCTCAAAACGCTCGAGGAGCTGTGCGGCGTGCCGGTGGCGGGCGTTGTGCCGTATGTGCATCTGGATATCGACGATGAGGACAGTCTCTCCACGCGCTTTGCGCGCGGCGGTGAACGCCGGGCGATCGATGTTGCCGTCGTCCGTCTGCCGCGCATCTCCAACTTCACGGATATGAGCCCGCTGGAGCGGTACGAAAACGTGTCCGTACGCTACATTGAGCGCGCTGCGGAGCTCGGAGGGGCGGACATGATCGTCCTGCCCGGCACGAAGAGCACGATCGCCGATCTCAAATGGCTGCGCGAGAGCGGGCTGGAAGCGGCCATATTGAAAGCCGCGGCCGCCGGGACGCTCGTTTTCGGCATCTGCGGCGGGTACCAGATGCTCGGCCGGAGTGTGTCCGATCCCGAAAGGGTCGAGGCCGCGGGCATCACGGACATCGCCGGTATGGGGCTGCTCGATATGGACACCGTATTCGAGGGCGAAAAGGTGCAGACACAGACGCGCGGTACGTTCTCCGGCGTGGAAGGGGAGCTCTCCTGCCTGAACGGCCTTGCCTATGAAGGATATGAAATTCATATGGGACGCAGCCGTGCGGCGCGAAGTGCCGTCACCGGCGGAGGGAACGTGTACGGCAGTTATATCCACGGCATTTTTGACGCCCCCGGCGTTGCGGACGCCGTGCTCGGCGCGCTCTGCCGGAAAAAGGGGCTGAGCCCTGAGATTCTCGGCAGTTTCGACCCCGCGGCATACCGCGAAGAGCAGTATGACAAGCTCGCCCGGGTCGTCCGCGAGGGACTGGATATGGAGCTTGTATATAAGATCCTCGGCCGCCGGGACTGAGACGCCGCCCCCTGTCGTTTTTTCGGAAATTCTGCGGGATATATATTGCAAAGCTATCAGGTATATGCTATATTTGCTATACATGGATGAATCTCCCGTAAAATTGAATAGAACCATTCGGATGAAGGAACCGTGTGCAAATCACGGACTGTAACGGCAACTGTAACGCGGAGCGACCCCACTATGCCACTGGGAAACCGGGAAGGCGGGCGAGCGAGGAAACGGAGTCAGGATATTTCACCGGATGAATACCGCTTCCCGGCGGATTTTTGCCTGGAACGGTATGTTTCCGATTAAAACGCTTACATATTCTGAAAATACCGTCAGAGCAGCTTTTTTGGCTGCTCTGATTTTGTTTTTCCGGGAGGTGGCGTCGGCTGGAACCGTTTTGCGAGATTTTCCATGAAGATATTTTAGGAGGGCATGGATATGCACAGGAAAATGTCCAGAATCGTTGTGCTGCTGCTCGTGATCTGTCTGACGCTGGGGAACGTTGTTCCCGTTCTGGCGGCGGACGACAGCGACGGCACGACTACCGTGACGGCTACCGCGGAGGTCTCTCCCTCGGCGGAGGCGGAAGAGTCCGCAGCCCCGACGTCTACTCCCTCGGCGACGGCCGAGACAAAGGAAACGCCCGCGGCCGCGCCGGCCCCCACGGCAAAGACGGAGACGACCGCTTCGCCGGAGACCGCGGAGACGACTGCGACGCCCACGGCGGCGCCGTCCGCGACCACGGAGACAAGCGCTTCGCCGGAGGCTTTGGCGACCGCGACGGCAACGGCGGAAACGACCGAAGAGCCCACCGCGGAGCCCTCTGCGACGGCGACGGCGGAGCCGACGGAGGAGCCAAAGCCTGACCCCGTTCCCACGCCGGTGGACTACCCCGCGGCACCTTGCGCCGAGCGGGATGTGAGCGGCAAGCTGTTTGTCGCCAAGCAGGGCGCGGACGCGGTCTACCCGATGTTTAATATCGACAAAGCTACTGCCGTCAAGGTCGGCGAAACGATCTACGTGACCGTGCAGGTGAACAAGGCCGCCAGCGGCGCATTCACATATGCCCACCTCTACTTTGGTGATCTCACGGCGCTGAAAGACCAGCTCGATCGGGGCGGTGCGTTTGACGTTGTGGCCGGTGTGGCCGGGGAAGAGACGCAGGCGTACCACTTCACGCTCCCGGCGAGCGCTGCGGGAACGCGTGTTCCGGTCTGCATTCTCAAGGGCGATCTCACGGCGAGAAAACCTTACAACTCCAGCGAGCTGGAGCTCGTTGTTCCCTCCGACATTCCGGAAGGAAAGCCTGACCCCGTTCCCACGCCGGTGGACTACCCCGCGGCACCATGCGCCGAGCGGGATGTGAGCGGCAAGCTGTTTGTCGCCAAGCAGGGCGCGGACGCGGTCTACCCGATGTTCAAGATCGAGACGGCTTCCGCCGTCAAGGTCGGCGAAACGATCTATGTGACCGTGCAGGTGAATAAGGCCGCCAGCGGTGCGTTCACGTATTCCTATCTCTATCTCGGAAATCTTACGGCGCTGAAAGACCAGCTCGATCGGGGCGGTGCATTTGACGTTGTGGCCGGTGTGGCCGGGGAAGAAACGCAGGCGTACCACTTCACGCTCCCGGCGAGCGCTGCGGGAACGCGCGTTCCGATCTGCATTCTCAAAGGCGATCTCACGGCGAAGAGCCCCTATAACTCCAGCGAGCTGGAGCTTGTCGTTCCGGCGGATATTGAAACACCCACCCCCGTTCCCACAGCGAAGGACTACCCCGCGGCACCCTGTGACGAGCAGGACGTGAGCGGCAAGCTGTTCGTTGCCAAGCAGAGCGCGGATGCGGTCTACCCGATGTTCAAGATTGAGACGGCTTCCGCCGTCAAGGTCGGCGAAACGATCTATGTGACCGTGCAGGTGAACAAGGCCGCCAGCGGTGCGTTCACGTATGCTCACCTCTACTTCGGCGATCTCACGGCGCTGAAAACGCAGCTGGAAAAGGACGGCCCGTTTGATGTCGTGGCCGGTGTGGCCGGGGAAGAAACGCAGGCGTACCACTTCACGCTCCCGGCGAGCGCTGCGGGAACGCGCATTCCGATCTGCATTCTCAAGGGCGATCTCACGGCGAGAAGCCCTTATAACTCCAGCGAGCTGGAGCTCATCGTTCCCTCCGATATTCCGGAAGGGAAGCTCGACCCCGTCCCCACGGCGGTGGATTATCCCGCCGCGCCCTGCGCGGAGCAGGACGTGAGCGGCAAGCTGTTTGTCGCCAAGCAGAGCGCGGATGCGGTCTACCCGATGTTCAAGATCGAGACGGCTTCCGCCGTCAAGGTCGGCGAAACGATCTATGTGACCGTGCAGGTGAACAAGGCCGCCAGCGGCGCGTTCACGTATTCCTATCTCTATCTCGGAAATCTTACGGCGCTGAAAGACCAGCTCGATCAGGGCGGTGCGTTTGACGTTGTGGCCGGTGTGGCCGGGGAAGAGACGCAGGCGTACCACTTCACGCTCCCGGCGAGCGCTGCGGGAACGCGTGTTCCGGTCTGCATTCTCAAGGGCGATCTCACGGCGAGAAAACCTTACAACTCCAGCGAGCTGGAGCTCGTTGTTCCCTCCGACATTCCGGAAGGAAAGCCTGACCCCGTTCCCACGCCGGTGGACTACCCCGCGGCACCATGCGCCGAGCGGGATGTGAGCGGCAAGCTGTTTGTCGCCAAGCAGGGCGCGGACGCGGTCTACCCGATGTTCAAGATCGAGACGGCTTCCGCCGTCAAGGTCGGCGAAACGATCTATGTGACCGTGCAGGTGAATAAGGCCGCCAGCGGTGCGTTCACGTATTCCTATCTCTATCTCGGAAATCTTACGGCGCTGAAAGACCAGCTCGATCGGGGCGGTGCATTTGACGTTGTGGCCGGTGTGGCCGGGGAAGAGACGCAGGCGTACCACTTCACGCTCCCGGCGAGCGCTGCGGGAACGCGTGTTCCGGTCTGCATTCTCAAGGGCGATCTCACGGCGAGAAAACCTTACAACTCCAGCGAGCTGGAGCTCGTTGTTCCCGCGGCTATCCCCGAAGGCACCACCGATCCGGGCGAGGATCCGGACAAGAAGCCGGAGGCCGCTCCCGCGATCCCGAAGCTGCCCGACAATCTTTCGGAGGCCAGGATCAAGGTCGTGAAGGCTGCGGGCGGCGCGGCGTTCAGGATGTTCACCGCGGAAAAGACCGGCATGGTCGTTGCGGGCGAAAAGCTGCTCATCCACTTTGAGACCGCCAACACCTCCTTTGATAAGCTGTACTTCGGCTCCAAGGACGATGCCTTCAAGTCTCCCTACGTACAGGGCACGGCGCGCTCCGACGGCGGCTGGGTATTTGAATTTGAGTTGCCCGCGTCCTATCGCGGCGCCGAAAAACCGATCTCTCTCGGCAAGCCGGACGGCAGCTGGTACACCAATCAGGATCTTGTAATCTCCATCCCGGCGGACACGGGCGATGCCGGCACGGAGATCTCCGATGCCGAGATGAAGATGGTCGCCGCGGGCGGCTTCACCCAGTCGAGCTTTGCAATCAGCTCCTCCACCGCCACGCTCGTCGGCGGCACGATCTACTGCACCGTTACCGGCAAAATGGCCGACCGCTATGCCGGAAAGATCGCGACGAAGCTTTATCTCGGCAGCCGCGACGACGCGGACAAGTCCTCCGCCGTTTCCGGCAGCGTGAACGGTCTGCAGACGACCTTCTCGTTCGGCGTCTCCGCAGACAAGCAGGGGACATCCATCCCCGTTGTCATCGGCTTTGCCGACGGCAGCTGGGACGAGAACCAGGATTTCTTCCTGAACATCCCGAGCTTTGGCCGTGCGTTTGACCCGAGCTATTACACCGACGGCGTATACGATCTCTACGGCAACGCCTACCCCTATCTCGACAAGGCGGACAACCGCGGCTTCCCCGTGGACACGCAGTCCACGCTGACCGTATCCGGCGACACCGTCACGATCAAGTGGGTCACCCGCGCGAGCGATACCGACAAGATCTACATGGGCCTTGTGACCGACCCGATGGCCACCCGCGAGGCGAATGCGATCGGCAACGCCGATTATGAGCCCATCGGCATGAACTACAAGGTGTTCTATATCACGCTCCCGAAGAGCGCGCTCGGCAGCCAGATCCCCTTCGTGCGCCACTCGCCGCTCTGGTATCAGGATACGAACGGCTGGCTCGAGAAGCAGGACTATCTTGTTCTCACCGATTATCTGCCCCGTCTGACGGACGATACCGAGACGCGGTTGGACGATGCCGGTATTCGCATGCTTGCCGGCGGCAGCCAGGTGGAGCAGAGCTTCAAGATCACCTCGTCCTCCGCGGTGCTCAAGGGCACCACCATCACCTGC
>CAKTBC010000015.1 GCA_934533005.1 uncultured Oscillospiraceae bacterium | reverse complement strand
ACATCCAACCAGTACTGCATGCCGGTACTCGGGCTGATTTTTCTTCGATACGCCTACAGCCGTTTCAAGCTGGTGGAGGAAGAGATACTGAAAAACCGCCCGTCCCGCGGCGGTCGTGTGATGCCCGTGGAGGCCAATGATTTTGTGGCGAAAAGCGCACTCTTTCTTCCGAAAGAAGCGCAGTACAGCTATTTGCTGAGTCTGCCGGAAAATATCGCGGAAGCCGGGATCAAAAATAAAGACGGCCATACCATGAACAGCCTCGGCGAAGTGGTGAACAACGCCATGTCCCTGATCGAGGCGCAGAGCGAGCAGCTCACCGGCGTGCTGCCGAAAACCTATACCGACTTTTCCGACGAAATTCTCTCCGAACTGCTCCGTATTTTCAATAACAGCGCGCTCGACGAAGTCGGCGGCGATGTTATCGGACGCATCTACGAATACTTCCTCAATAAATTTGCCAAGAACAT
The DNA here is from genome assembly GCA_934533005.1 of uncultured Oscillospiraceae bacterium. Classification (GTDB taxonomy): domain Bacteria; phylum Bacillota; class Clostridia; order Oscillospirales; family Oscillospiraceae; genus Apopatocola. The sequence goes on along the minus strand of CAKTBC010000015.1, from coordinate 26,483 downwards.
CGCCTCGGACGATGGTGTGTTTTTCACACCCAAATCTCTGGTAAAGATGATCGTCAATGTGCTGGAACCCAAGGGCGGCGTGCTGCTTGACCCCGCCTGCGGCAGCGGCGGCATGTTCATCCAGTCCGGCGATTTTGTCAATCAGGCGGGTATGAACGCCAACAGCGCCATGACGTTTTATGGGCAGGAAAAGGTGGAGTATAACGCGCAGCTTTGCCAGATGAACATGGCGGTGCACGGGCTGACCGGCGTGATTCGCTCCGGCGATGAGGCCAACACCTTTTATCACGACGCGCACGGCCTTGTCGGCAGCTGTGATTATGTGATGGCCAACCCGCCGTTCAACGTGGACAAGGTGAAAGCTGAATCGTGCGAGAGCGCCGGGCGGCTGCCGTTTGGCATGCCGGGCGTGAACAAAAATAAGGAAGTCGGCAACGCCAACTATCTCTGGATCTCCTATTTCTATAGCTATCTGAATGAGCACGGCCGTGCCGGATTCGTTATGGCGTCCTCCGCCACCGACAGCTCCGGCAAGGATCGCGATATCCGCCGGAAACTGGTGGAGACCGGCCATGTGGATGTGATGGTCAGCGTCGGCAACAACTTCTTTTATACCAAAAGTCTACCCTGCTCGCTCTGGTTTTTCGACAAGGGCAAAACGGAGAGCATCCGGGATAAGGTGCTCTTCATCGATGCACGGAATTACTATACGGTCGTAGACCGCACGCTGAACGAGTGGAGCGAGTGGCAGCTCAAAAACCTGAACGCGATCGTGTGGCTGTACCGGGGAGAGACGGAGAAATATCAAAATTTATTGACCCAATACGTCGATGAAATTAAAAGTTTCATTTTCGGCGCAGTTGAAGCACAAACCGGAACATTGAGCAGCATAATGCTGCCGGAGTTTTACTCAGAATCAAATGAAAAGGCGTATCTACTGAAACAAAAGCTCAATGAAAGCTTTTCATTGAACGAATGCGGAGAAATTCACCAGCTTTTAGAAGACTTTTTGAGACTGCAAAAAAGCGCCGTAGCAAAATTTGTTCCTTATCTGGAAGAAAACAAACAGAAGCATATTGTAAAAGATTTGTTGGAGAGCCGAGCGGGACGGGGGCCTGCAAAGGTTCGTTGGTATGTTAAAGAAGTGAAGGCCGTAATTGATAGCCATGAGCAATCGATACGGGAATGCCTGGATATTATTAAGGCGGCACAATGGCTTTTTGGAAAGTTTGGTGAGGGAGAATACAGAGATATTCCCGGCCTTTGCAAAGTGGCGAGCCGTGAGGAGATCGCGGAGAAGAACTACTCTCTGACGCCCGGCGCATATGTCGGCGTTGCGGCAGTCGAAGATGACGGCGTGGATTTTGCTGAGCGCATGACGGAGATTCATCAGGAACTGCTGAAATTGCAGGCGGAATCCAATGAATTGATGCAGACCATCTCCAAAAATCTGGAGGAGATGGGGCTATGAAAGAGTACCGTTTAGGAGATATTATCACCATTAAACATGGCTATGCGTTTGACGGGGAACACATTGTTCAAGAGGACAATGGCATAGTGCTTGTAACCCCTGGCAACTTTCGGATTGGTGGTGGATTTCAAGAGGAAAAGTGCAAATTCTATTCTGGCGAGATTCCAGATGGTTATGTGTTATCTAGCGGCGATTTCATCGTAACGATGACCGACTTGAGTAAAACGATAGATACGTTGGGATATAGTGCCCTTGTGCCAGAGTCGGATAACAGAGTATACCTGCATAATCAACGAATAGGTCTAGTTTCTTTTAAGGCAAACGATTGTTTCCCGGGGTATATCTATTTTCTCATGCGCACGCATCCATACCAGCGTTTTATTGCAAACACGTCAACAGGTTCAACGGTTCACCATACATCACCAAGTAAAATATATGACTATCGGTTCTATGCACCCGGCTACGAAGAACAGCGAGAAATCGCTGAACGAATGTTCGCGTATGAAAAAACAATTAAAAACAATCAAAGGCAAATCAAACTATTGGAGGAAGCGGCGCAGCGGCTGTACAAGGAGTGGTTTGTCAATTTCCGCTTTCCCGGATATGAGGATACGCCTATCGTTGACGGTGTGCCGGAAGGGTGGGAAAAGGTTCCGGTTGGTAATTTGATAAGTTATGAGATCGGTGGAGGCTGGGGTGAAGAAACGCCGACAGGAAAGTGTATTAGAGAAGCATATGTTATTCGTGGCACAGATTTATACGGTATAGCGCATGGTGATTTGCTGTCCATCCCATTCCGTTATCACGTCGAAAGCAATCTATCTTCACGAAAGCTAAAGGATGGAGATATCGTTTTTGAAGTGTCTGGTGGTAGCCGAACAGAGGGTGTCGCACGGTGCTTGCTAATAACATCGTCAATGCTTAATGTATGGAGAAAAGATGTAATGTGTGCAAGTTTCTGCAAATTGATTCGGCCTCAATTTGGCTTTTCACAATACTTGCATGATTGTATTAAACATTTAAGGGCAACTGGCAAAACGGAAGAATACGATAAGCGTAGTGCAAGCAGTATCGTTAACTACAGATGGAAGGATTTCTTATCACAAGCGTTAGTATTAAGACCATCCGAGGAGATTTTGGATCATTATAATGGCGTTGCCAAAGAGATATATTCAAAAGCAATCAATTGTTCTTTGCAAATAGAATCGGCTAAGAAAGCCCGTGACCGTCTGCTACCCAAATTGATGAGCGGCGAAATTGAGGTGTGATATGAGGAAGTCTTTTGCACAAGTATTAAGAGAAGGCAACGTAGATATCAGACAAGAGTATCGTAAGCTGTATTCGATATTACATCAAGAAGCCTTTGATCATAGAACGAAATCTCTATATGAAGTTTTTGGGGAAAACTTTGCACATTTTTATTTTCGTGGGACGTGCCTTAGCATAGAAGAATTCGATCAAAAGTATGGCTTCAAATTCGAAGCAGAGCCAAATGATTTTAATATTGATTATCTGGTTTCATTTTGTGAATATCTGCAAAATATGCTCTTCGGCCTGCAAGCGGCTAATTTTTCTGGAGGATATGGCGGCTTTGCATCTATGGAAGTGAACATTCCATTTATCCTCGAACAAATTCGACTTGTGATCGAAGCCATAGGATATACATCTGCAAGTGATGATGGAAAAACGATCTTCGTTGAAAAATCTCCTGTAGCTATTGCTGTATCAGAAAGCAACCTAATTCCGGCAGAGCTATCATACAAGGTGCTGGAATATGATCATTATGCCCTTAAAGGTGACATTGAAAAGAAAAAACATATTATTTTGCAACTTGCCCAGATACTTGAGGCAAAATCTAAAGAATTGCAGAAAATCTCATCTTCTTTGAAAGATGATCTGTTTTTCCTCTTTAATAATTTGAATTTGCGACATAACAATGTTGATCCCTCAAATAAAGGAAAATATAAACGAATCGTATCCGAACTTGACAAGGGGCAATTAGAACATTGGTATGACGAAACTTATCAAATGTGTCTTCTTGCATTTATGGAATTAGAGCAGGCAGAACGCAAAAAAGCATTTGATGAATTTAAAAAGCAAATTGTTGAAGGATAGGAGGTGGCGGCATGAGCTACGATTACTCAGAAAATATACTTGTGCAGGAAAGCGCCGGGGATCTGCTCCGGGATGAGCTCGGCTGGGATGTGCAGTTCGCTTATAATACGGAAGTGCTCGGCAGAAGCGGCACGTTCGGGCGGACAAGCTATCACGAGATACTTCTGACCCGGTATTTTCAGAATGCTCTGCGGCAGCTCAATCCGTGGATGACGGACTCGCAACTCTCCGAGGCGCAGAAAACGCTGGAAAACCGCCTTTCCACGGCGTCCCTCCTGCAAGTCAACGAGGAAAAGTACTTTCTCATCCGGGACGGCATCCCCGTTACGGTGAAAAAGCCGAACGGTCAGCCGGAAACGAAGCGAGCCGCGGTGATCGACTTTCAAAACCCGGAGAATAATGAATTTCTCGCCATCAAGGAGCTGAAAATACAAGGCGACCTTTACCGCCGCCGGACGGACATTGTCGGCTTCGTAAACGGTATCCCGCTGCTGTTCGTGGAGCTCAAAAAGAATACCGTAGACGTGCAGAACGCCTATGAGGACAATTACACCGACTATCTCGATACGATCCCGCAGCTTTTCTACTACAACGCCTTTCTGATGCTCTCAAACGGCACGGAGGCGAAGATCGGCACGCTCGGCAGCAAATACGAGTTTTTCCACGAGTGGAAGCGTCTGGCGGAGTCCGACCCCGGCAGCGTTGCGCTGGAAACGATGCTGCGCGGTATCTGCCGGAAGGAAAACTTCCTTGACCTTCTGGAAAACTTTATCCTGTACGACCACTCCGGCGGGCACACGGCAAAGATTCTCGCCCGCAACCACCAGTATCTCGGTGTAAACGAAGCAGTAAAGGCATACGCTGACCGCAAGCTGAATGACGGAAAGCTTGGTGTGTTCTGGCACACGCAGGGCAGCGGTAAGAGCTATTCCATGGTGTTCCTCGCGCAGAAGCTCCGGCGAAAATTTGCCGGTTCGCCGACGTTCGTGATCTTGACGGATCGAGACGAGCTGAACAAGCAAATCAGTGACACGTTTGAAAACTGCGGGCTGCTCGGAAAAACCAAAGCAGCGCAGTTTATAGCCGCGAGCGGGGATGACCTTGTGCAGAAACTGAAAGGGAATCCCAGCTTCATCTTTACGCTGATCCAGAAATTCAATAAGCCCGACGCCGTGCCGATCTATCCCGACCACGATATTATCATCATGTCGGACGAGGCGCACCGCAGCCAATACGGCATCTTTGCCGACAACATGATGAAGCTGCTGCCGACAGCGGCGCGTATCGGCTTTACCGGAACGCCGCTTTTGTCGAGCGATAACATCACCGCCCGCACTTTCGGCGGCTATGTTTCGGTTTACGATTTTAAAAGAGCCGTGGAGGACGGCGCGACTGTCCCGCTGTATTACGAGAACCGCGGAGAGAAAATTCTCGATCTTCACAATCCGGAGATCACAAGCCGCATTCTGGACGCCATAGAAAATGCCGATCTCGATGTTGATCAGCAGGACAAGCTCGAAGCGGAGTTCGCCAAGGAGATTCATTTGTTGACAGCGGAACCGCGGCTGCGTTCCATTGCCAAAGACTTTGCCGGCCACTATTCCGATCTCTGGACGAGCGGCAAGGCGATGTTCGTCTGCCTTAATAAAGTGACTTGTGTGCGCATGTACAACTTCGTGCAGGAATACTGGCAGGCGGAGATTCAAAATCTCAAGGCAAAGATTAAGTCGGCGACACAGCAGGAGGCACAGGAGCTGGAACGAAAGCTGCGCTGGATGCAGGAAACAGAAATGGCGGTTGTCATTTCGCAGGAGCAAAACGAAATACAGACCTTCAAAAAATGGGGGCTGGATATCAAGGCACACCGCGAAAAGATGGAAAAGCGCGAGCTGGATAAGGAGTTCAAGGATTCCGGCAACCCGCTTCGCGTTGTATTCGTCTGCGCCATGTGGCTCACGGGGTTTGATGTCAAGTGCCTGTCCTGCCTGTATCTGGATAAGCCGCTGAAAGCGCACACGCTGATGCAGACCATCGCCCGCGCAAACCGTGTGGCGGAGGGAAAGAGCAATGGCCTGATTATTGATTATATAGGCATTGTAAAAGCACTGCGAAAGGCACTTGCGGACTACACGGCAAATGTCGGCGGTCTCGGCGGCGCTGACCCGACGGTTGACAAAGAGAAACTGATCGCGCGGATTAGCGATACGATCGCCAAAGCAGAAGCGTTCCTTGCGGAGAGAAAGGTCGATCTGAACCATCTGATAGCTGCTGAAGGATTTGCAAAACTTTCGTATTTGCAGGATGCGGCCGATGCCGTGTGCGGCACCATTGAGGATAGAAAATCATTTTCGACCTATGCCTCGGAACTAAAGCGGCTGATGAAGTATGCGGATCGCGACGATGTAACCGGACATATGCGCAAGCAGTATGAGGCAATCGCGGCCATTTACGGTATGCTGCAAAAAAAGAGAAAGCATACCGATACGACCGAGTTGATGGTGGAGATCAACGCCATTATCAATGACTATGTGGAGATCGAGCCGCAGCAGCCAAACGCCATAACTGCGTCGCCGCGTTTCGACATCAGCGCTATTGACTTTGATCTGCTCCGCCGCGAGTTTGCCAAAACCCGGCGGAAGAATCTGCTCATGCGCGATCTGGACGAGGCGATTCGGCGGCAGCTGGATAAGATGGTGTTTGTCAATCCGAAGCGTATCGATTACTACGAGCGTTATCGGGAAATCATCCAGAATTACAACGGCGAGCAGGACAGAGCGACGATCGAAAAGACGTTCCTGGATCTGATGGATCTGGCCGATCGAATGAGCCGAGAGGAGCAGCGCTACGTACGGGAGGGGTTCGCAAGCGACGAAGAGCTTTCGCTGTATGATATGCTGTTCCGTGACGATTTGAGCAAAAATGACATCAAAAAGCTCAAGACGGCGGCATCTGGCCTCCTTCAAAAAATTAAGGAAAAAATCTCCGAACTGGATCATTGGACGGACAAGCAGGAAACGCGGGCGGTTGTCGATACGCTGATCCGTGACGTCCTCTGGGAAACGTTGCCAGAATGCTACAATAATGATGACATTACGGAATACCGCGAGAAAGTCTATGAATATGTCTTTACACGGTATAAAGAAATCGCGTAACATAAAAAGAGCGTGCCGCTGAGAGTTGCGGCACGCTCTTTTCACGACTATATTCCCAGCGCGGCGAGGGTGAGGATGCCGAGATTGGCGCTCCAGATGCTTTCAAACTGCGAGAGCGGGAGCGGGTTTTCGCCGAGACCGCACTCGATAGTGTAGCCGGGGCGGTCGAAATTTTGAATGAACCAGTCCTTATACCCGGCAAAGCCGGAGGCGTAGGGCGTGTCCTCGTAGGCGTAGCCGCTCACGGCGGCGAACCGCTCGGCGAGCGCGCGGCTGCCCTCCGGCTCAAAATTTAAGTACTTCCAGTAGATGACGTTCCCTTGCGTGTGGTAGGCGAGGACGAGCGCTGGGTCGAGCGTTTCGGTAAAGGCGGCGAGCGCCGCCGCCTCCGGCGCCGTGAGCGGCGCTTCGCCGACAAAATCGCGCGGCGCGGGGCGGTCATAGCCCTGCGCAAACTTGATCGCGCGGGCGGTGTCCCACCCGGCGGGATACTGCAAGTTGAGATCGACGCCCGCGATGTTCGCTTTCCAGCCGTCCGGGTACGGTATGGCGGGGAAGTCCGCGGCGATGGCCGCGGCGTGCTTTTTGGCCTCGCCCCCCGGCAGTGCGTCCGTCACGAGATCGACGCCGTCCGGATCGACGAGCGGCACGAGCGTGAGCGTGGCGCGAAAAAGGATGTCCTCCGCCGGGTAGCCGAACACGGTCTCTCCCGCGGCGGCTGCGTGAAGGAGTGTTTCGAGATATTTCATCAAAAGCGGCGTGGTGATCCACTCGTTTGCGTGGTGCGCGGCGCTGTAGAGCACGCGGCGCAGCCCGCTGCCCGTTGTGAGCGCCCATATTGGGTGGGAGAGAACGCTTCGCCCGATGCTCTCAGTACGGAGCTGCGGATACCGGTGCGTGAGCCCGTCCACGGCGTAGTCCATGAGCGCGCTGCACCACGGGATATCCGTCGGCACAACAGAAAACGGCAGCGGTACGATGAGCCTCTGCCCGACGCGCAGCGCAAACGGATCGAGCGCCGGGTTGGCCGTTTCGATCGCGCCGAGCGAGGCATCGTACCGCTCGGCGAGCGAGAAGAGCGTATCACCGGGGGCGATCGTGTGCACGGCGTACCCGCGAAGCCAGGGGGCAAGCACGCGCTCGGTCTCCGCGCCGAAGATGCCGTCCGGCCGAAGACCGCGCGAGCGCTGGAAGCTTTGCAGGGCGCTCTTTGTCGTCCCGCCGAAAACGCCGTCGGGCATGGGGCCGCCATGCTGCGCGCGGCGGAGCGCCGTTTGCAAAAGCGCGACCTCCGCGCCCGTGGAGCCGGTTTTTAAAATCTGCATGATATTTCCTCGCGATGAAAAAATTTTGGCAGGCATGAGAGAAAAACGGGAGGATACCATATTAACTAATAGAAAACGCAAAACAGTCGATGGAAACAGAGGACAAATTTCTCGCGGTTCTTTTCTTTCTCGACAGACATACTGAATAGGCCGCCGCAGATCGGAATCTTCGCGGCGCAAAAATGCAAAACCATGGGAAGGAAAAGGGTGGCAGTCCTATGAGAAAGATAAAAGATGGTTTCGCCCTGTGTGTCGCGGCGCTCTGTCTTACGACTGCGGCGCTCGCGGCGGAGCCGGGCGACGCGCTTGTGCCGGTCGGCGAAGCGGTGGCAATATCGCTGCGGTGCGACGGCGTTGTGGTATCTGCGCTCGCAGATGTCGCCGCAGCAGATGGCACATGCTGTCCGGCGGGCGAGGCGGGCGTGCAGGCGGGCGATCGGATCGTTGCGGTGAATGGCGAGCGCGTGACGGGTGCGGAGGACTTTCTGCGCCGCGCAGCGGAGTTTTCTTCGGAGTGCGTGTCGCTTTCCCTCGAGCGCGGCGGCGAGGCGAAAACCGTCTCCGTTTTCCCGAAGCTCGGCAGCAGCGGAACGTATCAGATCGGGCTGTGGCTGCGCGACGCAGTGCGCGGGCTTGGCACGGTGACATTTTATGATCCTGTTACCGGCGAGTACGGCGCGCTCGGCCACGGCGTTGGCCTGCCGGAGACCGGCGAGCTGATGAGCGCTTCCGGCGGGGAAATTTACCGGGCAGACATCACCGGCGTCGTCATGGGCGAGCGCGGCACGCCGGGCGAGCTGTGCGGCAGCGCTCTCGGCACTTCGCCGATCGGCTCGATCGAGGAGAACACCGTCCGCGGCATTTTCGGAACGAGCCGGACGCCGCTCGGTACGCTCCCGGCCATGCCGGTCGCTGCGGAGAGCGAGATCCGTCTCGGCGAGGCGACGATCCTCTCCACCGTCGGCAGCGGCGGCGTGCGCTCTTACGATGCCGTGATCACGCGCATCGCGCGCTCCGGCGACGGCGGGAAGCTCACGCTCACGATCACGGACGGCGACCTCCTCGCCGTGACCGGCGGCATCGTGCAGGGGATGAGCGGCTCGCCCATTTTGCAAAACGGAAAGATCGTTGGTGCAGTCACACACGTGCTCGTGAACGACCCCACTAAAGGATACGGCATTTCGATGGAGAATATGCTCAAAGAAGGGCGCGCGAAATCGGCGGCCTGACCGCCGCAAAACACGCCCCGGCGCGCACGCCGACGAAAAACGCGAAAGCGAATTCGACGGCGTCCCGCAGGATTTGATACTGCATTATGTAAATCTGTGCAACCTCGTGTCGAATCCGGAAAAATGAGCACGAAGAAAAATTAAGATGATTTCGACGAATTTTCCCTCCATATTCTGCTCGCTTTATGCTAAATTAGTCAAGCAATGTAGCCAAGAACAAAAAAACATCAGCAAACTGCTTGCAGTTCATAATTATGGAGGCAAAGTTATGGAAACCAAAATCCGTGTGCTGATCGCCGACCCGAACGAGGATTTTCAGCTGTTGATGAAGAACCTGCTTTCGCAGGAGCCGGACATGGAAGCGGCAGGTACATCGTCCGACGGATCGGACGCGCTCGCCAAGATCGAGGCACTGCATCCGGACGTTGTGCTGCTGGAACTGATACAGCCACGGCTCGACGGAATGGGCGTGCTGCGCAAGCTTTCCGAGAAAGAGTCGGCACCGCCGGTGCTCGTCCTCACCGGGTTTGTGAACGCTCACGTCGTGGCCGAGTGCGCGAATCTCGGCGCGGCCTACTTCATGTCCAAGCCGTGCGATACCGCCGAGCTTATGCAGCGTCTGCGCCAGAGCGCCCAGACGGGCAAGAAGCCGCTTCCCGTCACCGCGAGCCGTGTCTCGGCGGCCGCGCCGGAGCCGAAGGCGGACAACGCCTCGCTCGAGAGCGTCGTCACCGACATCATCCATGAGATCGGCGTTCCGGCGCACATCAAGGGGTATCAGTATCTGCGCGAGGCGATCATTCTCACGATCAACGACATGGACGCCATCAACGCCGTGACGAAGGTACTCTATCCGGAGGTCGCGAAGAAATTCTCCACGACGCCGAGCCGCGTGGAGCGTGCCATCCGCCACGCAATCGAGGTTGCGTGGGACCGCGGCGACGTGGAGACGCTGCAAAAGTTTTTTGGTTATACCGTTTCCGGCATTAAGGGCAAGCCGACGAACAGCGAGTTTATCGCCATGATCGCCGACTGCCTCTCTCTTCGGCGTAAGCAGGGGAAAATGTAAGGAACAGACGAGTACATTAAAAAGGGCAGCCCCGCCTGAGACTCTCAGGCGGGGCTGCTGTGCGTTTCCGGCGCGGGAAGATGGGGAAATGCCTCTTGCCATACGCGGCGGCAAAATATATAATCGGAGACGGATATTCCGCATAGAAAAAAGATAAGGGAGTGGATGCCGCCTTGAAGAAGAAAGTGTTGACTCTGTTTGCCGTTCTGCTTTGCGCGCTCGTCGTGCTGAACGTCACGGCGCTGGCCGATTTCGGCGATTTTTCCGGCAGCTCGGACTATGATTTCAGCTACGACTATGATGACAGCTGGTCGAGCAGCGATTCCTACGATTCCGGCAGCGACTGGTCGGGCGGCGGAGACATATTCATCTTCGGCGGCGGTGGCGGCGGAGGTCTCGACCTCTGGACGATCATCGCGGTGATCGTCATCATCATTATTGTCGCGCAGGTATTTGGAAAGGACAAAAAGGGCAAGGGCGGCTCGTCCGCCGGCTCGGGCGCGAAGCGCGCCGAGCGCGCGGCAAGCCGTGCCAACCGCGCCGCGCTCACGCCCATCGGCGAATATACGAAGATCGATCCGAATTTCAATTCGGCGGCGCTGTGCGAAAAGGCGGCCAATCTCTATGTGCAGATGCAGAACGGCTGGACGGCGAAGAACATCGAGTCGCTGCGGCCGTACTTCACCGACGCGCTCTTCACGCAGATGGAGCGCTCGCTGCAGGGGTATGCGCAGCGCGGCGAAACGAACGTCGTCGAGCGCATCGCGGTGCTGGATGTGACGCCGCTCGGCTTCCATCAGACCGGCGGCGAGGACCACATCCTTCTCCGGCTGCGCACGCGCATCACGGATTACACCGTGAACGACGGCACGCAGCAGATCGTCCGCGGCAGCCGCGATCAGGAAAAGTTCATGACCTACGAATGGGATCTGCTGCGCCCGACCGGCACAAAGACCGACGCCGAGAGCGGCGGCACGAAGCGCATCACCTGCCCGGGCTGCGGTGCGCCGCTGGATGTGAACGCGAGCGCCCGGTGTCCGTACTGCGGCACGGTGCTCCAGCAGCAGGCACAGGACTGGGTCATCAGCGCCATTCGCGGCATCCGGCAGGAGACCGTATAAAACCGCTGCGGCGAAGGCCGCGGGCGTGGGGGAGAAGATTATGCTTGATGTTGTTGCGTTGGGCGAGCTGCTGATCGATTTTACCTGCCTTTCGGCCGATGCGGACGGGTATCCGACGATGGCGGCGCATCCCGGAGGCGCACCGGCGAACTTTCTCGCGGCGCTGGCAAAATACGGCGCGAAAACCGCGCTGCTCGGCAAGGTGGGAAACGACACCTTCGGGCGGCTCCTGCGGGAAACACTGCAAAAGGCCGGGATCGAGACGCGCGGCATGATCGCCGCGCCCGACGTGTTCACGACGCTTGCTTTCGTAACGCTCGATGCGCGGGGCGAGCGCGAGTTCGCCTTCGCCCGGAAGCCCGGCGCGGACACCTGCCTTTCGTTTTCCGAGATCGACCGCTCTCTGATCGACGAAGCGAGCGTGTTTCATTTCGGTACGCTCTCGCTGACCGATGAGCCGTCGCGCTCCGCAACGCGGCAGGCGGTCGACTATGCGCGCTCGAAAGGGAAGCTGGTTACCTATGACCCGAATCTGCGGCTGCCGCTCTGGAAGAGCGCGGCGGAGGCAAAGGAGCAGCTCCTCTGGGGGCTGGGGCAGGCGGACGTGGTGAAGATCAGCGAAGAGGAAGTACACTTCCTATTTGGCTTCGGCGCGAAAGACGGTGCGGCGTACATCTGCGAGAACTTCCCCGTAAAGCTGGTGTTCGTCACGTGCGGCGCGGACGGGTGTTATTTCCGAAACGCGCGCGCCGCGGGCTGGGAGGCGGCGCTGCCGGGGCTGCAAGTTGTGGATACCACCGGCGCGGGCGACATTTTTGGCGGAAGCGCGGTGTGGAAGCTGCTGCAATGCGCCGCCGCGCCCGAGGCGCTGGACGAAGCGGCGCTGCGCAATATCGCTTCCTTTGCCAATGCTGCCGCCGGACTTTCCACGACGCGGCCGGGCGGTATTTCGAGCATCCCGGAATATGAAGACGTTTTGCAAGCCATAAACAAATAATGGAATAGCAACATCCCCACCGTCCGACAGGACGGCGGGGATATTTTTTTGCCGCCATGTGCATGGAATAATATACGGTAATAGCATACAAAAAGAGAAACAAAACTTTATTCAACATTTTGTTGACAAAGCGCCGGAAAACGGGTATGATGCAGATGTTAAATGAACACGCTCATAAAAAACCGGAAGAAGGCGGACAGAATGCCGAAGATCATTGACAATCTGGAGGAGAACCTGCTCTCCGCGGCGCGCCGTCTCATCGCCGAGCACGGCTATGCCGCCGTGACGATGCGCGCCATTGCAAAGGAGTGCGGCGTCGCCGTCGGCACGTTTTATAACTATTACTCCTCCAAGGACGCGATGCTCGCAGCGTGCCTCCTGCACGACTGGCAGGCGGCGCTCGCCGCGGCGGGGGAAAAGACCGCTGGGGCGCGAAGCGCGAAGGAGGCGGTCGAGGCGGTATTCGAGGCCGTCCGCGCCTTTGAAGAGCAGAACCGCAGCATTTTCTCCGACGAGAGTGCGCGCTCTTCCGCCGCCGGGGCGCTGCAAAAGCGCCACGGGCTGCTGCGCCGCCAGATCGCCGCGCTGCTCGAAGAGCCGTGCCGCCGCTTCTCCGATGTGCCGGACGGCGTGTTTCTCGCGGAGTTTATCGCCGAGAGCATTTTGAGCTGGAGCGGCGAGGATGTGCCGTTTTCGCGTCTCTGGCCGCTGCTGGAACGGCTGTTTATCCGGTAAGCAAGAATATATTAATAATAAGGAGGCCCCCATTCATGAGCAGCTTTGAAAACCTGCGGATCGTGGACAACTTCTACCAGACCTCGCTGTATTACCCGATGCCCACCGTTGTCATCAGCACCCTGGCCGAGGATGGCTCCACGTCGCTCGGTCCCTATTCCCTGATCGCGCCCTACTATGTGGCGGGCAAGGGCTACTATGCCATGCTCCTCAACTGCCGCAACTCTTCCAACACCGCGCAGCACATCCTCCGCACCGGCAAGTGCGCCATCAACTTCATCAACGACGACCCGAAGAACTTCAAGGAAGCCGTGAAGCTCTCCTGGCCGGGCGACGAGCCGAAGGACAAAATGCCCAACTGCAAGTTCCCGCTAGAGAAGAGCCAGATCATGGAGGAGAATCCCAAGGACGTGCGCCCGATGGTGATCTCCGACGCCATTCAGGTGCTCGAGTGCACGTGGATGCGCGAGCTGGACGGCGCCGACCGCGACCAGCCCGGCGAGCTCCACGGCTATGAGCCGCCGTATCACGACTTCAACGGCATCACGAGCCAGTTCGGCGCGCACTTCATTCTGCGCATCGACCGCATTCTCATGAAGAAAAAATACTCCGACGCGATCATCGCCGGCGTGAAGAGCCGCGACTTCCCGCCCCTGCCCATCGACTACGGCTACCGCGACAGCAAGAACTTCTGGTTCCACCGCCACCGCCGAATGCGCGCGGAGCTTCTGCCCATCCGTGAGGCGTCGCTCGAATCCGTGCGCTACGCCGCCGACCGCGCCGACGATAAGGTCAGGTTTACCGACGATGCGCTCAAGACCATTCTGAACGTTCCCCGCGTGTTCCTGCCGCTCGTGCTCAAGGGCTGTGTGGACTGGGCGAAGGAAAACGGCGTCGAGCTCGTCACCGAGGAGCACATGAAGATCATCAACGACAAGCGCGCCAAGGAGAAGCAGAAGAAAAAGTGAGAAATGACCTCCTCCGCCGGGCGGCGTAAGCTCCCGGCAGAGATAGAGAGAAAAAAGGAGGGCAGAAATTTATGGAGTTTTCCGTTCCCATGGCGCTCGCGGATTTCGTCCCGGTTATCCTCTTTCTGATCGGCACGATTTTGCTTCAGCGCGAGCTGTACCCCCGGCTCAGCAAGGGCCAGTTTGCCCTGTTTGCCGCCGGTACGATCGACGTGTTCTGCGCCGGGGCGCTCAAGGCGGTCTATAAGCTGCTGTATGCGCTCGGCGTGTGTGATTTTACGAAGCTCAACGAAGTATTCTTCCCCGTGCAGTCCATCGGCTTCCTGCTCGCGGGACTTGCGATGGCGGCGTTTTTGTTCTATAAGCCGAAGAAGACGACCGTCTGCGGCGTTGCTGCGGCTCCGGCGGTCTACGGCGGCACGGCGCTTTTTGTCTCGCTCATGGTTCTCGGCCTCGGGCTCCTTGACGCCGGACTCATCGCGCTTGCGGCCCGGGCGAAAAAGCGCGGCATCATCGTGCTGCTCGTCGTGTCGTTCGTGTGCAGCCTCTGCATGGGCTATCTCTCCTCGCGGGATTTCTCCGCCGCGGCGATGAACTGGATCGCCGAGGGAGTGAACATCGCCGGGCAGGGAACGTTCCTCGCCGCCGCCATTCTTCTCCGGAAAGCCGGAAAAGAATGCGCTGCCGCGGCATAATATTTCAAACAAAGAAGGTTTTGCATTATGGTATTTCCCAAAACGATCTGGCTGGTGATCGCGGCGGCGCTGCTCATCAGCTCCATCGGCTTTAAAAAGTACGTATGGTTCATTTCCCTTGGCTACGGCTTCTCGATCGCGGGCATCGGCATTCTGCTCCTCGCGCTCTATGGCGGCAGCCTGACGGCGGGCGCCGCCATCTGCTGTGTGCTGTTCATCCTCTACGGCTGCCGTCTGGGCGGCTATCTCCTCTACCGCGAGGTGAAGAGCTCAGCGTACAACAGCAAAATGAAAACCGAGATCAAGGACGGCAAGTCTATGACCTTCGGCGTGAAGTGCGCGATCTGGATCACGTGCGCGCTGCTGTATGCGCTGCAGGTGACGCCGGTGTTCTACCGTCTCGCGAACGGCGCTGGGACAGACGCCTGGTGCATCGTGGGCGCAGTCATCATGCTCTTCGGCGTGTGCTTTGAGTCCGCCGCCGACATCCAGAAGCAGAAGCTCAAAAGGATCAACCCGAAGCGCTTCTGTGATATGGGCCTCTTCCGCATCGTCCGCTGCCCGAACTATCTCGGCGAGATGCTGTTCTGGACGGGCGTGCTCGTTTCGGGCGCGAACATCCTGCGCGGCTGGCAGTGGCTGCCTGCCCTGCTTGGCTATCTCGGCATCGTATTTGTGATGTTCTCCGGTGCGCGGCGGCTGGAGCTGCGCCAGAACAAGAGCTACGGCGCGGATCCGGAGTATCAGGCGTACGTGAAGAGCGTTCCGATCCTCCTGCCGTTCGTCCCGCTCTACAGTGTGGCAAAGTACAAATTCCTCGTGGCATAATAAAACCGGGTGCAGCTTTTTTGAAATGGCTGCACCCGGTTTTTGCAAATACGGAAGTCGTGTGACGGGCATTTTGCTCGGCTGTCCGCAAGTTTCATTTTTTTAAGACAAATTAGATAGGTTAACAATCCGCCCGGAAAATATTCGGCCAGTTTTACGCATTTACAATAACCATTGGAGTGTGCTATCATATAAATATAAAACGAAGTTTTAAAGAATAAAACTATAGGAGGTAAGCGGTATGGTTCTGGATGATTTGAGCCTGAAAGGGAAAGTTGCACTGATCACAGGCGGCGGATCGGGCATTGGCGGAGGAATCACCCGCGGATTGGCCGAGGCGGGGGCTTTGATCGCCTGCGTCTACGGTCATCATGAGCCGATGGAGATGCGGCAATATGTTGAAAGCATCGGCGGCGAGTTTCTCGCGATCCATGCCGATGTCAGCGACATGAAGGCACTTCCGGTGATCATGGAAAAAACACTGGAGCGCTATGGCCGGCTGGATATACTGGTCAATAACGCCGGGATATGTCCGCGCTGTTCTGCGCTGGAATATACGGAGGAGATGTGGGATCAGATCATCCAGCTCAATCAGAAATCGGTGTTTTTCCTCTCACAGCTTGCGGCGCGGCAGTTTGTAAAGCAGAAGAGCCGCGGCAAGATCATCAATCTGGCTTCCATGATGTCGTTCCTCGGCGGATTCAACACGACCGCATACACGGCGAGCAAATCCGCTGTTGCGGGGCTGACCAGAGTATGCGCGAGCGAGTGGGGCGCCTTGGGAATCAACGTGAACGCGCTGGCTCCCGGCTGGATCAAAACGGGTCTTTCTGCGGCACTGGTGGCAGATACGGCGCGGTATGAATCGGTCAAAGCCCGCATTCCGATGGGGGACTGGGGCGAGCCGGACGTTTTTAAAGGGATCGCGGTTCTGCTGGCCAGCAGCGCGTCTGACTATATTAACGGCGCAATCATTCCGGTGGATGGCGGATATCTGACAAAATAAAGGATTGACGGGGCGTCCCAAAAACCATAGTATAGAAAGCAAGAAACGGATTATGCAATCTATATAGGCAATAAGGAATCGGAACAATGAAAAAAGAGCCCCGAGACTATACAATTACCGCATTGGAACGCGGCCTGAAAGTGCTGATGCTGTTTGATGGCGAGAAGAGCAGCTATACCCTGACAGAGCTGAGCCAGCTTTCCGGCATTGGAAAAAGCACGATGCTGCGCATAGCCTACACCTTCTGCGAAAACGGTTTCCTGACGTATGACGAGAATACCCGCCGCTACTCGCTTGGCGTATGTGTGTTCCGGCTCGGCATGGCAAAGATGAACACGCTGGATTTCCGGCGGATCGCTCTGCGGTATCTGCGCCCGCTCAGCCGCGAAACTGACATGATCTGCTATCTTGGTGTGCGGCAGGAAGATATGCTGATCATGGTCGAACAGGTCGTGCCGAGCAGTGTCCCGGTGTGGGCACAGCTTATGGTTCGGTCCGGCGGGGAAACAAACCTGTATGCCACCGGTATCGGAAGGCTCTTCCTTGCACAGGATACCGACGAGGAGGTCGCGGCGTATCTGGATCGAACCGCGCCGAAGCAGATCACCCCGGAGACGGTAACGGATAAGCAGAAGATCCTGGCTATGGTCCGGCACGCGAGAGCGGAAGAATTTGACGTTAACCAGGGAGAGAGTGATCTGTACATTGCCAGTCTCTGCGCTCCGATATACGATGTAAACGGACGCATGGTGGCAGGGATCAGCCTCTGCGGCATAAAGGAGCAGATAAACGGAGCGAACCGTTTGGAATACGAACGGATGGTCCGGCAGACGGCGGCGAAGATCTCGGAACAGCTGGGCTATATGAAGCGATAATCCAAGTCAAAATCTGAGGTGGCATAGACACCTCGGTTTTTGACGAAATAAATTAAAACTAAGTTTTATCTAATAAAACTATGGAGGCGGAAAATGTTCGCAGTACTGGATTGCGGAACGACCACCACGCGCGTCTACATTGTGGACGAAAACCGCACGATCCTTGCTTCCGGCAGGGAAAAGGTCGGTGTAAGAGATACAGCAATCACCGGCAGCCGCGATGCGCTGCGCAGCGGAATAACGAAACTGTTCCGCAAAACGCTCTGCAAGCTTGGGATGGAAGAAAAGGATATCTCCTATGTGATTGCCTCCGGCATGATCACCTCCGAGCTTGGGCTGATGGAGATCCCGCATCTTGTTGCGCCTGCGGGACTTCATGAATTGGCCGAGTCCATTTATGAAGCGAAACCCGGTGAGGTGCTGCCGGTCGCCTGCCCGGTATACTTTATCCGTGGTATCCGCAATGACTACGGCGCGGATGTACGCGCGGAAAAGCTCCGCTCTGTGGACTTCATGCGCGGTGAGGAAGCGCAGGTCATGGGCATTCTTACGGAAACGGAGAATCAGGGGCCGTGTACGATTGTGGCTCTCAGCTCGCATACGAAGCTGATCTATGTGGATGAGAACAACCGTATTGCGGCATCGAACACAACGCTGAGCGGACAGCTGTATGAGGCGATCTGCTCGGCGACGAGCATAGGAAAAAGCCTCCAGCCATGCGAAACAGAGCCTTCTGGAGGCTACTCGTGGGAGGAGCTGATCGGCATTGCTGCGGACTGCGTAAAAAACGCCGGATTGAGCCGCACGCTTCTGATGCCGCGCTTCATGCAGGTGCTGATGCGTACGAACAGCGACGAGCGGCGGATATTCACCGATGCTGCCCTGGCGGCGGACGATATGTACGCCTTTCGGGAGATGCGGAGCTGGGGCATGGTCGGCGGACGGTATGTTTTCTACGGACATGCCGAGCGGTGCCGGATGTACGAATATATGCTTCGACAGGAGTTCGGCACGGATTTGCGGATTGAATGTATCCCCGGCGCAGAGGCGCAGGACCGGCTGACGGTCAACGGCGATATAGCGATCGCGCTGCATAAAGGTTCATCCAAAAACTTTACATAAGGGACTGGAAAGGAGAAGAAAAATGTTTCAGATGTATGGTGTAGTTCCTCCGATGATCACGCCGTTCCGTGAGACCGGGGAGGTGGATTTTGAGGGGCTGCACACACTGGTCGATTATCTCAGCGGACAGGTGGACGGGCTTTTCATCAACGGCTCTTATGGCGCCGGTGTCATGATGACCGAGGAGGAACGCCGCGCTGTCACGGAAAAGACGATCGAAACGGCGGCGGGCAGAGTGCCCGTTGTGGCGCACATCGGCACGGCGGACAGCTATTCCGCTGCGCGGCTGGCAAAACACGCCGCGGAAGTCGGCGCTGCGGCGGTTGCCTCGGTTGGGCCGTTCTATTTCAAGCACAATCCGGATCAGATCTGCGAGTATTACCGGAAAATCGTAGAGGCCGTAGATGGGCGTGTGCCGGTATATGTTTACAACAACGTTTCCTTCCAGGGCTATACCATGGATCTGAATACGATCCGCCGGCTGAAGGAGGAAGTTGGTGTAAACGGCATTAAGGATGCTACTTTTGACATCATGGCGATGGCAAATTACATGCGCACGCTGAAAAGCGACACATTTGATGTTGCTCTCGGCACGGAGGCCATGTGGCTTTCTGCGTGCGTACTGGGCTGCCGCGCCTTTATCCCCGGTATCGGCAACGCGTTCCCGGAGATTTGCGAAACCATGTTCCGCCAGGGCATGGAGGGCGATTTCGCCGCCTGCCGCGAGACACAGTTCCGCGTCAATGAAATGCGGGACATTATGTATCTCGCGCGTTCTACGCAGCTGGCGATCTATGCCATGCTGGAGATCCGCGGTATTTTGAAAACTTACCCGAGATCGCCGTTTATTCCGGCCTCTGAGGAAGAAAAGAAGCATATCCGCGAAAGACTGGTCGAGCTGGGCCTTATGTGAAAAAACATAATTCCGAGACGAGTTCGGAAAAATAAAGAGAAGCAGGAGGAAAAACCCATGGAGATCAAGTACAGCATTTCCCCGTTTGAGCTGAAAACCCTGACGACGGAGCAGATCCGCGACCGGATCCTGATTAAGACGGTGTTTGCTCCCGACGAGGCTGTGCTGACGTACAGCTTTGACGAACGCTTTATTCTCGGCGGCATTATGCCTGTTCACAAAGAAATCCGTCTGGAACCGCAGGATGAGATCCGGCAGGAGTACTTCCTTCAGACACGCGAAATGGGCGTAATCAACATTGGCGGAAAAGGAAAGATCGTTGCCGATGGCCAGGTTATGAATATGGACTTTGAGGATGGTGCGTACATTGGCTGCCGCACAAAGGATGTGGTCTTTTCCAGCGAAGATCCGGAAAAACCGGCAAAGTTCTATGTGACGAGTCTTCTTTCCTTTGAAAAGCACCCCACGGTTTACATTCCGGCAAAGGAAGCCCAGTTCAATCCCTGCGGAAATCAGGCAACGGCAAGCACGCGCATAGTGAAGAAGTATATTTACAAGGGCGGCCCGGTGGAGAGCGATCAGCTCCAGATGGGCATCAATTCGGTTCAGCCGGGCAATGTATGGAACACCATCCCGACGCATTCGCACAAGCGCCGTGTGGAATGCTTCATGTATTACGGTATGCCGGAGGATGCGTTTTATATCGAAGTCATCGGCGAGCCGAAGGAAAGCCGCCATGTGATCCTGCGCAACGAGCAGGCGATCGTTTCTGCGGCGTGGCAGATGCATTTCGGCGTCGGAACAACGCATTACGATTTTATTTGGGCGATGGGCGGCGAAAACAAGGACTTCCCCGATATGGACGTCATCCCCATGACCGAAGTGGAGTAAAGGAGGAAAACGCCGTGGGCTGTCTCTACTGCGAAAAGAACGAAAAAATGCAGGGCTTCACCTATCCCGTATGCGAACTCTCCACATCGGATCTTTATCTGAACCGCGAGCAGAGCTATCCCGGACGCTGCATACTTGTGCTTCACCGTCATGCGGAGGAATTCTGCGAGCTGACGGAGGAAGAACGCGTTGCGCTGCAGGAGGATCTTGCGCGCGTTACGGCAGCGCTGAAGAAGCTGTACCATCCGGGAAAGATCAATCTCGGTGTGTTCGGAGATACTGTGCGCCATTTCCATGTTCATGTTGTGCCGAAATATGACGATGGGCTGGACTGGAACGGCATTTTCCAAATGAACGCCAATGCGAAGTACCCCGAGGAAAAGGATCTCGAAGCCGCGGCAAAACAGCTTCGTGAAGAAATATTCGGCGAGTGATCACCGATAAAACGAGAAGAAGATAAAAGAAAGGAAGAAAGACCATGAAAAAACTCAGATTCCTCGCTCTCCTCTGCGCCGTCGCTTTAATCGTTACACTCCTCGCCGGGTGCGGAAGCAACTCCGCCTTTGAAACCAAGCCGGAAGGAACCCAGACCTCCGAGACCGCCGAGCCTGCAGAGACAGAAGCAGAGCCGGAATATGAGGTTACACTGAATGTTGCGCATGTACAGTCTGACGGTGACAATGTTGCACAGGCGTATGCGCTGGCCCTGAAGGAAGCCTGCAAAAAGTACGGCATCAAAATCGAGATCTTCCCCGGCGCGCAGCTTGGCGACAGCGCGGCTCTGGTGGAAGGCGTTCAGATGGGCACCATCGATATCAACATTACCGGGACGGCGGATTACGGCAAGCTGTATGCGCCGCTCGGCGTGCTGGATCTGGCATATATCTGGAAGGATTACGATCAAATGGCCAGTGTTCTGAACGGCGAAGTCGGTACCGAGCTTGCCAAGGGACTTCTGGATGCTGCTGGCGTGCGTATTCTTGCCTATAGTGTATCCTTCGGCTACCGCTGCGTGGGTACGGTCGGCGAGAAGAATGTTTTCACCAATCTCGATGAGGCAAAAGCGCTGAATCTGAAGATCCGCACCATTGAATCGGATGTTTATATCAATACTATGCAGGCCATGGGTCTGAACCCGACGCCGATGGGCTTTGGCGAAGTTTACACCTCTCTGCAGACCCATGTTATCGACGGCTATGAGCACGACTGCAATACCTCTCTTGCCAACGCTTTTGACGAAGTAATCAATCATTACATGCTCACGAAGCATATGTGCGGCCCCATGGGTCTCTTCATGTCCGAAATCTCCTTCCAGAAGCTGACGGAAGAGCAGCAGAAGAATCTTCTGGCTGCGGCTGCGGAAGCCTCTGCAGTCCACACGGCGATGGCTCCGGAAAAGGAAGCCGTTTCGCTTGCCGAAATGGAAAACTCTGGCGTCGATATCGTGGAGGTCGATGTGGACAGCTTTGCCGAAGCTGTCAATGAGTTTAATGTGAAATACTGCGAAGAAAAGGGCTGGACGGACGTTTATAACAAGATCGTCGGCTGAGCGAGATCTGCAATGCTATCAGGGAAACCTCCCTGCCGCGCGCAGGGAGGCACTCTCCCGGAGAGGAGTGGGGTAAAAATATGAAAACTCTTGTGTCCGTCGTAGACAAGATCGTCAGAATTCTGATTGTTCTTTTTTTCAGCGCCATCATTATTATCGGACTGATGCAGATCATATCCAGATATGCATTTTCCCTGCCTATCGTCTGGGCGGATGAGGCGCAGAAGTATCTCTTTATATGGATGGTCATGATCGCTGCGGCGTACGGCATCCGTAAAAAGAAGCATGTTGCCGCGGATGTCGTTCTCGGCAATGTCAGCCCCCGCGTAAAGGCGGTAATGGAGGTTTTGATCGAGCTCGTTTCGTTGGCGCTGTTCCTTCTGTTTATCATCCTGGCTCCCCGAATGATCCGCGTGAACATCGCTACGATCAGCCCTACGCTGGGGATCCCGATGGGCTACGTATATTACGCCATGCTGATCGGGCCGATACTTATGCTGTTTTATACCATTGTGGACATTTATGAAAAATACATCCTGAAACACCCGTTGGGAGGTGACGAGCCGTGCTGATCATTCTCTTTGTTTCTTTTGTCGTTCTTCTCCTGATTGGCGCTCCGATCGCCTACAGCATGGGCTTTTCCTCACTGCTTGCGCTGATTCTCAGCGGCAGCACGTTCCCGCTGGAGGTCGTGGTGCAGCGCACGTTCAGCATGCTGAACAGCTATTCGCTTCTCGCTATCCCGTTTTTCATTCTCGCCGGTGATCTGATGTCGGCGGGCGGTATATCCAAGCGCCTTATCAAGTTTGCCACGGCGGCGGTCGGCCATCTGCCCGGCAACGTGGCGCAGGTCTCCATTCTCTCCGGCATGATCTTTGCCGGCGTATCGGGCTCCTCGGTCGCCGATGCTGCGGCGATCGGCGGCGTAATGATCCCCGCCATGAGGGAAAAAGGCTACGACAAGGGCTGGACGGCGGCGCTGCAGGCGGCGGTCTCCACCATGGGACCCATCATTCCGCCGAGCATGAACATGATCGTGTACGGTTCGCTGACAGGCATTTCCGTCGGCGCCATGTTCATGGGCGGCATCATTCCCGGCGTGTGCATCGGTGTTTTGTGCATGCTGTATGTTGCCTTCCTGGCAACGAAAAGAAAGGACAAATTCCCGTATCTGGTGCCGGACGGAAAGTTCGTCGGATGGAAGGCTCTCGGAAAGGCATTTTTGAATGCGATCCTTGCCCTCCTTACGCCGGTCATCATCATCGGCGGTATCATCTCCGGCCTGTTTACGGCTACGGAGGCGGGCATTGTTGCCTCTCTCTATGCCATGATCATCGGCCTTTTTGTGTACCGGACGCTGACGATCCGCGACATCCCCAAGATTCTGATCAAGTCGGCGCTGACCTCGGCGAGCGTGTTGCTTATCGCGGCAATGGCCGGCCCGTTTGCATGGCTCATGGGCGTGGCGATGTTCCCGCAGCACACTGTTGCATGGCTTGCACAGTTGACGAGCAATCCGTATATCGTGCTTCTCCTCCTTATCCTCTTCCTGCTTGTGCTTACCTGCTTTGTGGAGGTTCTGGCGGCGATGATCCTTGTTGCACCGGTCCTTTCGGCGGTGTGCACCTCCTATGGATTCAACCCGATATTCTTTGCGGTCGTCATGGTGATTTCTCTCCTGATCGGTCAGATCACGCCGCCGGTCGGCGTGCTGCTGTACGTCACATCCGGTATCGCCGAATGCTCCTTTACCGACATATGCAGGAAAATCTGGCCATTCATAGCGATACTGGTGATCACCATCCTGCTGTGCGTGGCGTTCCCCGGAATGATCACGCTGATTCCGAACTCATTGATGTAGCAGGAAAGTTGAGGCGGAGCCAATGGCGAAATATAAGATCGTTATTTCGGATTATTACTATCCGGACATACATGAAGAGCTGGAAGAATTCCGGCGTCTGGGTGATGACGTGGAAGTTGTTGACTGCACAAAGATCCGCCTGGGCGGGATCAAGGATCCCACGGAGCTTCTTGCCTATGCGCACGACTGCGATGCGCTGATCACGCAGTTTGCCGCTCCGATTGACGCGGCATTTATGGATGGGCTGGAAAAATGCCGGGTGATCGCCCGGTATGCAATTGGGCTGGACACGGTGGATCTCGCTGCGGCGAAAGAGCGCGGCATCATGGTGGCGAACTGCACGGATTACTGCCTGGACGAAGTGGCGGATTCCACGGCGGCGCATATTCTTAACGCGGCGCGGCGCATATCCGTTTCGCGTGACCGCCTGATGGACGGGAATTTCGAGATGAACGGATTGCGCCCGATGCTGCGGCTGGAAAACGGCACGATCTGCTTTGTCGGCTTTGGAAACATTGCCAGAAACCTGTACCGTAAAATGCGGGCGTTTTTTGGACACACGGTCGCCGTAGACCCCTATATTACCGACCGGTCGCTGTATCCGGACGTTGAATTTCTGGAGCTGCACGAAGCGCTTTCCCGGGCCGATGTCGTTACGATGCATTTGCAGCTTACTCCGGCAACGAGAGGCATCATCGGCGAGCAGGAATTCCGAAGCATGAAGCCGGGCGTGATTTTTGTCAACACGGCAAGAGGCGGGCTCGTGGACGAGGCGGCACTCACACGGGCGCTCGACAGCGGCCGCATCTCTTACTGCGCACTTGACGTGCTTGGTACCGAAAACTTCAGCGAGTCCCCGCTTCTGCATCGCGAAAATGTCATTCTGACGCCGCATATAAGCTGGTGCTCGGAGGCAGCGCTTGCCGAATTGCAGAAAAAAACGGCGCAGAATGTCGTGGAGACCTTCCTGCACGGGGAGCCGATCTACCGCGCCGTATAATCAAGCAAACAGATCAAAGCAAATGCCCCCGCTTCGGATATTTTCCGAAGCGGGGGCGCATTTTTTATGCCAGATGGAGCCATTCGATGAGCAGCAGCCACGTGAGGCCGTAGTACGATACGACCGCGACAAGGTCGTTGACGGTCGTGATGAGCGGGCCGGAGGCGACGGCGGGGTCGATGCCGATCTTTTTGAAGAAGATCGGGATCACCGTGCCGGATACGCTCGAGAGAAGCATCGCCGCGATGAGCGCGATGCCGATGCAGCCGGAGACGCCGAATGCCATGAGCGGCGCTTCGCCGCGCAGCAGGAGGTATGCCCCAATGAGCACGAACGAGGCTGTGCCGAGGATCGCGCCGTTCGTAAGGCCGACGCGCGCTTCCTTCCAGACGAGCTTTCTCTTCTGCGCGCCGGTCGTTTCGCTGTCCATGAGCACGCGGATCGTGACGGCGAGCGACTGCGTGCCGACGTTGCCCGCCATGTCGAGCACGAGTGACTGGAAGCACACGATGAGCGTGAGCTGTGCCACGACGCTCTCGAAAAGGCCGACGACGCTCGAAACGACCATGCCGAGCCCCAGCAGCACGAGCAGCCACGGCAGACGCTTGCGCACGCTCTGCCAAAGCGTTTCGTTGAGATCCTCCTCCGCGGAGAGACCGGCAAACTTGGCGTAGTCGTCGCTGAGGGCATCGTCGAGCGTCTGGATGAGGCTTTGTGCCGTTACGACGCCGAGCAGCCGGTTTTCCTCGTCCAGCACGGGGATGGAGTCCTCGGAATAGTCCTGGATGCGCGGCAGCGCGTCCGCGATGCGCTCGTGCGCGTATACGTAAGGGTAGGATGTCGCGATCAGCTCGGCGAGAGAGTCGCCCTCGCGCGCGATGATGAGATCTTTGAGATCGATGGCGCCATAGAAGGCGTCGTCGATGTCTACGACATAGATCGTGGAGATGTTGTCGTGCTCGGCGGCCTGTGCGATGAGACGGCTCATCGCGGCCTTGACGCTCAGCCCCTCGGGGATGACGATGCAGTTGGTCGTCATGATGCTGCCGATCTCGTCCTCGCTGTAGACCCAGAGACGGGCGATCTCGCGGCGCTTCGGCTCGTCCATGAGCTCGACGAGCGTGTTTTTCTCGGCGGGGTCGAGCGTTTTGAGATAGTCCACCGCGGCGTCGGCGTCCATGCGGGAGAGCACGTCCACCCGCCGGCGCAGGCTCAGCTCGTTGAGATACGGTGTCATCGGCTCGGCGTATTCGAGTACCGCGGAGAGCTCCGCGGCGTCGAGCGCATGGTAGACTCTCTGCCGCTCGGCACTTGTGAGCGCTTCGAGCACGGCGGCGATGTCGTTTTCGTGGTAGTCAAGCAGCTTCTCGCGGAACGCCTTCGGCGAGAGATTGCTGCGGATGAGCTCCGTCAGCTCCCGGTCATAATCCGGGTGGCGGAGCTGCATGAGTTCGGTTTTGTTTTCCATAGTTCTGCCCTCCGTTGCGTCGATTGACAAGGGCACACGCGGTTCTGCCGGGCGGAAATGCCCCCATACTGCGTCAAAGCCCTTGAGAATACA
>CAKTBC010000014.1 GCA_934533005.1 uncultured Oscillospiraceae bacterium | reverse complement strand
ATGATGCGGCTGCACAGGGAGTGCTTTCGAAAGAGACTTTTTGTGTTCGTGAATCTGAAGGCGTTTCTCTCGGAGAACGAAATAACGCTTTTCTATCAGTCGGTGTTCTATGAAAAGCTGTCTGTTCTCCTGCTCGAGAGTGGACAGAAAGAGACGGTTAGACCATATGAGGAGGTGCGGATCATCGACAAAGACCTTTGCGAGTTTTAATTTCTGTGTTATAATCGTTTTGCTGCCGCCGGATACTCTGTTGTAGTGTCGGAGTACTGCTCTATACCATTGTCAAAATGCGGATATTTACGCATTTTTGGGATTTTGAGGTTTGAGAGTAGTGTAATCCTAAGTGGTAGTCAAACTTCTTCAATTTCAAGCTGTTCCGGATAGCTGTTTGAGAGTAGTGTAATCCTAAGTGGTAGTCAAACTGCTTGCTGAAAACGAGTTTCTTCGGATCAGTTTGAGAGTAGTGTAATCCTAAGTGGTAGTCAAACTGTTTGTCGCCGAGTTAATGACCCCTACTAGTTTGAGAGTAGTGTAATCCTAAGTGGTAGTCAAACTCCATCGCGTCGCCGTGCCCAATACCGTCAGTTTGAGAGTAGTGTAATCCTAAGTGGTAGTCAAACCGTGGCGAGCGTCAGAGTGGAGAGCGCCGTGTTTGAGAGTAGTGTAATCCTAAGTGGTAGTCAAACCAGCTCGCCGAAGCGGTGCAGCCGCACGAGGTTTGAGAGTAGTGTAATCCTAAGTGGTAGTCAAACCAACGTACCCCCAGTAAAAAAGGCCATACAGTTTGAGAGTAGTGTAATCCTAAGTGGTAGTCAAACCACAAGAATATGGTGTCAGTGAGCCCCTATGTTTGAGAGTAGTGTAATCCTAAGTGGTAGTCAAACCATATCAAACCTCCTTAACCAAGGAAGTGGGTTTGAGAGTAGTGTAATCCTAAGTGGTAGTCAAACAAGCCAAACAGGAATAAAAAGGTCAATCATGTTTGAGAGTAGTGTAATCCTAAGTGGTAGTCAAACTGATACCACCCAAATGCCCACCTCTTACGCGTTTGAGAGTAGTGTAATCCTAAGTGGTAGTCAAACAGGGAACGCTTAGCATCGCCGACGGAAGCAGTTTGAGAGTAGTGTAATCCTAAGTGGTAGTCAAACGGGCAACCCAAAATAATCAGCAAGAGTACCGTTTGAGAGTAGTGTAATCCTAAGTGGTAGTCAAACACTGCTATGCTTTTTTTGGAGGATGATCGAGTTTGAGAGTAGTGTAATCCTAAGTGGTAGTCAAACTTTGGCAGCATTTGACTTAGCGGATGAACCGTTTGAGAGTAGTGTAATCCTAAGTGGTAGTCAAACTGCTCAGTAAAAGACTGAACAAAATCGTCGGTTTGAGAGTAGTGTAATCCTAAGTGGTAGTCAAACAGAGCGCGGTCGACATTGGTCTTGTCCTCAGTTTGAGAGTAGTGTAATCCTAAGTGGTAGTCAAACGCGGCTATGCCGGTTCGAAAATGCGCACAAGTTTGAGAGTAGTGTAATCCTAAGTGGTAGTCAAACAACAACACCAGAATCAACAACGTCAGGCTTGTTTGAGAGTAGTGTAATCCTAAGTGGTAGTCAAACTTCTTCAATTTCGAGCTGCTCGGGAAAGCTGTTTGAGAGTAGTGTAATCCTAAGTGGTAGTCAAACAAGGCATTTTTGTGACCCTTACTTATAATAGTTTGAGAGTAGTGTAATCCTAAGTGGTAGTCAAACTTCTTCAATTTCGAGCTGCTCAGGGTAAGAGTTTGAGAGTAGTGTAATCCTAAGTGGTAGTCAAACTGCACGGGCTGCGGTCGCTGGTATCCGCCGGTTTGAGAGTAGTGTAATCCTAAGTGGTAGTCAAACCTCGGCAGGACAAAGGCGTTGCCCTCGAGGGTTTGAGAGTAGTGTAATCCTAAGTGGTAGTCAAACCTCTCCCTGCGCCGCATGGACGACCGCTATGTTTGAGAGTAGTGTAATCCTAAGTGGTAGTCAAACGTCTTGTTCCCCGCCTCCGCCATGGCTGCAGTTTGAGAGTAGTGTAATCCTAAGTGGTAGTCAAACTCTGGTTTTGGGACGGCGCGGCAAGCATCTGTTTGAGAGTAGTGTAATCCTAAGTGGTAGTCAAACGCATTTCGTGTGGTTCTGGAATAAACTCGTGTTTGAGAGTAGTGTAATCCTAAGTGGTAGTCAAACGCGTCCCACGCGGGAGCGGTTTCTGTGCATGTTTGAGAGTAGTGTAATCCCAAGTAGTAGTAAACCCAGCATACAACAATCTGATGAAGCAGATCGGTTTGAAAGTAGCGCAGATTTGGCGCCGGGGTTGTCGTTGCGTTTGAGAGTAGTGTGGTTTTAGTATAGCAACTCCCACAGGACGTATTGGGCAAATGGCGTCCAGTATGCGCCCGTCTCCTTTTTACAATCATTTTACGAAACCGCGGTAACGGATTTTACCGCGAGGCGGTATGCTTACGTCGTACCGAAGGGTAAGATGTGATTTGAAAAAAGGAGAATGCAATTATGAAAGCAAAGAGAATTATCACGCTGGCCGTTGCGGCCGTACTGACGCTTGCGCTGCTCGCCGGCTGCGGCGCTGCCGCCCCGGCTGCCGATCCCACCGCCGCCCCTGCTACGGACGCCCCTGCTACGGACGCCCCGGCGACCGAGGCTCCTGCGAGCGAAGCGCCCGCCGCTCTTTCCGGCAGCGTTTCCACGAACGGCTCCACCTCGATGGAGAAGGTCGTCAACATCCTCGCCGAGCAGTTCATGCTCGACAACCCCGGCGTCAGCGTTACGTATGACCCCACCGGCTCCGGCACGGGCATTGAGTCCGTCCGCACCGGCAGCTGCGAGATCGGCCTTGCCTCCCGCGCGCTCAAGACGAGCGAGACCGGCCTCACCGGCACGGTTGTCGCGCTCGACGGCATCGCGATCATCGTCAACAAGGACTGCCCCGTCGAAGACCTGACTATTGAGCAGATCGCGTCCATTTTCAAGGGCGAGATCAAGAACTGGAACGAGCTCGGCGGCGAAGACCTCGCGATCTCCTGCGTCGGCCGTGAAGCCGGCAGCGGCACGCGCGACGGCTTCGAGTCCGTCACCGGCACGAGCGATGCGTGCGTCCTCGCGCAGGAGCTGACCTCCACCGGCGCTGTGATCTCCGCCGTGGCGGCGAACCCCAACGCCATCGGCTACGCCTCTCTCTCCGCAGTCGAAGGCCAGGACGGTATCAAGGCGCTGAAGGTGAACGGCGTTGACTGCTCCGAGGAGAACGTTCTCAACGGCAGCTACACCGTGCAGCGGCCCTTCGTTCTGGTGACCCGCGAGGGCGAGACCCTCTCCCCGGCGGCGCAGGCGTTCTTTGATTACGCCACCAGCACCGCGGCGAACGACCTCATCCGCCAGGCAGGCGCTGTCCCCGTGGCGAAGTAAACCACCAACAAAAACCGCATAGCCAAAAGCTCTCCGGAAACCCGGAGAGCCTTTTGGCTTTTTAAAAACGAAAGGAAACGGTATGAACAAACGCATTTTAACGGTGCAGGACATCTCCTGCGTGGGACAATGCTCGCTCACCGTGGCGCTGCCGGTTTTGTCGGCGTGCGGCGTGGAAACGGCGGTGCTGCCCTCAGCGGTGCTCTCTACACACACCGGAGGCGGCTTCACGGGCTACACGTTCCGCGATCTGACGGCGGACATGCCCGCCATTGCGCGCCATTGGCAGAGCGAGGGGCTTTTCTTTGATGCGGTGTATACCGGCTATCTCGGCAGCGGCGAGCAGATCGCCCACGTCCGGCGCATTATGGACACGCTGCTTGTGCCGGGCGGCGCGCGCATCGTCGATCCCGCCATGGCCGATAACGGAAAGCTCTATGCGGGCTTCGATGCTGCGTTTGTGGAGAAGATGAAGGAACTGGCGTTTTCTGCGGACATACTGCTTCCCAACATCACGGAAGCGGCACTGCTCACCGGCATGGAGTATCGCCGGGAGTACAATGAGTCGTATATTCAAAAGCTTACCGGTGCGCTGCACGAAAAAGGCGCCGGCACGGTCGTGCTCACCGGCGTGAGCTACGAGCCGGAATCGACCGGCGTTGTGGTGAGCGGCCGAGAGTTTTCCGGCTACTACCGGCACGCGCGCCTTGCGCGAACCTGCCACGGCACGGGCGATCTCTTTGCCTCGGCGTTCACGGGGCTTCTGTGCCGCGGGTATGAGCCGTTTCCGGCGGCGGAGGCCGCAGCCGAGTTTGTCCTTGCGTGCATCCGGCGCACCGAGCCGGAGCATTGGTATGGCGTGCGGTTCGAGCCGGTGCTCTATACGCTCGCGGCAAAGGCCGCGGGGATCGATCTCCCAGAATGACCTTGCCGCGCGCCGCCGTACGTGCTATACTAAGGTAAGAATGCCTCCGGTTTTGGCCGGAGAAAGGGGAATGACGCTATGATCCTTTATTTTACCGGTACAGGAAACAGCGAATACGCCGCAAAGAAGCTCGCCGCCGCGCTTGGCGAGGAAGCCATGCCGCTCATGGAGCGCATCCGCTCCGGCGTCACGTCGCCGCTCGAATCCGAGACGCCGTGGATCGTATGTACGCCGACGTACGCCTGGCAGATCCCGCACATTGTGCGCGACCATCTGCGCACAACGCTCCTGCGCGGCAGCAAAGAGATCTATTTCGTTATGACCTGCGGCGGCGAGATCGGCGACGCGGGGAAGTATGCTGCCGAGCTCTGCGCGGAGAAAAATCTCACATACCGCGGCTGCGCCCAGGTCATCATGCCGGAAAACTACATCGCGATGTTTGATGCACCGGACGAGGCTGAGGCGCGCAAGATCGTCGCCGCGGCAGACCCCGTGCTCGACCGTCTGGCGCAGCTTATCCGCGAGAGAAAGCCGTTCCCGGCGGCAAAGGTTGGTGCTGCCGATAAGATCAAGAGCGGAATCGTGAACAAAACGTTCTATCCGCTTTTTGTCCATGCCAAGCAGTTCACTGTGAGCGCGGACTGCATCGGCTGCGGCCTGTGCGCGAAGCTCTGCCCGACGCGCGCCATTACGCTGCACGATGGCCGCCCGGTGTGGGAGGATGACTGCACCCATTGCATGGCGTGCATCACCCATTGCCCCGCGGAGGCGATCGAATACGGCAAAAAGAGCCTCGGCAAGCCGCGCTACCGCTGCCCGGTGAAGCTTTAATATTATCTCTCCCTCAGGCAGCGGCTATGGCCGCTGCCAGCTCCCTCGTCAGAGGGAGCCAATGAAAAAAGCTTCCCGCTGACGAGGAAGGTGGCAAAACCGGAGGTTTTGACGGAGGGAGAGAACCCTGGATTTATGGAACAGAGAACGCCCGCTGACGCATGCGTCAGCGGGCGTTTCGTATGCAGGGATTAGAGATTTTCAAACCGCTCCGCGCCCTTGGTGCGCAGCCAGCGGCGGAAGAGTGCCGCGGCGAGCGCGAGCACGAGCGTGAGCAGCGCGAGATATGCCTCGCCAGAGAGCTTGCCGTGCAGCACGAGCATGTACGGCAGAGCGAGGATCACCGGCGCAGCCCATCCGGCGAGCAGCGCGATAAGCACCTGCGAGCCCTGCTTGATGACGCTGATCTCGTTCGTCCAGACGAGATTCACGTTGTGCAGACCGATATACAGCGCGAAGTACGCCGAGAAAAACACAAACGCCGCGCAGCAGAGCGCCATAAGAAGTCCGGTGATAAGCGCCGTGCGCATGGCGATGGCCGCGCACACCGCGGCAAAGACCGCGACCGGCGCCGTGAGCAGAAGCTGCACGCTGCATTTGGCGCGAAGCGCCGTCCACGCATCGACCGGCAGCGAACGGGAGATCCAGAGCGTTTTGCCCTCGAGCGACACGCTCGGCACGGCCATATCGTTCATCGAGCAGACAAGGCATACCGCCGCGGTGAGCAGCACCGGCACGGCCCCATCCGCTTCGAATATGTTCTCAAGAACTCCGGCGAACGCGCCGCCGCGGATGAGGAGCAGAACCCCGGAGACGAAGAGCAAAAGTGTACCCAGACCGCAGTTGAGCATATAGTTTGCGCTGCCGGTGAAGCGGCCAAACTCTTTGCCGAGCATGGCGGAAAAGACGCTCTTTCTCTTCGCGCGCGTTTCGCGGTAAACCTTCCGCTCGGTTTTGCCGGTCGCGGTGGCAATTTTCAGAAAGCTGCGCGAGAGAATGTACCACGTGAGCGCGAAGAGCGCCGCCACGGCGAGCGTCACGAGCAAAAGCGGGAGAAGATCGCCTTCAAACGCACGCCCGATGCCGAAAACGACCGGAGCCGAGGCGTGGAGATCCTCGCCGTAGAGCGCAATGTTCGCCACGATCTCGCCGATGAAGCTGCCCGCCTTGAAATAGGCAAAGTAGTAAATGGCGATGAAGAGCAGCGCGAAAATGACCGTCATAAAGCTCTTGTTCTTGAGCTTGAGCGAAAGCCGTGCCACGCCGTAGCCAAGCAGGCACGAGAGCACGAGCACGAACACTGCGATAAGCGCCACAAACATCACCGCGCCGAGAAGGGCGCTCAGCGAAAAGCCTGCCGTGGCGAGATATACGACCGCCGCCGGGATCGAAACAACGCCGGAATACATGAGCCCCATGAGGAACACGGTGAGCAGCCGGGACGCCATGATCGAGTGCACCGGGATGGGCATGGAGAGCAGCAAATCGTTATCGCGGCTCAGATACAGCCCGGAGAACGTGTTGAACACGCTGCCGAACGCGCCGATGCAGACGGCCGCGAGCGCGAAGATGAGATAGTAAAACCAGCCGTATCCGGCTGCGACCGTGCTGCGCAGCATAAACGCCACAAAGGTGAACATGCCGCCGAGAAGCCCGACCATGAGGAGCGCGAAGAGAACAAAATAGGTGATGACCTTGCCTTTGGAGCGCGCCTTGTTCTTCTTCGCGTCGTACAGATACGTGCGGAAGATCTCGGCGAGCTGCTTGCGGAGGAGAATCTTTGTCATTTCGCGTCCTCCTCGAGCTCGAGGAACACTTCCTCCAGCGAATCGTCGCCGCGCACCTCGTCCATCGTGCCGGAGCGGACAAGCTTGCCGCGGCGGATGATGGCGACCTTATCGCAGAGCTTTTCGGCGACCTCCAGCACGTGCGTGGAGAAGAAGATCGCGCCGCCGTTGTCGCAATGCTCGCGCATCATGCCCTTGAGAATGTGTGCGGCCTTCGGGTCAAGACCGACGAACGGTTCGTCCATGAGAATGAGCTTCGGCTCGTGCAGCCAGGCGGAGATGATCGCGAGCTTCTGCTTCATGCCGTGGGAGTAAGCGGCGATGGGCTGCGCAAGATCGTCCGTCAGCTCAAATTCGCCCGCCCAGCGGCGGATGCGCTCGGCGCGCTCGTCTGCGCCCACACCGAAAATGTCGGCGATGAAGTTCAGATACTTGATGCCGCTCATGAAGTCGTAAAGATCGGGGTTATCGGGAATGTAGGCAAGAGCGCGTTTGCACTCGAGCGGCTCAGCGCGCACGGAATGCCCGGCGATGAAAATCTCGCCCTTGTCGAACTGCTGGATCCCGGCAACGGAGCGGAGCGTTGTGGTTTTGCCCGCGCCGTTGTGGCCGATGAAGCCGTAAATTTCGCCCGGGGCGATGTGCAGGGAAAGATCGTCCACGGCGAGCTTGTCGCCGAAGGCCTTGGTAAGATGTTCGATTTTCAGCATGACAATTCTCCTGTTCTCATTTCTTAATTTCTTTGTTTATTATCCGGCGCGGCAATATACCCGCCGAGCGCCCCGGCGTCTACATTCTTGCCCGGCACGATGGCGGTCCGGTTATTGCGCGGCACGCGCTGCGCAATGAGCAGCGCCCGGCATACCTCGCCGAGCAGGCGGGCGGCCTCTTCGTCCGGCACGTCGCTCACGCCTGTGATAATCAGCGTGCATAGTCCGTGAACATAGATTCCGAGATGGCGGTGCAGCTCGTCGGCCTCAGCATCGGTGAGCGAAAAAGTCTCCCGGATGGCGCGGCGGATGTCGGCGTTGTGGTTTTCCGTCGGCGGGAATTCGGCAGCGGCTCTCCGGCGCAGAAACAGCAGCCGGAAAAGATTCGGCTCCTCGCGCGCAAAGCGGATGGTCTCCATGCCATAGCCCTTGAACGGCGGATTCATCGAGAGTCCGCGCTCCACATAGCGCCCATAAATGCGCCCGGCCTCCTCCACCACGGCGGTGCGAACCTCCTCCAGCGTGCGGAAATACGTGAACACCGGCCGCGTGGAGGTGCCGAGAACGCTCGCAAGCTCCTGTGCGGTGACGGCCTCAAGCGGGGCGCGCCGGGCAATATCCACGGCGGCGTCGACGATCTCCTGACGGGTAAATTTGGCTTTCGGCGGCATAGTCGGTCATCCTTTGCATTATAATCGTTATGTAACTTATGTTACGCAACGATTATAACGCAATGAAGCGAGAACGTCAATAACAGCGCGGACGAAAATGTCAATTGCTCTGTGGGGGAATTGTGGTATAATGCACAGGAAAGAAGGGCTGACCATGATCCAACGAAAAGGCGCGCTCTGCGCCGCGTCCGCCTCGGCGCTTGCTGCGCTCGGCGGGTTGTACGGGCTGTACCGCTATGCGTTTTATTCGCCCCGCGACGCGCAGAACGACGATTATCACATATCGACCAATGCGCAGATGCAGGTCTACCGGGACGAGATCACCCGCGCCATCGACGCGCTCAACGCGCTGCCGTATGAGCGCGTATACATCAATTCTGCCGATGGGCTGCGCCTCACGGGGCGGTACTATCCGGCCAAGCCGGGCGCGCCGCTCGTGATCGCGTGCCACGGCTACCGCGGCACGCCCTCGCGCGATTTCAGCGCCGGGGCGGAGCTTTACCGCTCCATGGGCTGCGCGCTGCTGCTCATCGAGGAGCGCGGCCAATGCGGCAGTGCCGGACACACGATCACCTTCGGCGCGATGGAGAAGTACGACGTCTTACTCTGGACGCGCTGGGCGGCCGATCGGTTCGGCGATATCCCCATTTTGCTCGGCGGCATTTCCATGGGCGCGGCAACGGTGCTCATGGCCTCGGCGCTCGACCTGCCGGAGAATGTGCGCGGTATCGTGGCCGATTGCCCGTATACGAGCGCGAAGGACATCATCTGCTCTGTCGGACGGGATTCAGTCATTCCCATGACGTGGCTTTATCCCTTTGTTCGGCTGAGCGCAAAGCTTTTTGGCCATGCCGATCTCTCACAGGCGGACGCGCTTTCCTCCGTGAAGGACGCAAAGGTACCGATCCTGCTCATCCATGGCGAGGACGACCGGTTTGTGCCCTGTGATATGTCCCGCGCCATCGCCGCGGCCAATCCGGAGAAGATCGAGTTCCATACATTTCCCGGCGCGGGCCACGGGCTGAGCTGCCTTGTGGACATGCCGCGGTACGAAGCGCTGGTAAAGGCGTTCGCCACGCGGACAATATTTGCGGAAAAGAGGAAGGAAACATGAACGAGGAACTGAAATTCCGGCTCCCGACGGCGAAGGACGCCGCGGAGTATACATCCTACCGGCAGGCGTTTCTCGATGCCGGAAGCTCCATGGACGGCACCGGCCCCATGCGCCGCACGGCTGATCCGATGGAATGGCTGGCTATCAACGCGCAGTATGCCGACCCCGCTACCGTCCCGGAAGGGAAGGTGCAGAGTACGCAGTTCGTCTGCGAGCGTGTATCCGATGGCCGCATTGTCGGCATGCTGCAGGTTCGTCTCGCGCTCAACGACTATCTGCTCCACTTTGGCGGCCATATCGGCTATTCGGTGCGCCCGGACGAGCGCCGGAAGGGGTATGCCTCGTGGATGCTCGTGCAGGGGCTGAATTACTGCCGCTCGATGGGACTCCGAAAGGTGCTCATTACCTGTCTCGATACGAACGAGGCGAGCCGCCGGACAATACTGCATGCGGGCGGCGTATACGAGAGCACCGAGCACGAGCCGGACGAGGACGAAAATCTCGAACGCTACTGGATCACGCTATAAAGAAACAAAACAGAGATTTCCCGCTCCGGCACGCCAAATGGCGCGCCGGAGCGGGATTTTCTGCGTTTACAGGGATTTGCGGAGATAGTCTGCCGTGATCGTCTTTGCGCTCTCGGCCATTTCCCGCGGCGTGCCGGTAAAGACGATCTCGCCGCCCGCGGTGCCGCCGTCGGGGCCGACGTCAATGATGTAGTCCGCCTGCTTCATCACGTCGAGATTGTGCTCAATGACAATCACCGTGTTCCCGCGTTCCACGAGAGAATCGAGCAGAGCCATGATCTTTTGGATGTCTGCGGCGTGCAGCCCGGTCGTCGGCTCATCGAGCACGTAAATACTGCCGCGCTTATCGAGATCTTTGGCGAGCTTTATGCGCTGCCGCTCACCCCCGGAGAGCGTGGAGAGCGGCTGGCCGAGCGAGAGATAGGGAAGGCCCACCTCCAGCATCGCGCCGAGCGCGCGGCGCAGCTTTCGATTGCCGGCGAAGAACTCGTAGGCCTCCGCCGCGGAGAGCGAGAGAATATCCACAATGTTCTTTCCCTTGTAGCGGTAGGATAGTGCCTCGTCGCTGTAGCGCTGCCCCCCGCACGTCTCGCACACACTGGTAACAGGGTCCATAAACACGAGTTCCGTGACGATCTGTCCGCGCCCGCCGCAGACCGGGCACGCGCCGCGGCTGTTGAAGGAGAAGAGCGCGGCGTCCACGCCGTTGGCCTCGGCCATCACGCGGCGGATCTCGTCAAAGAAGCCGAGGAACGTTGCGCTCGTGGAGCGTCCCGTGGCGGTCACGGGCGACTGGTCGGCGAGCACGACGCGGTCGGCGTACTCCTTTGCGAACACATCGCGGATGAGCGAGCTCTTGCCGGAGCCCGCCACGCCGGTCACAACGGTGAGAACATTGAGCGGGATATCCACATCCACGTTTTTCAGGTTGTGGATGCACGCGCCGCGGATCGGCAGAAACTCCTTCGGCGCGCGAGGGTGCGCCTTGAGCGGCTCAATGTGCTTCATTGCCTCGCCGGTTTTCGTGCCGGAGGACAAAAGCGCCTCATAGCTCCCCTGAAAAAGGATCTGCCCGCCGTGTGTTCCGGCGCCGGGGCCGACGTCGATGACCTCGTCGGCGATGGAGATCACGTTGCGGTCGTGCTCCACGACGAGCACGGTGTTGCCGCGGTCGCGCAGACTCTGCAAAAGGCGCGTCATGCGGTATACGTCCCGCGGGTGCATACCGGTGCTCGGCTCATCGAAAATGTACGTCATGCCCGTGAGACTGCTGCCCATATACCGCACGAGCTTGAGCCTCTGTGCCTCGCCGCCGGAGAGCGTGGACGATTCGCGGTCCATCGAAAGGTACGGCAGCCCAATGTCGATCATGCGCTGTAAAGACGCCGTGAGCGTCGCTGTGATCGATGCGGCGCGCGGATCGGTGATCGAGCGGAGGACTTCGATGAGCTCCGTAAACTCCATGGCACACATCTCGTCGATGGAGTATCCCGCAACCTTGCACGCGAGCGCCTTCTCGTTCAGCCGACGTCCGCGGCAGACCGGGCAGGGCGCTTCCGAAACAAGACCCATGAACCGCCGGACGAATGCCGCCTTCATCGCGGAGGTGTCGCGGTTTATGAGTATCCGGTGAAGATAGTGCGAAATACCATCCACACGCTTATCCAGCCGTTTGCCGTCCCTGGTGTCCGCGCCGTAAAGCACGCGATTCCGCTCCTGTTCGGAAAAGTCCTTCCACTTCCTGTCGAGCGGGAAGAGACCGGAGGCGGCATACTGTTTCCAGTACCAGTTGCCTAGATGGAAGGCGGGGAGATCGGCCATGCCTTCGTTCCACGTCTTTTCTGGGTCAATGCGCCCCTCCACATCGACCGTCATCACCCTGCCGATCCCGGAGCACTCCGGGCACATGCCGTTCGGGTCGTTGAACGAGAAGCAGGAGGCTGTTCCGACATACGGCTCGCCGATGCGCGAGTACAGAAGCCGCAGCGCGGCGTACATATCGCTGATCGTGCCGACAGTCGAGCGGGCGTTCCCGCCGAGACGCGACTGATCGACGATCACGGAGGGGGAGAGATTTTCAATGCGCTCGACCTTCGGCTTTTCGTACTTGGGAAGTCTGCCGCGGATGAAGGCGGCGTAGGTCTCGTTCATCTGCCGCTGGCTCTCCGCGGCGATGGTATCAAACACGATGCTGGACTTGCCTGACCCGGACACGCCGGTAAAAACTACGATTTTCCCCTTCGGAATATCCAGCGAGACATTTTTGAGATTGTTCTGCCGCAGACCGCGGATGATGATATCGCTTTGCTCCATAAATGCAAACCTCCTTCGGAAATACACAAACAATTAACAACCTACCGTTCGGAAGTTGAATGGTACACGAATATAAAATATAAGTCAATAGGCAGTATAAAAAAGGCTCCCCCATTGAGGGAGCTGGCAGAATCAATGATCGGAGGAACATCTCTCCCTCCGTCAAAACCTTCGGTTTTGCCACCCCCGCCCCCCTCTCTGTCGCCTACGGCGACATCTCTCCCCGCTGGGGAGAGTCTGCCCTCGTCAGAGGGAGGCACTTGGCCCCATCTGACGATGGGGCTGTCAGCGGCGGTAAGCCGCTGACTGGGGGAGAGACAGATGCTGTATTGTTTTCACATAAACCGGCAAAGCAGGATCGGCAGAAAAACCGCGGGGATAAAATTCATCACCTTGATTTTGGTCAGCTCCAGTATATTCAGGCTGAGACCGATGATCATCAGCGAGCCGACGGAGGTCATCTCGGCGATCACGACATTGCTGAGCAGGGGAGCAAGAACGCTTGCGGCGAGCGTGATGAGCGCTTCATATGCAAACACGGCGATGGCCGAGAACGGCACGCCGATGCCGAAGGACACGCTGAACACGACGGAGGAAACGCCGTCGAGAAGCGACTTGGCAAAAAGCATGCTGTGGTCGCCGAGAAGCCCGCTGTTGAGCGAGCCGACGATCGACATGGCACCGACGCCGAAGAGAAGGCACGATGCAACAAAGCCCTCCGCCACGGCGGATTTCGCGTTCTCGGAGCCAGGATGAGACACCTTCTTCTGCACCCAGTTCCCGGCGCGGTTCATTGCCCCATCCAGGTCAAGAAGCTCTCCGATCACGGCGCCGATCATGAGAGAAAGGATCGCGATGAGCGTGTTCTGACCCTTGAGCGCGCCGCTGATGCCGATATACATCGTGCAAAGAGCAAGTCCCTGCATCACGATTTTTTGCAGCCGCTCGCCGATGGCGCTGCCGCTCTCCCCAGAGCGGGAGGAACGGCGGAGAATAAAGCGGAGAAACAGCCCAACGGCGGAACCGGCGAGAATGGCGATACCATTGACAAAAGACCCGAGCAGCATGGAGATGACCTCACTTTCGCTCTCCATTATATAGCACCGTTCACCGTTTGAAAATACGTATTTTATGCAAAAATCGACCGTTCCGGCAGCATTTGAATACGAATGCGGCCAATTTATTTTACTTTGCCGTTCGCTGGATGTGAAGAGAACCTGCTGCCTGCCGTGCCTCGACCGAAATGGCGTACACGCCGTCTGCCGGGATATTCACCGTGAAGTCCGTCGTCTCTGCGCCATTTCCCGTGTACAGCACCGCGCCGTCCGGCGCGGTGATCGAGAGGCGGATCGAGCCCTTCTCTGCGGCAAAATGAATTTGCAGGGTATCACCCTGCCGCAGCTCGAGTGTGTGGCTGTCCATCCCGTTCATGTTCTCGATGTCCAGCGTATAGGAATCCGAATTTTTCACGCACGAGCCGCGGAACGTGCCAGAGCTCCGCGCGCCGCGCACGAGGAAAAAGACGGCGAGCGCGGCGGCAATCAGCGCCAGCAGACAAACCGCAATACGTTTTCCTTTCATTTTCGTCTGTCCTTTCATAAAAAGAAATATCGTCCCAGAGTATAGCTACCGAACGGCAGGCTGTCAAGAGCCGGTGAAAAAAACGTCATTCCCAGCGGAAGAACCGGACGGAGAGAACGGTGCACAGCGCCGTGAGACTGAGCATAACGCACACCGGCAGCAGAACGCTCCCGGAGCCGATGCCAAGAAAGGCGTTTTTCATCATCGTAAGTCCCTGCGTCAGCGGGAAGAAGCGGACAATCTTCTGCATGGCCTTTGGCATGACCTCGATGGGAAGCGTCGCGCCGGAAAAGATCAGCATGGGGAAATAGAGGATCGAGGCAATGACGCTGGCCTGCTTGGTGTCCTTTGCCACGCCGCCTGCCAGCATACCGACGGACAGGGTCGAGAGCATGGTAAGTGCCCAGCTTCCAAGAAACCGGAGCAGGGAGCCGTGCAGCTGCACGCCCCACAAAAGCGCCGCCGCCGCGAGCGTCACAAGGGACACGACACAGTAGACAATATACATGGACAACTCGACGCCCAGAACGAATACCGGGCTGACCGGTGTAACGCGCAGCCGCTTGAGGATCTTCATCTCCCGCAGACCGGATACGGCCAGCGGCAGACCCATGAGTCCGCCCGCGCAGATCGCAACCGCGCTGACAGCGCCGAAGGACTGCTCCAGGAATGTATGATCTGCGCCGTCATAGGCAGGCTTCGTTCCGTAAATGATGCCGAGGATGAGGAAGATCACAAGCGGCATAATGACAGCGAAGATTACCATATTCATATCCCGCACACTGAGCTTCAGCTCCGTTTTCAGAAAAGTAAAAAAGCGTTTCATGCGTCCGCCTCCTCATCCGAAAGCAGCAAATAGGCATCCTCGAAGCGTTCGCAGCCACACTGCTGCTTTGCTTCGGCCACGGTGCCGCGGAAAACGGGAGTACCCTTTTTCAAAATGCAGATCTCATCGCACAGCGCTTCCACTTCATCCATAAAGTGAGAAGTCAGGAAAATCGTAAGCCCCTGTTCCTTCAGAGATTCCAGCGTTTTCCACACACTGCGCCGCGCCTTTGCATCAAGTCCCGTGGTCAGCTCGTCCAGAAACACAAGCTCCGGCTGCGGGATGAGCGCGAGTACGATAAAAAGCCGCTGGCGTTCGCCGCCCGACTGACCTTTGACCGGCGTATTTTCTTTATCACCGATACCGAACTTCTCACACAATTTACGCCAGTCGGCGGGGCTGCGGTAAAGGCTGGCGGTTTCCTCGCAAAGCTCGGAGACCTTGATCTCTCTATGGTAGTCGGCCTCCTGAAACTGCACGCCGATGCGTTCAAAAAGTGTGCGGCGGCGCTTCTTCGGGCTCTGCCCCAGCAGACGCACCGTGCCGGCGTCGGCCTCTTTCGTGCCTAGGATGCACTCGATGGTGGTGCTTTTCCCTGCGCCGTTTGCGCCGAGCAGCCCGAATACCGTGCCGCTTTTTACCGAAAAGCTCAGATGATCGACCACGGTTTTCCCATGGTAGGATTTTGTCAGCCCTTCAACAAAAATAGCCTCGCTCATTCCGTGATCCTCCGAACGGCCCGCAGCTCGATATACCCGCGCTCGCCGCGCGGTTCGAGCTGGATGCACGGGTTTTCGTCGTCCCAGCGGCAGCCGATGACGGAGGGATCGTAGCGATCCATTGCCGATTGCACGGTGCGGATGGCCTCGCAGTAATCCTCCTCCCGGAAGGGCAGCCCCTGAAACATCAGATACTCTGCCTCCGGCAGGAGAATGGTGTCAAACCCCTCGGGAATGATGCCCGCGTAATCGGGCTCGACCTCCACGCCCTGCACGTAGGTGGAGGTGCCGGGTTTCTTGTACCGGGGCGGCAGCCACAGGGAGACCGGCTCGCCGCAGAGCGAGCGCATGCTCATGAGAATGCCCCAGACATCGCAGCTCACTTCCTCGCAGTAGGGAAAATAGTCCTCCGCGTTTTGGCCGCGCTTGATGATGCATAGCCGCTTCGGCCGGCGGACGGTCTGGATGTAGATCGGTTGGATGTTGGACACGTCGATGTTCTCCTTTCGCAGTTCACGGTATTTTGCACCGTAAGGAATAAAGAACGTGACCGGCACGGGCTCCTTCCGGTAATCGCTCGGGCTCCGGCCAAACTCCCGGGAAAACGCGCGCGTGAAGGTGTCCGCATTGGTAAAACCGGCATCGTAGGCTATGTCGATGATGCGCTCGTTTCCGTCGCGAAGCTGCCGTGCCGCCTGCGTGAGCCGGCATTTGCGGATATACTCCGCGGGCGTCAGCCCCAGATAGCTTCGGAACAGCCGGTAGGAATACCACGGGGAATAGAGCGATGCGCGTGAGAGATCGGAAAGGCGGATATCCTCCGTTTGGTTGCTCTCAATGTAGTCCTGCATCCGCTGCACGGCCAGCGTCTGTTCGTTCATATTCTCAACTCCTTACTTGCGGCATTCTACTGCGCGACGCGATACTCTTCTCGACATTTCTTGCCGTTTTTCTTCGTCGGGAAAAGAGGCACAGGGCGATACCGTGCGGTATATCCCTGCGCCTCGCTTTTTTCGGTTACTTCAGACTCCCGTCACCGCCCATGAGCGCGGTCATTTCTTCAATGCGTTCAAGCGGGAAGGGCGGCTCGCAAAGCGGCCGCATGGCGATGCTCATGAGCTTCATGGGGTTGTCGTCCGCCGCCACACGGTTGGAGCTGAGCGCGCCGCAGCGGCGGCAGCGGTGGATGATCGCCCACTCGCCGCCCTTGCGCACCCATACGGCGATCGGCTCCATGATGCCGCCGCAGTCGGAGGCCCGGTCGCCGGGTTCTAAATCCACATGCAGGCTGCTCAGGCAGTTCGGGCAATGGTTGCGGTGGTCGCTGCCGGCGTTCTCCGGCGTGCAGAGCCTGCCGCATACCTTGCAGGTGAAGGCGTCGGTGCAGGCGTGTGTCTTATAGTAACCCTTTTCAAAGGATCTGCGTTTGTTTTCGCGATTCATGGTTTCTCCTCCGGAAGATGTGTTTCGGTTTCTTCGGGAGGCATGGCGTGTGGTTGGATTTGCCAGACCTCCCGGTCAGGCCGCACACTCCGGTGATAAAGTGATAAGTTTCAAAAATACTCCTTAAAATTTTTCTTTTATTTTGTTTTCGTTTTGCTTTTTTTCTGCTCTAAAGCCATGAGGTCTGCTCGTTCATACCGATGGTGTCCCGGAAGGCACTTTTTGTATTTCCAGCATACGATCGCGTCGGCGAGACTCTTTCCGTGGTTGTCCGCGAAGAAGTCACGGATGTAGGTGTTATACTCAAACTGCCTGCCAATGGCCATTTTCT
Source organism: uncultured Oscillospiraceae bacterium (assembly GCA_934533005.1). GTDB lineage: Bacteria > Bacillota > Clostridia > Oscillospirales > Oscillospiraceae > Apopatocola. Next base: position 9,806 of record CAKTBC010000014.1, on the reverse strand, counting down.
TCCGCTTCTTTTCTTCCAACACGCGATAATATGCCGGAATGGCGTCCCCGTAGGTTTTCCCGGCGTTTTCTTTCAGCCAGTTCTGAAACGGCACGTTGAACGAAAAGCTTTTCCCGATCCTCTCGCGGAAAAAGGCCCGGAGCTTTTCCGAATACACGATCTCTGCCTCTATGACCGTATCCTCGGTGATCACTCCGGCACTTGCCGTTGTTCTCTTTTTTGCAGAGGGCGGCAGCACCTTCCCGGTATCGAGAAAACAGGCGATCCGCTCGGTCAGCTCCGGCTTGCCGCCCGAGACCGGCAGACCGTTTTCGCGGCAGAAATCCACCAGTTCCTCCTTGAGATAATAAAAGCTCCGAAAAACTGTGCTGTCCAATTCCCGGGTCAGAGAAGGCCGTTCGAACGCCGGCATAGGATTTGCATCACACATGGTAAATCACCTCCTGCAGCTGCTGCAAAAACCGTCCCACGTGCGCGCCGTCCATCTGGGTATGGTGAAATTGGAACGATACCGTGAGCGTCGTTTTGAAAAGCCCCCGGCGATACTTCCCCCAGATCATAAAGGGATTATTGAAAATGCCGCTGTTCATGCCGACCGCTCCGTCGATCTCGGTGTCCACAATGGCAGAGGTACCGATGACCATGCTGTCGGGAAGGTCGTGGTTTTCGCAGCTTTCCGCAACGCCGCGCGTCAGACGGAGATAGTCGGCGTTAAACTGCGCGAGATCCTTTGAGAACGGCACATCGCAGGAGCTGACCTCGCCGGTTTTGTTCTTCACGATGGTGTTCACGGCGATGCTGTCGTATTGCAGCAGCTCCCGGCCTACGGGAAGTGTATAGAACTCTTTGCTTTCGCTCGCCGCCTTCCCAATACACCAACACAAAAGCATGTTGAACTTATAGCCTCTCCGGCGGCTGCACCGGATGAGCGGTGCCACATCCAGCGTTTTGAAAAACGTTACCATCGGGTTCGGCGCGTCCATCCAGAGCTCATACGCCTCGGCGCGGGTCGTGACGTTAGGGTCTATAACAGTTGGCTTCATTTCACACGCTCCAAGGCGTCGATATTGCCCGACTGGATGGCGGGGATGCAGCGCTTTATTTTCTCCTCGTCCCAATCCCACCAGCGGAGAGCTTGCAGCTTCGCGATGACCTCCTCGTCAAAACGCTTTCGGATGGGGCGGGCCGGGACACCGGCGACGATGGTATAGGGCGGCACGTCCTTTGTCACCACCGCCCGCGCGCCGATGATCGCGCCGTCGCCGACCGTCACACCGGAGAGAATGACGGCCTCGTAGCCGATCCAGACGTCGTTTCCGATCACGATATCGCCCTTGTTGTCCCACGCACTGCGAATGTCCTTCGCGTCCAGCCCCCATTCCTCATGGAAGATGGGGAACGTGTAGGTCGAGAGGGACTGCATCGAGTGGTTCCCGCTCGTAAAAAGGAATTTCGCGCCGCACGCGATGGAGCAGAATTTGCCGATTTTCAGCCTATCGCCGTTGACGGGATAATGATAGAGCACGTTGTTTTTCTCAAAATCCCGGGGGTCGCGGACAAAGTCGTTATAGATGGTATACTCGCCGATCTCAATGTTCGGCCCGGTCACAGCGTCTTTCAGATAGATGATCTCTTTATCCCCGGTGCGGGGATAAATTTTATTTTTCATTGACTTTCTCCTTTTTTGCGCAAGGCAAACAGAAGAGATGGATGCCCAGCGCGGCATTGAATCCCGTGGCGGCAAACACGCTGAAGCGCTCCACAACGCCGAAGTACGCGGCGGGGACGAGCTTCATCCCCAGCGCCCCGACGAGCATCATGCCGAGCGCGACGGCGGCGCACACACCGTAGGAGCGGCACGAGCGGTCTTTTGCTCCGGCGGCGATGATGATGCCGAGCGACACGATGGAGAGCACCACGACCGCCGCGGTGACGACCATGTGCATAACGTCCTGAAATGCCCCGGCGTAGCCGCTCTCAGAGAGAGGAAACATCCGGTAACCGATGGCGCTGACCCACTCCATGATGGCAAAAAGAGAAACGCCGGTACGGAGAAGCTTCGTCTTTTGTCCCTGCAGGCCGATGCAGACGAGCGTGACGCACACGACCTCACAGGTGTTATAAAAGGCGCTGAGCTGATTCCACAGCGCGAGCGACGGCGCGTTTGCCGCGCTCAGATCGCTGACGGCCTGCGCCATCCAGTTATAACCGGGGTAGGCGAGGGGCGAGAGGACGACCGCCGCGGTGTACGAGAGAAAGCTGACGATGCCGAGCAGCCCCAGCTTTTGAAGAAGCGTTTTTTTCATCCTTCATTCCTCCTTCCGGTGAACCATGCGGAAGAACAAAACGACATGCTGCCGGAGCTTTTCCAGACACTCGCTCTCCCGTTCCGGCTGGCGGTCACAGATGGCGATGAGCGTCAGCACCGGGGAGACGTACAGCATGGCGAGCGTCTCCGGGTCCTCCGCGCAAATCTCCCCCGCGGCGGTCAGTGCGCGGAAAATGCCGGCGTGATAGGCGATCATGCGATCCACATACCGCCGGGAATAGAGCGCTGCGAGCTCCGGCGAGCGAAACTGTTCGATCGTCATCATGCGCCGGAAGCGGCGGATCGTGTCGTTGTGGAGGGAATACTCGAAAATCTGCCGTACCTTGGCAAAAAGAGCGTCCTCCGTGATCTCCGCGAAGACCGGGATATCCCGCGCTGCGTCCTGTACATGGATGTCGATCTTCCCCGTGTCCGCTTCGTACCGCGCCGCCGTAGACTCCACGATCGCCTCAAAAATGGCCTGCTTGCCGGGAAAGTGGTTGTAGAGCGAGGGCGCTTTGACGCCCACCGCCTGCGCGATCTCGCCGACGCTCACGGCGTCGTACCCGCGCTCGGAAAAGAGCCGCAGCGCCTCGTCGAGAATTTTCTGCTTCGTGTCCTCCTGCCGCATAGAATCACCAGCTAACTAATATTAATTAGTTTTACTATACGGCAACCCGCACCAAAAGTCAAGAGCGCGAAAGCTTCTCCCGGAGGGCATTTACCGGAGAACGATCCGCGCGATCTCCATGGTGACGATCTTCATCACCGCGCCGCCGGACATGATGTAAAACCACACCTCGCGCGCTCGCTGCGTTTTGGCGATCGGCATTGCGACGGCGGCGATAAGGATCAGCAGCGCTCCGGCGCAGCCGACGAGCGTCGGAACGCTCAAAAGCGGGAAAACGCCGGGCGCGCAGCTGCCGTCAATGGCGTGCTGGATGGTTTTGTCCAGTCCGTCCCGCGCCGCCGCAAAGCAGCATACGGCGAGACCGAAGACCAGCAGTATAACGCTCCGGCGTCCCCAGGCTGAGATCGCGGTGCGGTTCGCTGCGGAATAGGTAATAAATCCCAGCAGGGCGAGGATCATCAGCGTCGTGGCGGTCGTCACGGCGTTTCCAAAATAGAGCTTTATCATGTTGTTGCGCCTCTTCATGGCTTATTTCTGCGCGTTGTACCAGTTGAGCACGGCGCTCAGATGCTCCGGCTTGACCCGCTCACCGCCGTGGAGCATGAGCTCCAGAATGTCGTCCTCATCGGGCGTGCGGTCACTCTTCGCAGCTAGGTTCTTTCCCACCGTTTTGGCCATGATCTCCATCATGGGACGGTAGACACCGTGAAGCTTTTTCACATCAAAGTTGCCCTGCAAAGTGAACACCGGGACATTGGCGGAGACGCCCGTCTTTTTCCGCACGGCGTCCTGCTGCGTTCCGGTCTGCCACATACCGACACCGCATACGGCACGCACCCGATAGCGACGGGCCGCGGCGGCGTAGCCCTTGACGGTGCTCGCCATGACCCAGCCGAGATAGATGACCTCCGCCCCCGCGGCGAGGACGCTCTTTGCCTCGGCGAGAGAGTAAGCGGGAAGAGCCGTTTCCTGTGCGAGCAGCTTCGCATAGCGCTCTGCGCTTCCGGTGTTGGATGTGTAAACAATGGCGTTCATAAAAATTTCCTCCTTTTAAACTTATTTTGTTTTTCGGTAATCGGATCCAATCCGGGTGATAAACCGGTCAATGTGAGCGCGAAGCAGGGGAGAGACGGCTTCCTTGTCCTCCGCGCCGTCGTAAACGCTGTAGAGCAGATACATCGGCCCATAGAACTCCAGCGCGAGCTGCATGGCGGCCTCGTCGCTCTCCGTCAGCTTCCGGAAGATCGCCGCCATATACTCCAGGGGCCCGCCCGCGAGATAGTCGCGGTGGAGCCGCGCGAGCTTCGCATCGCGGAACTGCTCCAGCGTGAGCATCTTGCGGAAATTCGCCGAAAACGGCTCCCTTGTCCAATGATCGAACTGCGCGGCGCTGTAGGTGCGGATCTTCTCTACCGGCGTGTGCAGATAGGCCTCCGCAAAGCCGTCCGGCTCCGCTTCCGGCATTTCGTATTTTTCGGCGCGTTCATAGTCCATTTCGTTCATCCGTTTTACGATGCGGTCAAGAATTTCCTGCTTTCCGGCGTAGTGCTTGTAGAGCGCCGCTTTCGTGATCCCCAACTTCCCGGCAATGTCGCTCATGGACGTGCCGAGATACCCATTCTGCGCAAACAGCTCCAGTGCCGCTTCCATGATCCGCTCTTTTGTGTCGATCGCCATATATATCCTCCATTAACCAAAAGTGACCGTTCGGTAACTTATAGTATAGTTACCGAACGGTCACTTGTCAAGAGCCTATTGGAAAATTTTTATGCCGAGGCGATGTGCCAGCCCTCGGCCTGCTCGCGTACCTCGGTGAAGCGCTTATAAAGGCCGTTTTGCGATAGAAGCTCCTCGTGCGTGCCGCGCTCGGCGATGCGCCCGTCGTCTACAACGAGAATCTGATCGGCGTTTTGGATCGTCGCAAGGCGGTGGGCGATCGTGATGATCGTTTTGCCGCGCGTAAGAGCGGAGATCGCCTGCTGGATGAGATGCTCGTTCTCCGGGTCGATGCTCGCGGTGGCCTCGTCAAGCAGGATGATGGGCGCGTCCTTGAGAATGGCGCGGGCAATGGAGATGCGCTGCCGCTCGCCGCCGGAGAGCGTGCCGCCCCCCTCGCCGACCACGGTGTCGTAGCCCTCCGGGAGCGCCATGATGAAGTCGTGGCAGCGCGCCTTTTTCGCCGCGGCGATCATCTCTTCCTCTGTCGCATCCGGCCGGCCAAAGAGAATGTTGGCGCGGACGGTGTCGTGGAAGAGATACACGTTCTGAAACACCATCGAAATGTTAGAAAGGAGACTATCGCACGTAAACTCCCGGAGATCGTGACCGCCGACGGAGATGCTGCCGGACTGTGGATCATAGAAGCGCGCGATCAGACTGCAAATCGTCGTCTTGCCGGAGCCGGAGGGGCCGACGATGGCGGTGGAGGTCTTTTCCGGGATGGTGAAGCTGACGTTTTTCAGAACCTGGCGGGAATCGTAGCCGAAATCGACGTTTTTGAATTCGATATCGTAGTGCCGAAGCGGAATGTCCTTCCCATCGGCATCGATGAAGTTTTCTTCCCGGAGCGCATCGAGCTGATCCATGGCACCGTCGATGACGCCGAGCGTGTGTGCGCTGTCGCTGATGGGCTCAAGGCTCGCGAAAATGCTGAACGAGAAGAAGAGGAACATGAGCATCATGGAAAGGCTCATTTCCCCGCGCAGAGCCTGCAGCGCCGCCGCCAGCGCGAGTTCCGCGGAGCCGCACTTGAGCGCAAGCAGATGCAGCGCATAAAAAGAATGCAGTCCGTCACGCCTATTTCCGTGAATACCTTGCGTTGCAAAGACTGTGTCTTTTGATTCTGCGACATCAGAAGCATCAAATCGGTTCCGGCTCAAAGCAGATATATGGCATCCTCTTTGACGGTGCCTGGTTATGGGAAGAATACGTCAATTCACTGATTGACGAAATATTCTATCATCCCATGAATAAAGGCGGCAAAGGAGCCCAACGTCTGTTTGAAGGAAATATTGGACTTATCTACCCGGACTTTATCAGCCGGGATAATGAAGCTCGGATCATTGCCGATGCCAAGTATAAGCCAATCGATAACATCGGAAACAGAGATTATTTACAGGTGTTGGCTTATATGTTCCGATTTGACGCAAAGGCGGGGTTCTATCTATACCCTGAAGCAGAGGGGGGCGGATGACATGAAATTGCGGATGAATCAAGGTTCGACTTACGAATCAAATGTCATGCCACGTGACGATATTAGTATTACGAAACACGGATTGAAAATCCCTGCGGACACAGCGGATTACGAAGGATTTGCTGCAAGGATGAGAATCAACGAACAGGAGTTTGTTCGAGCTTTTTCCTAACAATCCGAGCGAAAGGATACCTTTTAATTTTTCTCGAACCTTTTAATTATTCTATGAAAAATTAAAAGGTTCGGCAGAGTGGGTTCACTTTCAGCGGCAGCAGAAGTTGCCCGGAAACCTGTAAAACAAAAAAGCGAGGTCGGCAGGTTCGCATTTGAACCCACTAACCTCGCTTTTGGCTTTATATCAAGGGATTATCACAGGGAATAATTAAAAAGTACGGTAGCAATTTGTATCATTGCTACCGTACCTTTGTGGCGGAGAAGGAGGGATTCGAACCCTCGATACCCTTTTGGGGTATACACGATTTCCAATCGTGCGCGCTCGACCGGGCTACGCGACTTCTCCATAGCGGTCAAACTGAAATCTATTCAATTCAGCTTGTCTACTATAGCAAATGCGCGCGGCAAAGTCAAGAGCGACTTTGCCGCGCACGGAGATTTTTTCAAATTTTTCAGTTATCCTCGCGGTCGCCCTTCTGGCGGATGGTGATGCGGATGGGCGTGCCCTCCAAGCCGAAGGTCGAGCGGATCTGGTTTTCGATATACCGCTGATAGGAGAAGTGGAAGAGCTCCCGGCTGTTGCAGAAGATGACGAAGTGCGGCGGGCGAGTGCCGGTCTGGGTCATATAATAGATCTTCAGGCGGCGTCCCTTGTCGGACGGCGGCTGCACGCGCGCCTGTGCGTCGGCGAGCACGTCGTTGAGAAAGCCGGTCGTGATGCGCATGGAGCTTTGGTCATTTACGAAGTTCACAAGCTCAAAAATGCGCTCGGTGCGCTGACCGGTGAGCGCAGAGATGAAGAGGACGGGCGCATACGTCATGAACGAGAGATCGCGGTAAACGTCCTTGCGCATCTTGTCCATCGTGTGGGTGTCCTTCTCGACGAGATCCCATTTGTTTACAACGATGATGCTCGCCTTGCCCGCCTCGTGGGCAAGACCGGCGATCTTGGTATCCTGCTCCGTGACACCCTCGCGCGCGTCGATCATGATGAGGCACACGTCCGCACGCTCAATGGCGAGCTGCGCACGCATAACGGAGAACTTTTCGATCCGGTCGTCCACCTTGGACTTGCGGCGGATGCCGGCGGTGTCGATGAAGATATACTTGCCGTATTTGTTCTCGAGGCGCGTGTCCACGGCGTCGCGCGTCGTGCCGGCCATGTCTGCGACGATGACGCGGTTTTCGCCGAGCACGAGATTGACGAGCGAGGATTTACCGACGTTCGGCTTGCCAATGACGGCGACGCGGATGAGATCGTCCTCTTCCTCGCCCTCTTCCTCGGGCGGAAAATTCTCGATGCAGGCGTCGAGCATTTCATCCGTGCCGTGGCCGTGGATGGCCGAGAGCGCGATCGGATCGCCGAGACCGAGCGAGTAAAACTCGTAAATGCCGGGGTCGACCTGACCGACGGAGTCCATCTTGTTCACGCACAGCACGACCGGCTTGTGCGAGCGCTTGAGCATCGCGGCGACCTCCTGATCGGCAGCGGTGACGCCGGTGCCAATCTCGGTCACAAACACGATCACGTCCGCGGAGTTGATGGCAATCTCCGCCTGCTCGCGCATAAAGAGCAGAATTTCGCTGTCCGCCGTCGGTTCGATGCCGCCGGTATCGACGATATCAAAGGTGCGGCCTGCCCATTCGCACTCGGCGTACAGACGGTCGCGCGTCACGCCGGGGGTGTCCTCCACGATGGAGAGACGCTTCCCGCACAGACGGTTGAAAAGCAGGGATTTGCCCACGTTTGGGCGGCCGACGATCGCGACAAGGGGTCGTTTAGCCATAGGAAAATCCTCCTTTCGGGGGTGTTAAAGTTCTTCAAAGCGCATCGCGGCGAGCAGCTCCGCGCCGTCCACCTCGAGCGGGATGACCGGCACGCCGAGCTCACGCGATACGTCCTCGGGCGTGAGATCGTCAAGAAATACGCCCTCGTTGTGGCGCAGCATGGTTTTTGGGATATATATCCGCTCGCCGAGTTCTTTTTCTTGGAGATGGCGGAGAATGTCCCGCCCGGTGAGCAGTCCGGCGACCTCGATGGTGTGGCCGAAAAAGTCGTTCGGGATACCATAGACCGTGCCGTTTGCCCCGGCTTTTTCCACAAGCGCGCGCAGATACGGCTCAGCGGCCTTGCCGGTGGCGATGGTAAAACGCGGCGTATCTTTCCGGTCGGACGCATCTTCGAGTGAGAGCGCGAGATCGAATTCCGTTTCGAGCAGACGCAGCATGCCTACGCCGTTTTCGAGCTGGTCATAGCCCTCGTAGTATTCGTCCTCCGGCAGGGGAAGCTGGGCGCGGAGATACATTTCGTCGCTGCAATAGAAAATATGGCTGCCGTATTTTTCAAAGCACTCTGCGGCAAAGGCCTCTACCTGCGCAATTGTTGCGCGGGCCTGTTCGAGCGTATAGGGGGAGAGCGGCGTGAGCTTTTCGCGGTGGCAGGTGAGCCCCACCGGCACGATGGAAACGCTGCTCACGTGCGGATAAAGTCCGGCGAGATCCTCCAGCGAGCGCTGCAGCGCCGCGCCGTCGTTCCAGCCCGGCACGGCGACGATCTGGCACTCCATAAAAATGCCCGCCGCGGCGAACCGGTTCAGGATATCCATGATCTCTTTTCCGCGCGGATTGCCGATGAGTTTGGCGCGAAGCTCCGGATCGGTCGCGTGCACGGAGATGTTCAGCGGACTTACCTTCAAATCGCAGATGCGCTGCAATTCACGCTCGGAGAGATTCGTACAGGTGATATAGTTCCCCGTGAGAAACGAAAGACGCGCGTCGTCATCTTTAAAATAGAGCGTTTTGCGCATCCCGCGCGGCAGCTGATCCACAAAGCAGAACACACACCGGTTGGAGCAGCCCGTCGGCTTGTCCATCAGGTACGTTTCAAAGTTCAGACCGAGATCCTCGCCCTCTTTTTTGCGGATGTGGATCTTGCCCGCGTCCCGGAATTCCAGCGTGAGCGAGCGGTCATATGCCCAGTATTTATAATCGAGCACGTCATGGATCTCGTGCCGGTTTATATAACGCAATTCGTCTCCGGGGAGGACCCTGCCCTCCAGCCGAGAGCCGGGATCTACCGACGAGATCGTGTTGTACATAGGGGATAACTCCTCTGAGAAGCGTCGATTAACAAGGGCACGCACGTCGGACAGCCAGTCTTTTCGGAGCTTTTTGCCCTTTTCTCCTTGGCGGGCGACAGCCCGCCTGCGTCCAAAAGAACAAAAAACCCTCGAAAATCCAAGGCTGTCCGATGCGTAGCAGTTCTGCTGGAGCGGAAATGCTCGCAGACAAGGAAAAGTCCGCAGAGAATACTTTGTGTATTCTCAAGGGCTTTGACGCCGTATGAGCGCATTTCCGCCCGGCAGAACCGCGTGTGCCCTTGTCAATCGACGCAAAGTTCTTCATAGCAAAAGAAGAGGGGGACAAAGCCTCCTCTTCTTAAGCTCGGTTACTTTTTCTCCTCGTCTACCTTGAGAACCTGACGGCCATCGTAAGAGCCG